>CAKSYU010000001.1 GCA_934524965.1 uncultured Angelakisella sp.
AGCGGTGGGAAGAATCGTGAATGCTACTATTCTATGCACCTTTTTTCGTTAAGGGAAATACTTTACGAAAATAAATGTCTCATACATCTATTGGTTTTTTGCAACAAGCTTCATCTTAGTAAGCCAATGATTAGCAAAAACAGCTCGCAAGTACTCCACTTTATTTCAACCAATCAACTCATCTGGTTCTATTTCATCAATCAAAGCCCTCTGTGCTTTGGGATCCCCTTGTTGTTGGATTCCTGTACAAGGGTTTTTAAATTGCATCGACTTTCTGCAGGTGTTCCGCTGTTTTCTTTTCATTCGTTTAGCAGCGCAGAGAAAAAGATTCTTTGTTGACTCCCATTTCAATGTAAAGACATTGGGTTGCATTCTCCTTTTGTATCTCGGAATATAGCGGAAAGGAATGGGCGCAATAATGATTAAAGAAGCATGGGTTTTCTATATAAAAAACTTGACATACACTTTGTGGTATGTTATAATTAAAATGTAAAACTATTTAATGGTTTACCGGAAAACAGTCGTTAGGCTGCGGTAGACGCACGAAGGTCAAAGACCTGTGAACGATATTCAGACACTATTGTTGCGCGATTTTTCAAAATCGCCGAGAATGGTGTCTTTTTTGTGTCCGCCCCATAACATGGGGTGAGAGAAAAGAGTAGGGCTGTACAGGCTGCATATATGTGATCCTATGCTACCCACTAAGTAGATACCCATACCGCCTGCGGGCTGCGGTATGGGTCGCAAATGAAGTGTCTCGACCTACACGCCCGCACCCCTTCCACCTATGTTGATGATGCAAAAAATACTACGAAAGGAGATGATAGATATGTTTACTACTTGCAAACTCATTGGATATCCAGCATTCGCGGCAGCAACGCCCCAGTATAATGTAGTAATCTCATCGCCCCGTACTATTACGGCATCTATCCTGCATCACATCATCATGGTGGTAGGTATTAACCGCTAAGGCTATGCCTGTTGGCTGATAATCACGCTTTCAGCGAAAAGAGACCAACTGTAGAAACAAGAAATGCATTAAGTATTTGTGTAAATAATTATTTGAATGAGCACGATTGGCTTCCGGCGCGCTTAGCGCGAGAAGCCGAACTGGATAAAGCTACAATATGCCGTATTACTCGGTATAGACGCTGCGATGAAAAAACATACACTCCAAAAATTTCTGCCATCTGTGCTGTCGCTTTAGCACTGCACCTCAACGAAGATGAGACCCATGCATTGTTTTCCTCCGTTTTCCCCTGGTGGAATATATTCTGGGAGGCAATACGGGAAGGAAAAGGACTCCAGGAAACCAACGAAAGGCTCTATGACGCCGGCATACCTACCATAACCTCGCTTGATTAACATGTCGCCCCCTGCCAATTCGGTAGGGGGCAAAAGTGTTTCATCGGTGAAACCACTCCACACACCAAAAAAGGTAAAATGAAAATGTAATCCGGATTGCTATTACAAATTAACAAGGAGCTAAAAACCATGATTCATTCCAATCTTTATCTGGCCCCCGCCTGCCTTGGCAGCATGGTCTTGGTCAGTGTGGTTCCCGACTACTACGGCACCGATAAGGAGCGCCATGCCGAGCCGCAGGGTCACAAGTACGAAGTGATGCTGCCCGTCCACCGCTACGATAAGCTGACGGTAAAGATCCCCGGTGCGCCGCTTTTGCAGGCGCCCATCAGCGGCAGCGAGCCTCAGGTCGAGTTCAACGACCTGCAGGTGCGCCCGTATGTGGACCGTACCGGCCGCATGGCATATACCGCCTCCGCCACCGGTGTAAGGGTTATCGGCAATGACGACAAGTCCCGGCCTGTGAAGGCGTAATGCCCTGCCATCGGGGTGGCTGCGAGGGGCTTTGCTCCTCGTCCTCCCCGATCCCGCCGCGCAGCGGCGGACCACCAAAGGCATAGTATTACCCTTTGGTGGTCGCGGTCGCAGAAACCCTCATCTGTAAAGGAGGAAACCCCTATGGGATGCGAACAGCATCGCAAATATATGCTGACCATCCAGCACCCGGCGGAGCGTGGCTTGGGGCATGAAACGATCCGGGACATTTTGGCATCTCTCAATGCCACTACTGGTGTATCGCTGATGAGGTTGCCACCACCGGCACGCCGCATACCCATCTGTTCATTTACAGAAAGGGCGCCATCCGGGTCGATACCATCCGCCGCAAGTTCCCCGGTTGCCATTTCGATAGCTGCCAGGGCAGCTGCGCCGAGGCTCGCGCCTACATCAAAAAGGAGGGCAAATGGGCGGGGACCGAAAAAGCCGAGACCGCCGTTCCCGGCACCTTTGAGGAGGGCGGCACCATGCCCACAGAGCGGGAGGAAAGTGGCATCCGTGATGCCGACCTCATCGAGGCCATCGAGGCCGGGCTTTCCACGGCGGAGATCATCCGCAGCTCCCCCAAGTACATATTCCGTTCGGCGGATATTGATCTGCTGCGTCAGGCCCTGATTGCCGACCGCTACCGTACACAGGACCGTGAGATCACCGTCCACTACCTCTATGGTCCCACCTCCTCCGGCAAGATCGGCACTATCTACGCTTCCCACCCCGCCGCCGAGATCTGCCATGTGACCAATTACGGCTCGCCGTCTACCAGTATGCGGTATGATGGTTACCACGAGCATCCGGTGCTGGTGTATGAGGGCTTTATGGGACAGATCCCCTTATCCGATCTGCTCATCTATCTAGACTGCCACCCCCTTATGCTCCCCCGCCCGGTACACCGATCGGGTGGCGTGCTATACCACCGTCTACATCGTCAGTACCCTGCCGCCGGAGGAGCAGTACCCCATCGAGCATCGCATCAGTCCCGCCGCATGGGATGCCTTTCTCCGCCGCATCGGTCATGTGGTGGAATTTCGTCCCGACGGCACCCGACTGGATCACACCACCGGCGAGCTGCTCCGCTCCGTTTCGGAAGAGCCCGCCGCAACATAAAGGAGTGAAGCCTCTTGCCAAATAAAAATGCCGATAAAACCCCCGCCGAGCGATTGCTGCTCCGTCTGCATGTGGGTGCCGTTGCCTTGCAGGGCAAGTCTCTGTGCTATGTCGCCCTGCTGGCATACCTTGTTCTCATCGTCACTTTCGGTCCGCCCCATAGTGGGGCGGCTCCCGAAGATGCCTTCACCGCTCTCGCCATCAGCATTCACCGTACTCTGTATCCTCTTTATACCATCGCGGGCTTACTGGCATTGATCATTCTTTTCGGTTATCACTTCGGAGCCAGTAAAGCCTCTCGTGCCCTCGCCCGTGCCGGCATTGTCAATTCGGTCGGGGAAGCCCCCATGCTGCTTACTCGCCGCAAGGATCGCTATGATCCCCGTCTGCTGCGCTATGAATTCGACTCTGCCGATCTGCCCCTATCCTATTGGCAGGATCACCAAGCCGAAATAGAAGCCGCCCTCAATATCTGCGTCATTAAAATGAGCTGCTCCCGTGGTAAGCACCGCATCCGGCTTTCCTGCGTCCCTGCCGGTGAGGGGATCCCCGACTATGCGGAATACACCCCCGATGTTCTCCCTGCCGAAGAAGCAAGACTCGCTCTCGGTGTCGGCTTGGTCGGCACCGTCACGGTAGACCTTTCCCAGACCGCTCACCTACTCATTGCCGGCAATTCCGGTTCCGGCAAGACGGTGTTGCTGCGCTGTCTGCTGCGGCAGGCGGTGGAAAAGGGCTACCGGGTCTATATTGCCGATTACAAGGGCGGCATCGACTTTTCCCCTTGGTGGCATGAGCACTGTACCGTCGCCTACGACGAGAATGATGTCCTTTCCATGCTGCAAACACTTGCGGAAGAACTCCGGCACCGCATGATACTGCTCAAGCTGCATGGGGTCAATAACATCGACCGCTGCAATACCGTGACCGACCAGCATCTCCCTCGCATTCTCATCGCCTTTGACGAGATTGCGGAAGCGCTTGACAAAACCGGCGCAGATAAGTCCCGCAAGGAGCATATCGCGCAGGTAGAACAGTGTCTTGCCACCCTCTCCCGATTGGGACGGGCCTGCGGCATCCATCTCATCATCGGCGTGCAGCGTCCCGATGTCAACGCTGTTCCGGCACAGATCAAAACCAACCTTTCCTACCGCTGCTGCTCCCGTGCGGACAATGTTTTAAGCATGATCGCGCTCGATAACACCTCTGCCGCCGAGCTGATCCCCAAGGACTCCCGCGGGCGCTTCATCGACAGTGAGGGGCAGCTCTTTCAAGCCTACTACTTAAAGGAGGAATCAACCTATGCCTAAAAGAAGCTACTGGCTCTCCGCCAAAGAGGTCAGCATCGTTCTCGGCATCAGCCGTTCGGCGGTCTATGCCCTCCTGCGCCGCGGCGAGCTGCCTCACTACCGCTTCGGTCGCCGCATCCGCATCGCTCTCCCCGCCCTGGCGGAGTATGTTTCCTGCCACCTCAACCGACCTCCCCACAGGTCTTGAGCCCTTCAGGCATACCCTCTCGCCGAGGCAGCATATCCTAAAAGCAAGGGCAAAATCCCTCGACTTCTTTTTAATCATCGCAAAAAGGTGGTGAGCGCCCGTGGCAGCATACCGATCTGAAACCAATCAATACCGCATCGGCGGCCAATCCTTCACCGTCGTCGGGCAGGTCCCAACCCTTCGACCCGATGAAAAAGCCGCCGTTCGCAAGGATATCGAACAGCAGCTCTACGATATTTTCGTGAAGTATATGTCTGCCGGCACTTGAACCGCAGGGGCTGCCCGCTTATAATTTAAGTGTCGGCAGCTCCGCTTCTTTTTGCGAAGAAGGGAGCAAAAGTGACTCTTTATGACGCAATTTACACCCGGCAATCGGTGGATCGTGCGGACAGCATCTCCGTCGAAAGTCAGGTCGAATTCTGCAAAAAGGAAGTGGTCGAGAGAGAATTCAGGGTTTATACCGATAAAGGATACAGTGGCAAAAATACCGATCGCCCCGCTTTTCAAAGACTGATGGGAGATGTCGAAGCCGGGCTGATCCGCCGTGTCATCGTCTACCGGCTGGACCGCATCAGCCGTTCGGTGCTGGACTTTGCCAATGTGGTGGATATCTTTCAGCGTCACCACGTCGATTTCGTCAGCACCATGGAAAAGTTCGATACCGGCACCCCCATCGGCAAGGCCATGCTGATGATCGTCATGATCTTTGCCCAGCTGGAGCGTGAGACTATTCAGCAGCGCATCACCGATGCCTACGCCTCCCGCAGCCGGCGCGGCTTCTTTATGGGCGGGCCCGCCCCGTTCGGCTTCGATCTCAAGGAAACGGTGATCGACGGCGTGCATACCAAAATGTTCGTCCCCAACCCGCAGGAGGTTGCCATCGTCCGGCAGATCTTTTCCCTTTACGCCGATCCGCAGACCTCCCTCGGTGATGTCATGCGCTATCTGGAGCAGAACAATCTGCACAGCCGGAACGGAAAGCTGTTCAGCCGCAGCCGCCTTCGTGATCTCGTCATCTGCCCTGCCTACGGTCGGTTCGATCACCGGATGTACGAATTCTTCCGAGCACAGGGCACCATCATCAGCAATCCGCCCGGGGACTTCATCGGCGTCAACGGTGCCTACCTTTATACCGGCAGGGATGCCGGTCGGAAAACCGTTTCCTTACAGGGACAAACCCTTGTCCTTGCCCCGCATGAGGGACTCATCGATGCCGAAACATGGCTCAAATGCCGTTCCAAGTGCATGAACAATAAAAGCGTCGCCCGTCCCGTCAAGGCAAAGGCCACATGGCTTGCGGGCAAAATCAAATGTGCCTACTGCGGGTATTCCCTCATTGCCAAGGTCGCCCACCGCAAGGTCAAGGTCGATAAGCGCTACCTACTCTGCAACCACAAATACAATACCGGCGGCTGCACCTTCGGCTCAGTTGATGCCGATGCTGTCGAAGCAATCGTCTTTGCGGAAATGCAGAAAAAGCTCGCCGACTTCAAGGTTCTCACCAAGACAGAGCAGGAGGGCTGCAATCTGCAGGCAGTACAAAAAACGACCCGCATCGAGGAGCTCGACGCCGAGATCACCTCGCTGCTCGAAAAAATTGCCTCCGCCAATGAAACGGTCCTCCGCTATATCAATGACCGCATTGCCGCACTAGATGCCGAAAAGCAGGCGCTTGCTCTGCAGCTTTCGCAGCTGGAGGATACCCGCAGGGAGAATATCGGAGAGATCAGCGGCTATTTGAATCGCTGGGATACGCTGCAGATCTGTGACAAGATCACCGTGGTAGACTGCCTTATTGACCAGATCCGTGTAACGGAAACCAGTCTGGAAATCAAGTGGAAAATATAGTTTGATATCGCATTCGTTCCACCTTGCTTGCTGCGTCGAAGCCCTCCGCATGGTACAGGACGATCTTGATTCCCGCAATTTCTACGCCTTCAATCCCGCCTTCCGCGGCTAAGCCCGCCCCGAACGTGAAAAGAGCCTCCGTCCCGCTTTGGGTCGGAGGTTCTTCTCATATTTATTTTCTTCAGCTCATCAGGCGCTTCTGAATGTAGAAGTCAATGACCTCGGCGGCTTTCTCGTAGCCGATCTGGGAGGTATTGATGGTCAGCTCGTAGTAGCGGCTGTCGCCCCACTTCTCCTTGCAGTAGAAGTTGTGGTACAGCTTGCGGCTCTTGTTGTTCTTCTGGATCATCATTTCGGCGTCCTCATTGGAGACATGGAATTCCGTCGCCACGCGCTGGATCTTCTCCGGCATATCGCCGGTCACAAAGAAGCTGATGACCCCCTTGTAGCCCTTCAGAATGGAGCTGCCGCAGCGCCCCACCACAATAAAGCTCTCGCCGGCTTTCGCCTTCTCCCGCAGGAAGTCGAATTCCATATAGGCAATGACATCTTCGGGGGAATTGCTGTAGCCGTCAATGGAGCGGGTGAACAGCCGGTTGCGGGGCTTTTCGTCAAACTTTTTCAGCTCCTCCAGGTTCAAGTTCTTCTCCTTGGCAATGACCTCGATGATGGTGCTGTCGTACACCGGCAGCCCGTATTTTTCGCCCAGCATATCGGCGATCAGGTGTCCGCCGGAGCCGTATTCCCGTCCGATGGTGATAATGACCTGCTTATCGTTTTCCATACTGTCCTCCCTCATGCGTTAAAAATATCTCAGCTTGATGATGACCATGGCAATACCCAGCACGATGACCGTCGCGGGGATCGCGGTCTTGCAGTAGCGACCCCAGCTTACCGGATGACCCGCCTTGGAAACGACCGAAGTGCCCACTACATTGGCGGAGGCGCCGATGGGGGTGGCGCTGCCACCGATATCGGTACCAATGGAAAGTCCCCACGCCAGCGTGGAAAGGTCTGCGCCGGTGGTTGCCGCCAGCGTCTTGATAACAGGTACCATTGTAGCAGCAAACGGAATATTGTCAACCACCGAGCTTGCCACAGCAGAAATCCACAGCACGATGTACACCATCGCCAGAATGTTGCCGCCGCACAGCTTGCCGATGAACTCGGCGATCATGACCAGCACGCCGGTCTGCTCCAGACCGCCGACCACCACAAACAGCCCGATGAAGAACAGAAGGGTCTGGTAATCCACGCCCCGAATGATCTCCTTGGCGTCCTTGGCAAAGCAGATAAGCGTCAGCAGGGTGATCGCCACGCCGATGAGCGCCACCGTCAGGTGGGTCTGGGCATGGGTCACCAGCAGTACCACCGCGCACAGGAAGATGACGCAGCTCAGTACGAATTCCTTTTTATCGGTGATGGCTTCGCTCGGGTCGGGATAATGCACCGTCAGTCCATTCGCCGCCGCGGCGGAAGCGGTCAGTTCCTTGCGGTATGCCAGCGCGTAGAATACCACGCTGACAATAAGCGCCACGCCCGCGATCACACCGGTATTGGTGATAAAGTCCGAAAAGCTGTAGCCCAGCGCGGTACCCACAATGATATTGGGCGGGTCGCCGCACATTGTCGCGGAACCACCGAGGTTGGCGCAGAAGATCTCCGCCAGCACCATCGGCACCGGATCAAATTTAAGCAGCTGCGAAAGCTCCACCGTTACCGCCGCCAGGAACAGGATAACAGTGATGCTGTCGATAAACATGGCAAGTACAGCGCTCATCACCATAAAGGTCACCAGAATGGGCATCACCTTGTAGTGGACCGCCTTGGCGATGGTCAGGCACAGCCAGCGGAAAAAGCCTGCCTTTGCCATACCCTCCACCATCACCATCATGCCGGCGACAAAGATGATCGTTTCCCAGTTGATGCCGCTGGAGCTGCTCTCTCCGGAGCTGATCCAGAAGTTGCCGGTGATGATCGTTTTCAGGTTCAGCGTCTCCATGATTGCCTGCGGGCTCCTCATGCAGATGCCGAACACGATAATGAGTGTTGCCGCGGCGCACCCCAGTGTGATCCAGTGCCGCGGTATCTTATCCAAAATGATCAATGCAAACATCAATACAAAGATCACAATGGCAGCAATCGCTTCCATACTCTCTATACCCCTTTTCCTATGTACTGTGTCAGCTTTGCTGTTTCAGCTACCTTTGACTTAAGGCAGCTCCCAGCCTGCAAACTATAACACATACCATATAGAATAGGGATATCCCAAAAAAATCTATCTCTGTTTCAAAAAAGGTATAACCGCACACCTGCTTTGTGCAAAATGCGCTTATTTGTCGTTAATGTTTAGCAATATTGACCTTTTTGTATCGATATTTCTTATCAAGAGTACTAAAATTTCGCCCACATTATTCCATAATGCAGTTTCTTTCAATACGCCTGATATCGATTTTTTGTCTCATTTTATATCATTTTTGTTATATTTCTTCTTTACTGTGCGAAGTGCCGCGGAAGCACGAATGTCGCTCCCGTTTCAGTGATAGATCAGTGTCGCGGCTCCCCACAGCAGCGCCAACATCATCACATTTACTATGGTGAATATCGCCATATATTTTCCGGTTTGTGCGCCCTTGCTGGCAGCGTACTGCTTGTAGGAGATCAGGCTTGCCATCGAAGCGATCAGCGTCCCCAGCCCACCAAGGTTTACCCCCAGCAGCAGTGACGGGTAATCGGCAGTAAAGCCGGAAAGCAGCATTGCCGCGGGTACATTGCTGATGATCTGACTAAGCAGGATTCCCATCGTCATTTCCCGCCCGTCCACCAAGCCGGAAAGCATTTCACTCACCGCGGGCAGCGCCTTCATATTTCCCACAAAAATAAAGAAACACAAGAAGGTCAGCAGCAGGCTGTAATCCACTTTTCGCAGCAGGGTGCGGTCGGTCAGCAGCGCCGTCAGCACCGCCAGCCCCAGCGCAATGCCGTAGTGCAGCAGCCGCAGCACCGCCAGTAGGCACACAAGGAACAGCACGCTCCACAGCAGCAGTCCCCGCCGATCGGGGCGGTTTAGATGAATATTCGCCGCATCCAACGGCTTTTGGGGCAGGCACAGCACTGCCGCGCCCAACAATACCAAAGAAAGCCCTGCCACCGGTGCCATCACCCGTAGGAATTCTCCCAGTCCCATGCCGGAAAGGGAATAGAGATACAGGTTCTGCGGGTTGCCCAGCGGCGTCATGGCGCTGCCCAGGTTTGCCGCCACCGTCTGCAGCACTATGATGGGAATGGTCAGTGGTTCCGCACCGGTACCGGCAGTAAGCATCAGCGTCAGCGGCACAAAAGTGATCAGCACTACATCGTTGGTCAGCAGCATTGCCGCAAAAAAGCATATTCCCACCAGTACTGCCGCCAGCCATCGGGTGTCCCTTACCCGTCGCAGCAGCGCCGCCGTTACTGCGTCAAATAAACCGGCTTGTCCCAGTGCTGCCACCACCAGCATCAGCGCCGCCAGCAGTGCCAGCACCCGCCAGTCAATATACCCGATATACACCGCCGTGGGCTTTACCCAAAAAGCGGAAGCAACCGCCAGCACCAGCGATGCCGCCAATACCGGATCTTTTTTTAGTTTTATCAAAAGCTGCTTCATTTTACCTTCCCAAGTTTGCCTTTCGGTGCCGTCAGCGTCCAGCTTTCCGCTATCAGCGGCAGGATCTCCTCATCGGTCATGCTCCCGTCCAGTATAATGCTGATCCAGTGCCGCTTGTTCATGTGGTAACCCTGTACCACTGCCGGATAGGTGCGCCGCCAGTGCTCACCCCACATCGGCTCCGCCTTGACATTCACCCATATCCTGCCCTCCCGCTCAAAGATGAGCGCAAAGCTGCGCCGACTGCCGCAGTGCCGCATACCGTCCAGTTCGGGTCGTCAAAGGGGTAGTCCTCATAACAGCCGCCCAGCGTCATACACGCCGCCACCGCGTCCTCTCTTGTTTTCACCCGAATTCCCCCTTGTCTCGTTCTTTCCGGCTCCATTATAGTCCTCTGCCCGTCACGCCGTCAATTCTCTTTCTGCTGCTCGCTCTCATCAGTGGGGCAGATACGCCCTGCAAAAGGCACAAAAGAGGGCAGCCGCCGGCTGCCCCCCTATGTATATTACTTCAGAACCTCCGGATAAAGTCCCTGAGCAGTCAGTTCCGCCATCGCAGCTGCCACCTTTTCGTGATCCTCCCGATAGGTCACCCCATACCACTTGTTGTGGACAGGCAGCACCGTCACCTCGGCGCGCCCCTCGTGCAGCAGGTCGCCTATCATCTCCGGCAGCAGGAACTCGCTCTTCAGCGGGTCTTTCATGGTATTCAGGAAATGCACAAAGCGCGGCGCGAATTCCTCCATCAGCTCCGGCGGGCAACCCCAGCAGTTCATCGAAACGGGGGTCTGCGGCGCGTATTCCACCTCCACCTCTCGGCTCACATCGGTAATGCGCCCGTCCGCCGTCCAGCCTATCTTCAGCCGCTCATCTATATCGGTCAGCTTGCCGTTTTCATCTACGGTGCAGACGCCGCGCGCCACCGTCCCCTTATCGGAAAGGGTATTTACCAGCCGGTAACCCGCCATGCACAGCTGCAATTTGCCGTTTTCCTCATGCGGCGCGGTCAAAAAGCCATACAGCTCCTCAAACGGCTCGGGACCGTAATAGTCGTCGGCATTGATGACCGCGAAAGGCTCCCGCAGCATACCGGCACAGCACATCACCGCATGGGCGGTGCCCCACGGCTTCTGCCGCCCCTCCGGAATGGAGTAGCCCTCCGGCAGGTCAGTCATGCGCTGGTAGGCGTATTCTATCTTCGCCTCGGTGTGCCGCCGCCCGATCCGCTCCTCGAAGATCTCGCGGTTTTCCGGCTTGATGATGCAGATGACCCGACCGAAGCCCGCCTTCATTGCATCGTGTATGGAATAATCAATGATCAGCTCCCCATGGGGGCCTACCGGTTCCGCCTGCTTCAGCCCGCCGTAGCGGCTGCCCAGACCCGCCGCCATAATGACCAGTGCCGGTTTCTGCATATCATGTCTCTCCTTTTTCCATAAGACTACTTTTATTATATCAGAGTTCGCGCCCGAATGCCACATCATTTTACCCCTTATCGCATATATATGCCAAAAAGGGGGGCTTGTCATGCAGGAGACACTTTGGGTGCCGGTCGTTGCCGTCCTCGGACCGCTCATCGGCTCCGCCATCGGGGTACTCGTCCCCAGTCGGGAGGGGCTGCTGCGCCGCCTGCTCGCCTTTGCCGCCGGCACCATGCTCACCCTCTCCTTTCTGGAGCTTCTCCCCGAAAGCCTTGCCGCCTGTTCCCCCGCCGGCTGCGCCGCGGGGCTTGCCGTCGGGGTGTTCGGGGTGCTGGCGCTGCACCATCTGCTGCCCCAGCCCACCGCGGGCAGTAGCGGCAATGCCCGCCGCACCGCCCTTTTGATGGTCGCCGCCATCATGCTGCACAACCTGCCGGAGGGCATCGCCATGGCAGCGGGCAGCGAAAGCCGCACCATGCTGCTCATCGCCATTGCCATCGCCACCCACGATATTCCCGAGGGCATCTGTACCGCCGCCCCCTACCGCTACGCTACCCATGACCGCCGCCGTGCGTTCTGGCTTTCCCTTTCCACCTGCCTGCCCACCCTGCTGGGCTATGCCTTGGGACGGCTGCTGTGGCAGGGTGTCCCCGCCTATACCATGGGCATGGTCACCGCCTGCATCGCCGGACTGATGATCACCATCAGCTGCGAGGAGCTGATCCCCGCCGAAGCGGGCGGTAGCGACCGCCTTGCCGCCATGCCCGCTTTAATGGCTGGCGTCATCATGGTGCTGGTGCTCCGCCAGCTCCTCGGCTGAATTTTACTAAACCGCATATACGACCCGCAGGGTAAACCGCCCTTCGGACGGTTTCGGCGGCTTCGCCGCCGCGCAGGGGTGCCCCTGCGACCCTGCGGGTCTTTCCTTTTTCCCACCACAAAATGTTCCCCCTGCTTTACCCCTTCTTCCCGCTTCCCTCTTGAAACTCTACCGCCGCGGTGTTAAAATAGCGGCACAGTAATCTTCACAAGGAATTTATCTCTATGCGCAATTCTCCCACCACTACACCCGTCACCATTCCTCCCACCGGCGCACCGGTCGGGGGACAAGCCGTTGCCGCCGCGTTCCGTGCGGCATTCCCCTACACCATTCCCATCTTTGCGGGGTTCTGCTTTCTGGGCATGACCTACGGCATTTATATGAATGTCTCCGGCTTCTCCTTCTGGTACCCCCTGCTGATGAGCTTCACCATCTACGGCGGCAGTCTGGAATTTGTCGCCGTCAGCATGCTGCTGGCGCCCTACGCCCCGCTGCAGTGCTTTTTGATGGCGCTGATGATCCAGGCGCGCCACCTCTTTTACGGCATCTCCATGCTGGATAAATTCAAGGAGCTGGGCTGGAAAAACCCTATCTCATCTTCGGCATGTGCGATGAGACCTTCAGTATCAACTACACCGCCCAGATCCCCGAGGGCATTGACCGCGGCTGGTTCTATTTCTTCGTCACACTGCTTGATCAGCTCTACTGGGTGGGCAGCGCCACCTTGGGCGGCGTGCTGGGCAGCCTGATCCGTTTCAATACCGAGGGGCTGGATTTTGTCATGACCGCCATGTTCGTCGTTATTTTTATGGAGCAGTGGCTCAAGGAAAAGCACCACACCAGCGAATGGGTAGGGCTCCTCGCCAGTGTCGGCTGCCTGCTCCTTTTCGGTGCGGATAACTTCCTGATTCCCACCATGGTCTGCATTCTGGCGGCGCTTTCCGCTCTGCGCCGCCCGCTGGAGAAAAAGGGGGAGGTGACCGCACCGTGACCCTCGCCCAACAGATTATCACCATCGCCATGTGCGTGGCAGCCACCATGCTCACCCGCTTTTTGCCCTTCGCGGTATTCAGCGCCCGCCGCCCCACACCAAGCTATATCCAGTACCTCGGCAAAGTGCTGCCCGGCGCCATCTTTGCCATGCTGGTGGTATATTGCCTGCGCAATGTCACCCCTTTACAGTACAGCTACGGTCTGCCGGAACTCATCGGCATTGCCGTCACCGTGGGGCTGCACCTGTGGAAGCGTCAGATGCTGCTTTCCATTGCCGGCGGCACGATCTGCTATATGCTGCTGGTACAGCTTGTCTTTTAAGCAAGGAGGAACCCCGTGAATGTCTGTATCCTGATGGGAAGCCCCCGTAAAAACGGCAATACGCAGGCGCTGCTGCGCCCCTTTACCGGGGAGCTGGAGGCTGCGGGCTGCACCTGCCGCACCCTGTGGCTCTATGATATGGAGCTGCTGCCCTGCCGTGCCTGCCGCACCTGCCAGCAGGATTGGACCATCTTCGGCTGCGCCCTGCGCGACGATATGCAAACGGTCTTTGACACCGTACTGGCGTGCGACCTTCTGGTGCTTGCGACCCCCATCTATTCGTGGTACTGCACCCCGCCCATGAAAGCCGTTTTAGACCGGCTGGTTTACGGCATGAACAAATACTACGGCGAGGAAAAGGGACCCGCCCTGTGGCAGGGCAAGCCCGCCGCCCTGCTGACCACCTGCGGCTACCCGCCCGAAAAAGGCGCCGACCTGTGGGAAGCGGGCTTTATGCGCTACTGCAAGCACTCCGGACTGCGCTATCTGGGACAGCTGGTGGTGCATGACGCCGGCTATAAATCGGTCTTTATGACCCCCGAAAAGGCGGAAAGTACCCGCCGCTTCGCCGTCTCCCTGCTGCAAAAGCTCTCCGTCCAAAGCCCCTGCCAAAGCTGAAATACGACCCGCAGGGCAAACCGTCCTTCGGACGGTTTCGGCGGCAAAGCCGCCGCGCACCGCCCCTTACGGGGCGCCACGACCCTGCGGGTCGTTCTCTCCCCCCTAACTTCTTATGCCTCATCGGGCGCCCCATCAACCATACCGGAGGTCAAAACCAAATGAAAATAACGCTCCTTGCGCTCCTCATGATCATGGTCGGCTACTTTCTCCTGCTTTACGGCGGCGTCGGCTTCATGCAGGATAAGCGCTTTTTCTCCTCCGCGCCCAAGGAAAATCTGGCGGCGATCCCCGATAAAAAGGAGCGCTTCCTCGGCGCCCACGCCGTCGGTTGGGGAATTGTCTCCCTCGCGGTCCTGCTCTTTCTCGGCGCGTTTGTCCTCGCCGCTCTCAACGGCATAAAAAACGGCTTCGGCTTCTCTCGGTTTTTCCTGCGGTTTTTTTTCATGCTTTACGGCATGGAGCTCTACGATATCCTTTTCTTCGATTGGGTGCTGCTCTGCCACTCCAATTTCTTCCCCCACTTCTATCCGGAGCTGAAAGGCATCGTAGGTCCGCACATGTTCGGCTACAATAAAAATCCCACATTCTGCATTTCGTTTTATATCTGCCCCTCTGCGCCGTGCTCGCGTGGGTCTGCACTCTCTTTTAACCGTCCGCTTTCTATATCCCCCGATAAAAAACAACTCCCCGAGAAACACAAGCAGTCTCTCGGGGAATATTTTTTATTTATGATCAGTCGTCGTAAATATCCAGCGGAATGTCCTCCACCAGCACCTTCATAATGCCGCCGCAGACCATGCCCTCGCTTTCCGCCACATCACCGGTCATATCAATATCAATGACACGGTAGGTGCCGGTGCCGATGATGTCCAAAGCGTCCCGCAGGATCGCCGCCTCGCTGCACCCGCCGCCGATGCTGCCCACGATGCGCCCATCGGGGTAAACATACATCATGGCGCCCATACCGCGCGGCGTGGAGCCCTTCGTCTCGATGACCGTGACCAGCGCCACCGGCTCCTGCACCAGCATCAGCTGCTCCACCACCGCCAGGTCAAGGTCGGAGGTATTAATGGCGCGGTTGGCGCCGCCGTGCAGCCGCTTGTACTCAATGACCTGCGAAAGGATAGAAACGGCGATCTCCGCCGGAGAGACCGCGCCGATGGCAAGCCCGATGGGGGTGCAGATCCTCCCCAGGCGCTCCTCGTCCAGTCCCTCCTCCTTCAGCATCTCCAAAAGTCCCCGTACCCGCCGGCGGGAACCGATCATGCCAAGGTAGGCAGGCTCCCGCTGCTTAAAGAGGGCGCGCAGGCAGTTGGCATCGTGCCGGTGCCCGCGGGTGATGACCACCACAAAGTCGTAGGCGGTAATGCGCAGCTTCTCAATGGCACTCTCAAAGCCGTCGCAGATGACCTCTCGCGCCAGTGGGAAGCGTGCTTCATTGGCAAACTCCATGCGGTCGTCCACCACCGTCACGGCAAAGTCGCAGCGGGCGGCAAATTCGCACAGGGGCTGGGCAATGTGCCCGCCGCCCAAAATGATCAGGCGCTCACGGGGGGTCAGCGGGTCAATAAAGCAGTTGGCGTTTTCCTCCTCGTCAAAGCCGTATTCGGGCGCCAGCGAACCATCAGGCTGGCGCTGGCAGCGGCATACGGTACGGGAAAGGGTCGTCAGGTCGCCCTGCTGTCCCTTAAAGCAGGTCTTTACACTGATGGGGCGCCCGTTATGCACCTCCAGCAGCGCAAAGTAATAGGAATCACGGATAGACATGGCAGAATTGCCTCCTTAATTTTCAGATAAATCTCCATGTTTATCTTATCATTTTGCGGCACAGCTGTCAATGAACCGAGCGTTGCCACAGCGGTCTGGCATGTGGTATAATTAAGGATAGAATACAGGTCTGCCGTAGGCAAACCCGCCCGCGGGGCGGCCCGCCCCAGGGCGGGCTCGGCGGCTCCGCCGCCGGTTCCGGCTGCGTCGGAACGCCCCGCGGGCGTCTCCTCTCCTCCCAGGCTATATACAAACCGTATATTTTCTTTTTCATTTTCTGTTTCGCAATATCGCAAATCGTTTTGGTACAGGAGGGCAACTATGCCGCAGCTTCCCTCTGCGCTCCCCGCGCAGCTTTTACAATGGTACGATCAGAACCGCCGTATCCTACCGTGGCGGGAGCAGCCCAGCCCCTACCGCACCTGGATCTCGGAGGTCATGCTCCAGCAGACCCGCGTAGAGGCAGGCATCGCCTATTTCGAGCGCTTTACCGCCGCCCTGCCGGATATCCCCGCCCTTGCCGCCGTGGAGGAGCAGCAGCTCCTCAAGCTGTGGGAGGGACTGGGCTATTACAGCCGTGCCCGCAACCTCAAAAAAACCGCCGTCCTGCTGATGGAGCAGTATGACGGCACCCTCCCCGCCGACTTCGCGGCGCTGTGCAAACTACCGGGGCTGGGCGAATACTCCGCCGGTGCCATCGCCTCCATCGCCTTTGATATTCGGGTGCCCGCCGTAGATGGCAATGTACTGCGGGTCGCCGCCCGCCTGATGAACGACGACCGCAATATCGAGGATACCTCCGTCAAAAAGGAATTCCGTCAAACGGTGTGGGAGGTGCTGCCCCGGCACCGCGTCGGGGATTTCAACCAGTCCCTGATGGAGCTGGGCGCGCTGGTCTGCCTGCCCAACGGGCGTCCGCTGTGCGAGAGCTGTCCGGTGCGGGATCTCTGCGGCGCCTACGCCGCCGGCACCCAGCTTTCCCTGCCCACCCGCCAGAAAAAGCCCCGCCGCCGCAAGGAGGAAAAAACGGTACTGCTGCTGTGCCGCGCGGGGGAGGTGCAGATCACCCAGCGCCCCGCCGATGGACTGCTCGCCTCGCTGTGGGAGTTCCCCTCCCTCTCCGGTCTGCACACCGCCGCCGAGGTCGCGGAGCTGCTCTCCGTCCCCGCCGAAGCCGTGACCCCGCTGGGGCACGCCGTCCATATCTTCACCCACATCGAATGGCAGATGGAGGGCTGCCGCGTGGAGCTGCCGCCTGATGCTCCCCTGTGGAACGGCTGCATCTCGGTTCCCGTCGCGGAGCTTTTCGAGCGCTACCCCGTCCCCTCCGCCTACGCCGCCTACCTTAAAACCCTGCGCTGACCCCCACCCTCACAGGGGGATCGTTCATCTCCCGCCCTTTTCCCCGCTGAATTTCTGCAAACCGCGGGCACCGGCGGGCGTGCTGCGGCGCTCCGCGCCGCGTCGGGCGCCCCCTGCGGGGGCGCCCTCCCCGCCCCCGAAAAGCCCACTTTTCGGGGGCGCCCTCCCCGCCGTCTCCCCCTTATACTCCCTATCCTTACTACCCGGAGAACCACCATGGAAAAACTCAACTGTCCCTATCATAAACGCTGCGGCGGCTGCCAGCTCCTGCACCTCACCTACCCCGAGGAGCTTGCCTATAAGCAGTCTATCGCCCAGAAGCACCTTTCCCGTTTCGGCAGGGTACAGCCCATACTGGGTGCCGAAGATCCCTGCCACTACCGCAATAAGGTGGAAGCCGCCTTCGGCTGGGATCGCTCCCACCGCACCGTCATTGCCGGCACCTACGAACAGGGCAGCCACCGCATCGTCAATATCGAGCGCTGCCTCAATGAGGACGAAGTCGCCGCCGCCATCATCGCCACCGTCCGCCGGCTGCTGCCCTCCTTCCGCCTTGCCCCCTACGATGAGGACGCCCGCACCGGCTTTCTGCGTCATGTATTGGTGCGGCGCGGTGTGCATACCGGCGAGGTCATGGTAGTGCTGGTCACCGCCACACCGGTATTCCCCTCCCGCCAGAATTTCATTAAGGCTCTCCTGAAGGAGCACCCCGAGATCACCACCATCGTACAGAATGTGAATGACCGCCGCACCAGTGTGCTGCTGGGCGAGCGGGAGCAGATTCTGTACGGCGCGGGCTTTATCCGCGATACCCTGTGCGGCATGCGCTTTCGCATCTCGCCCCGCTCCTTTTACCAGATCAACCCCGCCCAGACCGAAGTGCTGTACCGCCGCGCCATCGCGGCGGCTGCCCTCACCGGCAGGGAACGGGTGCTGGACGCCTACTGCGGCATCGGCACCATCGGCATGATCGCCGCGGCGGGGGCGGGCGAGGTCATCGGCGTGGAGCAGAACCCCGCCGCCGTGCGGGACGCCATTCGCAACGCTAAGGAAAACGGGGTCGAAAATATCCGCTTTGTCGCCGCCGATGCCACCCGCTGGCTGCTCTCCGCCGCCGAACAGCACCTCCCCCTCGATGTCCTCCTGATGGATCCGCCCCGCAGCGGCAGCACGCCGGAGCTCCTCTCCGCCGCCGTCAGGCTGTCGCCCCGCCGCATCGTCTACATCAGCTGCTGCCCCGAAACACAGGCGCGTGACCTTGCCCTGCTGCAAAAGGGCGGCTACCGCGTCACCCTCCTCCAGCCCGTCGATATGTTCCCCCACACCGAGCACATCGAAAATATTGCCGTGCTGGAGCGCCGAAGCGCGCGGTAAACGCCTGCCGTCCCGCATTCTTTCCAAAGGAGGCTTTTTCTATGACAGGGCCAAACCCCGCCAGCATCTATCCCAATGAGCGTATCCGCCAGGTCGTCTTTATCAAAAATGTCATCACCCGCCCGAATATCCTTGTCGGGGACTACACCTACTACGACGATATCAACGGCGCCGAAAAATTCGAGGAGCATGTCACCCACCATTACGAATTTCTGGGCGACCGGCTCATCATCGGCAAATTCTGCGCCATCGCAAAGGGCATCGAATTCGTGATGAACGGGGCGAACCACCGCATGTGCAGCCCAACGACCTACCCATTCAATATCATGGGCGGCGGCTGGGAGCGGTTTGTTCCCTCGCTCGAAGAACTGCCGTTCAAGGGCGATACCGTCGTCGGCAACGATGTGTGGATCGGGCAGAATGTCACCGTCATGCCGGGCGTCCACATCGGCGACGGCGCCATCATCGCCGCCAATTCCACCGTCACACGGGATATCCCCGCCTACTGCGTCGCCGGTGGAAACCCCTGCCGCATGATCCGCCCCCGGTTCGACGCGGAACTGACCGAGTACCTGTTGGCGCTGAAGTGGTGGGACTGGGACGCGGAAAAGATCTTCCGGAATATGGCGTCGCTGTGCAGCGGCGATCTCGAAAAGATCCGTCATATCGTGGATTGACCCCCTTTCCGCTCCAACCCCTGCAAAATCTAAAATACGCCCGCAGGGCAAGCCGCCTTCGGCGGCTTCACCGGACTTCGTCCGGTGGCTCCGGCTGCGCCGGAGCGCCCTGCGGGCGTCTCTCCCTGCCCCAGCTCTCCAAAAAAGGCATCGGGAATGCAAACGCATTCCCGATGCCTTTTTTAAGTCGAAGCGCTGAGGAAAACCGCCGTATCATTCTCTATCCGGAAAACCAAAGACGCATTTATTACTTTGGCATCAATATCCAGACTGGGAACAGCCTCGCTCTTTATTTCAACCTCTGCGGTAAAGGAATTATCATCATTTTGGGTACAGCCGATCAATTCATATTGGTACTGTTCGGGCGGCGCAACATAGAACCGACTGTTAAAATAAAACTGAATTTCATCGCCATTGTCGGCAAGGCAGCCCTCCGGCAGATCGTTTTCCTGACTGTTGAAGTCAAGCCCAAAATACTCACGCGCAAACTGTTCAAGACCACTCCGATCCGTCCAGAAAGTCGTCTGCTCATCTTCTCTTACCAGAGAGCTGTCCAAACCACTGGCGAAGATGTGAGCGCTGTATATTTCCCGAAGTTCGTTCTGCCCAAGCAGTGAAAGCGTCGTATTGTAAAGCGGCTCCGAAACGATATATCCAATGGTCGCCCACTTTTCTACTGCGGATTTTCCGGTTTGAGCCAACTCCTCCCCGGATAAAAGCGCACCCGTCTGCCCTTCATTCGGGAGATCAGCAGCTTGCTTTCCGCAGGCGCCGAAAGTCAAAAGAATAACGCCGATACCGATAAGGAGCAGCTTATATACTGTTTTCATTGGGCTTTCCTCCTGCATGTATTTTCTCTTTTCCGGTGATCCGGAAGGGCGCACCGTCCCCTCTAATAGTACCAGAACCACACCGGAATATCAACCGGTGACAGGTCGACGCAGAAAACCGGCGCAAAAAGCGTGTCAGCCACATCACCAGATGTTCAACAGCAGCAAAAAGACGGCTCCGCCCGCTCGGGCAGAACCGTCCGTTTTTATTCTTCGCAAATCCTCAAAGCTGGATATTCCCCTGCTCCCCGTTCTTCTTGGCGCGCTTTTTGTTGCCCGCCACCGTGATGATGACGATAAATACCACCGCCACGATCGCCGCGATCCCGATGATCCCCCAGTCGGAAAGTCCCTCCTTTTCGGGCTCCGCGGGCGTATCCGGCACCACCGGCTCGGCGTTCTCCTCCACCGCCACCATGCTGTCATACTCGGCATAGCGCTCAGTCAGGGCAGCCACCTCTGTCGCATCAGTCTTTATCACCACCCGGAAATCCTTCCCCTCCGGACCATAGCCACTGCTCGCTCCCCAGCCGATGCTCACCGTCCCGGTCAACCCGTTGTCCGCCATGTCCTTGGTAATGGCAGCGGCACGCTCCGCCAGTGCGGTGTGGCTGTACTCACCGGCAAAGAAGGTCAGCGTTTCCCCGTCGGTCAGCGTCTCCCGCAGCTCCTTTTGGCGTGCCTCGGTGTTATCGGTCAGCAGGATCGCCAAACAGCTCGTCTCGGTATTGTAAAAAACGCCGGCCACATCGTCCGGATAGCCGTCCTGCTCCCAACGGGCAAACAGCTCATAGCTGGTCAGCGCCAGTGCGGGTACCGCCATCAGCAGCGGCAAAAGCAGCGCCAGCAGCACCGCTAAGATTCTCTTGGTCATTTTCATTCGGGGGATCTCCTTTTACTTCACTCTAAATTGCTTCAGGTAGCCGGTGCAGCCCTCGCGGATCTCACGGTACGCCTTTTCAAAGTCGCCGCTGTACCACGGGTCGTCAATATCGTGCGGATCGTCGGTGTAGTCCAGCAGCAGCCGGATCTTCCCCTCAGGGTCGCCACCGTTCAGCCGCAGCAGTCCCCGCCGGTTGCGTTCCTCCATACACAGGATATCATCAAATGCCGCGTAGTCCGCCTTGCCAAAGCGCCGTGCCTCGTGCCTTGCCGGTCGGATACCGTGCGCCAGCAGCACCGCCACCGCCCGCCGATCCATCGGGTTGCCTTCCTCCTCGTCGCTCACCCCGCAGCTGTCCACCCACAGGGAGTCGCCCCAGTCGGCAGCCTGCGCCATCACCCGCATCAGCGTCGCCGCCATCGGGCTGCGGCAGATATTGCCGTGGCATACCAGTAAAACACTTCGCACTTTCGCTTTCCCCCTGTCGTGGTCAGCCCGCCGTCCGCGGGTCTTTTTCCTTGCTTAGGGTATTGTATCACACCGCGCGTCACAGCGCAATGGACAAAACCCCATCAAATCCCACACAGGCGAACCGCCCCGCCCACAATACATTCCCCATTACGGGCAGGCTTCTATCCACCTTATCTGCTCCATCGCCACACTGCTGCCGTCGGTAAACAGCAGTCCAGCAGGGTGTTCCTCTATCCGTTTCAGGCGGGCGGTCTTGGTCAGGTAGGCGCCGCCGGCTTTCCGCTCGTCCGGCTTAAAGTAGCCCACCGTTACCTCCGGCTGTTCGCCCAGCCGTTCCCTCAGCGCCTGCAGCCTGCGGTCCAGCGCCGCCTTTTCCTCCTCGGTCAGCTCGGTCTCATGCTCCGTCACCCGCGCCGTCTCCTGCAGCGCGTCCTCGTGTCCGTCCAGCGCCGCAAACGGCGCAAACTGCACCGCCCGCTCCCGGTTCGGCATCGGCGGGTGCTTGGGGCTGTACCGCCGCCCCCGCCCGATGATCTCCTCATATCGCTTTTCCATGTTCCGCCCTCCTTTCTCGCCTTGCGGCAGATTTTTTCGTCCCCCGTCCGGCAGTCCGTCACACTGTATCAGCCTATTTTGCGGCGTTTCCCAAAGCGTCGCCCACCTTTTCTCAACTTTCCAATCCTCGCAGGCTTTTTCCTCTCCATGACCTCCGGCTTGATTTGTTTTTTGGGCCTGCCTTTCAGTCCAGGTTTCACGCGCCCCGCAGGGCGAGGCTTCGCCTCGTGGCGCCGCCCTGCGGGCGGCACCCGCGGCGGCTTCGCCGCCGCCCCTGCGGGGCGCCCACCTCGGACTTTCTCCAAATGACCGCCCCTGCGGGGCACTTCCTCACCGGCTTTGCCCCAGCCAAATACCAACCGGCAGCTTACGCCTTGTGCCCGCCGATCTGCTTGTTCCGCTCCCGGGCTGTCGCCCCCTCCAGATAGCTGCTGCCCTTCAGAATGGCGTTTTTGCCGTAGCGGTTCTTGATGTCGATGATCGCCTGCTGGCGGTGCTGCTCCCGCTCCAGCTCCGCCTCCTGCTCCACGGCTTTCTGTACCTGCTCCGCCGCGTCGCCGAATAGGGAAAGCTGCATTCCCTCCGGCGGCGGTGCGGCGTCCCGCTCCGGTATCACATGGTTGGCGGTCACGGTGATCCGCCGGATCAGCAGCATGGGGTCGGTGATGCGGTCGTAAAGCCGCAGCATCGCCTCGGTCATTAGGCGGGAGGAGGCGGTCTGCCGCCCCAGATTTTCGCTGCTGTGCGCCTGCTTCGGCACCTGTCTGCCGTAGCGGTCGGTCGTCACCTCGCCCCGGTAGGCGGCACGGCGCGTCGGGTCGCTCAGGTTCTCGATGTCGTAGCCCACCGTCAGCACCACCTGGTCGGTCACCAGCTTTTTTTCCACCAGCTCCAGCGCCAGCACCTCGGTCATTTCCCGCACGATAAGTCGGGCTTTTTCGTTGGGGTAGGGGCACTGCAGCACCTGCCCCGAGCCAAGGCTGCTGGAGGCGGGTTTATACGCCTTGATATCGGCGATGGTGCAGGGTTCCACACCCCACGCATGGTCGATCAGCAGTCCGGCGTTCACGCCGAAGGTGCGGTAGAACCACTCCTCGTCCCACTCCGCCCGCAGGGCGATATCCCCCATGGTGTGCATTCCGGCAGTCTCCAGCCGGCGGGTGGTGCCTGCCCCCACCCGCCAAAAATCGGTAAGCGGGCGGTGCTCCCACAGCAGTCGTCGGTAGGTCATTTCGTTCAGCTGGGCGATGCGCACCCCGTTGCGGTCGGCTTCTATGTGCTTGGCGACGATATCCATTGCCACCTTGCACAGGTACAGGTTGCTGCCAATACCCGCCGTGGCGGTAATTCCGGTGGTTTTCAGCACCTCCAGCACCAGCCGCATGGCAAATTCACGGGCGGTCAGCCCGTAGGTTTTCAGGTAGGGCGTCGCGTCGATAAACACCTCGTCGATGGAATAGACATGGATATCCTCCGGCGCCACAAACCGCAGGTAGGTCTGGTAAATCTCGGTACTGGCTTTCAGGTAGTGCGCCATCTGCGGCTTTGCCACGATGTAATCCAGCTCCAGCGCGGGGTCGGCGGCAAGCGCTGGCGCCTGACAGGACTTCCCGGTAAACGTCCTCCCCGGCGCGCACCAGCGACGCGCGTTATTCACCTCACGCACGCGCTGTACCACCTCAAACAGACGCGCGCGACCGGAGATCCCATGTGCCTTGAGCGAGGGGGAGACCGCCAGACAGATGGTTTTCTCGGTGCGGGCGGCGTCCGCCACCACCAGATTGGTGGTCATGGGGTTCAGTCCGCGCTCCACGCATTCCACCGAGGCGAAGAAGGATTTTAAGTCAATGGCGATATAGCACTTTTCCGCCGATTCCACCGTATCTTCGCCCCTTTCCTGCCGCTAATTTGCAAACATTTGTTCGTTTTCTAATTCCATTGTAGCGCGTTTTTTCGGTTTTGGCAAGGGGTAAATTCTTCTTTTTTTCGAAGATTTTTCACAAGCGGCGGGGTACGGCGCACCGGAGAGAGGGGGAACGGTAAGCCGGAGGGAGCCGCGCCCCGCAGGGGCGGCGGGCAGCTCCGGAAAAGCCCAAAAAAGCGCTGTTCCCCCCCTTCTCTCCCCCACGCGGAAAGTCCAAAAGGGCAGTCTATTCCCCGTCCCGCGGCAGTTCACAGCGGCGCAGCACATCACTGATGCCGATATCTACCACAAATTCCTCCGCCGAGACGGCACTCAGATCTACCGTATCCGCCAGCAGCATCATCTCCCGCCAGATCTCCCCCGCACCGTTTTGGTCATCGAAGCCGCAGCAGCAACTGCGCAGCGACACGGCGCCGCAGGTCATCGGTGCGCCCAGGTGATACTCCGCCGTGATGCCCTCCTCCGCCTGCACCAGCTGCTTGGTCAGCTGTACCAGCCGCCAGTACCGCAGCAGTTCCTCACAGTCCACCAAATAGATGCTCCGCTCCTCCATGGCACGCATCGCTTCGTCCATTTCCCGCACGGTCTCCCTCGCCTCCGGGCTGTCCAACTCCAGCTCCCCGCGGATCAGCTTCATCAGGTTCTCGCCGTTCTCAAATCTCTTTTCTTCCATGTTGTTCCTCCTATGGTGTTTTAAGTTTTGTGCGGTTTTCCCGCCCTTTACCTTGTAATGAAAACGCCCTTTTGTGACATACTTTTTTTGTTATATGGGGAAAAACTTTCTCACCCGCCACGCCCTTATTTTTCTCTTGTTTTTCTCTGTTTCTCTCTGTAAACAGGTGAAATGCTTGTTTTTCATCACTTTTTCCTCCTCTTTTTTTGTTTTTCCGGTGACTTTTAGCGCCCCTATATAAGACAAAAAATCGGGGGATTGTTAGATACTTTTTCTGTTATAAGCCCCTTTTTGTAGGGCTGCACAAATGTTCTTTTACATTTTCGGCACTTTGCTGATTTTCTCCGCCTTGTTTTGACAAATTTTCTGTGTCAAAAGAGGGCGGGGGGCTTTTCTTCCCCCCGCAAAATGTGCTACAATACCCCACAGAAAGGGCGGCCTCTCCCCGCAGGGAGCTGCACGCCGCAGGCTGGGGCGCCGTCCCCTATCCTACCCCACCAAGGAGGAACACCGCTATGCCAGGCACCGTTGTCATGGGCGTCATCTTTGTCGATATCAAGGGCTTCCCGTTTGGGGTGTACCACGCCACCGGCACCAATCTGGGCAGTATCCGCTTTGTCCACGGCGGCGTCGCCCGCAATGTCGCCGAGGATATGGCGCGCATCGGCACCCCTGTCACCTTTGTCACGCTGGGGGATACCACCCCCATGAGCCGCGAGGCGATGGAGCGGCTGGAGGCGCAGAAAATCGACCTCACCTACAGTATCCGCGTGCCGCAGAACGGCGTAGGGCTGTGGCTGGCGGTCATGGACGACAAGGGCGATCTGGCGGGCAGCACCAGCCAGATGCCGGATACCGAGCCGCTGGCGCACTATTTACAGGAGAAAGGCGAGGAGATCGTCGCCGGTGCGGACAGCGTATGCTTGGAAATGGATATGGGCGAGGAACTGAGCGAATGGATCGTCGCCCTGACCAAGAAATACAAGAAAGACCTTTACTGCATCTCCGCCAATATGAGCGTGGTACGGCGCCGCCCCGACCTGCTGCGGCACACCCGCTGCTTCATCTGCAACGATATCGAAGCGGAAGTGCTGCTGCACCACCCCGTCCCCCGCACCGACCCCGAAGCCGCCGTAGAGACCATTCTGCAATACGGCAGGGGCATGGGGCTGCGCAGCATGGTGGTCACACTCGGCTCCGCGGGGAGCGTCTATTACGACAGCATTACCGGCGACGCGGGGCACTGTCCCGCCCATCGGGTGGAGATGGTGGATTCCACCGGCGCGGGCGATGCGTTCTTCTCCGGCGTCGTTTCGGGGCTGACCCGCGGGCTTTCCCTCAGCAAAGCCGTTGCCGCCGGTACCCGCCTTGCCGCCCTCACCATTCAAAGCGATGAGGCATGCTGCCCCTCGCTGCCGGATTTCTGGGAGGAGATGACCCCGTGAAAAAGCTGCCCCTTACCGCGGCGCGCCGCCTGTTCGATGGCTTGGTCATCGCCATGCTGGTGTGCGCCGTGCTGTTTACCCTCAGCAACAATTTTTTCCTCGGCTGCGCGGTGATCCTGCTGGGACTTGCCGCCACCGCCTTTCACTTTGCCGTGCTGCGCTGCCCCCACTGCGGCAAGCATCTGGGGCGGGAGCGGGGTGATACCTGCCCCCACTGCGGCAAACCGCTGACCGAAAAAGACGATACCGACCCTGCCGCCCGCTGAACGCGGGCGGTCTGCTTTTTGGGTCTGTGCAGGGGGGCGGATCGGGGCGCAGCCCCAGCCGCCTGCGGCGGCTGACGCAGGCTATGCCTGCGTGTTTCGGCAAAGCCGAAACGGGCTGCGCCCCTCCCCCGTCTTCCCCCCTGCACAAACCCAAAAGGGCGCCGGAGGAGCTTTCGCTCCTCCGGCGCCCTGTGTTTTTCCCAAGGTTCCGGTTTATTCTTCCTCAGCGGGGTCAGCCGGCGGTACCGGCTCCGCGCCGGCTGCGGCTGTCTTTTCCGCCGCTTCCTTTGCGGCTATGCGCTTATCGCAGAATTCCCGTACCAGGGCATAAATGACCGCGAAGGTGGGGATTCCCAACACCATGCCGGTAATGCCCATCAGGTTGCCGCCGACGGTAAGTGCCAGCAGCACCCACATGCCGCCGATGCCGATGGAGGTGCCGACCACTTTGGGGTAGATGACATTGCCCTCAAACTGCTGCACCACAACAAGGAAGACGACGAAAATAAGCGCCTTTATCGGATCGATGAGCAGAATGAGCAGCGCCGAGGGAATGGCGCTGAGGTAGGCGCCCAGAATAGGGATCATATTGCAGGTGCCGACCAGTACGCTGATGAGCAGCACATAAGGCATACCGCCCACAAAAAGGCCGATGATGGTCAGACCGACAAAGCACAAAGCCCCCAGAATACAGGCTTCCACCAGCATGCCGGAGAAGAACCCGCTGAAAGCGCGGTCGATCTTGCGGACGATGTATTCGATGCGCTCCCGCACGCTGTCCTTGAAGATGGCACGCAGCAGGCGGTGATAGATGTAGTTGAGGTGCTCCTTATCCGCCAGAATGTAGATGGCGAAGATAAGCCCCAAAAAGCCATTGATGATGCCGCTGGCAAGACCGGTAAGAACGCCCAGCAGCCAGGTGGCGGCGCTGCCGACAAAGTTCTTGATGAGGGTGCCGGACTGATTGATCCAGTCCTCCGCCGTTTTCCACAGGTAGCTGATGATGGGGTTTTCCATATCCAGCTTGTCCTCCAGCTCGTTGAAGAAATCACCGGCATCAACAAGGTAGCCGGGGATATTGTTGGCAAGGCTGAGCAGACTGTCGCCCACCTGCGGCAGAATGAATACGCACAGCGCGGTGATAATGGCAAGCATGCCCAGAATGGAAAGGACGATGCAGATGCCGCGTTTGCTGCGCGCCAGCCGCGGGCTGCGCCGCCACAGCCCCACCAGCCACTTGGTCTCCATCGGGCGCATCAGCAGGTTAATGATATACGCCATGACCACGCCGATGATGACCGGACGCAGCACTGCCATGATGTAGCTGCCTGCGCCGGCAAGCACCCCCAGATGGGACAGTGCCAGATACAGCACGATGCCGTAGGTGATCAAAAATACGCCGCTTTTCAGGGAGGATTGCTTCATTGCCGGTTCTCCTTTGCCGTCCTGGATTGATGTCTTTGGGGAATACTACCTTCGCTTGACAAGGACACACACGCTTTTCGACGGTGAAAATCAGCCCTAACTGCGTCATCATCCTTGGCATACGCCAGTATGCCGGCGTCCTCTTCCTTGTTATCTTCTGATTTTCCCTCGCCGAAAAGTCCCGCGGAGTTTTTGCGCGGCAGAAATGTTGTAGGGGGAAGTGCGGCGAAGATGGCAGGCTGGCGCCTGTCGATGAGCCGCACAATGCCATACGGCATTTATGCCCGCAAAAACCGTATGTGCTCTTGTCAAGTGAAGGTAATTTTATTATAGCACTCTGCGGTGGGAAGTAAAGCCGTTTCCGCCGGTCGGGCGGCGGGATTTTTTTGAGAGGGATTTTGCGGGGGAACGGGACCTTCCGCCGACCCTGCGGGTCGCCCTCAGTCCCTGCGCAGATCCCGAAAATCAAATTATATCAGGTCACCGAGACCAGCCGCAGGCTGCCGTCCTCATTGGGGACAAAGGCAAAAAGATAGCCCTGACAGTTCTGGGTATTCAAGTGGTCGGTGTAGATCTCGGCTTTTACCATGGTGCGTCCGCTGCCGTCCGCATAGCTTTGCCACAGCAGCAGGTGGGGCATGCTGCGCGCCGCCCGCCCTGCCAGCAGGTAACCCTCGGCGCCCAGATAGCTTTCATCGGGGGCAAAGCCGGTCAGACCCATGTATTTCGCGGCGGCGGCTGTCACCTCCTCGGCGGTAAAGGCTGTCCTGCCCTCATTTTCGGCGTACAGCATCGTCAGGGCAAAGTCGGTGGCGGTAACACGGTCCAGCCAGAAGCTGCCGGAAAACCGCATGCCTCCCTCCGCCTGCAGGAACAGCAAAGCCATTTCACAGGCAGAGTCGTCCCGCTCCTCGCTGTAATTATAGGCAATTTTTTCGATCGGCTCGTAGTAGCAGACCACCGGCATCTCCTGTCCCTGCTCCTCCTGCACCACCAGCAGGTAATCCTCCTCGCCCGCGGCAAAAACGCCAAAGGCATTCTGGGTCACCATGTGTACCCTGTACCGTCCGCAGCCATCGTACTCCTCCAGCGTTTCGGTGATCTCCGCCGTGGGGATACTCATGCCGCGCCAGTTCTGGTAGGTTTCCGGCGCTTCACCGGCACACGCCGCGATGACCTCGGTATCATTCTGCACCAGCGCCGCCACAAAGCGCTCGGCAACGGCGCGGGTCTCCTCGGCGGTCTGGGCGGTCAGCCCTGCTTCTGCCGCCGCGATGCCCACCTCGGTAAGGCGCCAGCCGTCCGCGGTCTTTACCGCCTGCCGCTGCATGGGCAACGTTTCACCGGTGTGCAGGTTTTCCATCGTCACGGTAAAGGTCAGGGCCTCGGCGGTCTCCTCGGTAAGGGTCACGCTGTCGGCGTCATAGTCCCAGTAGTACCGGCTGAAAACCGGTCGGCTGCTTTTGTACAGTCTGCCGTCCCGTTCCACAAAGCGGGGACGCCCCAGGGTATCCTCGTTTTGCAGCAGCTCCCCGGCTTTTTCCGCGGTGTAGGTCTGCCGCAGCAGCGTCTCCAGCTCCGCAAGGCTGCCGTAGCCGCCCTCCGCCGCCACCGGCAGATATTCGTCCTCGGTCAGCTCGCCCTCCACCGTCAGACCGTCGCAGTACCACAAATACCCCACGATGTAGTCCCTGGTCAGCAGCTGCTGCACCGCCTCCAGCGAGGTTTTGGGGTCTTCCTCCTGCGCGGGGGCAGGGGCGGGCGTCTCGCCCGCGCACGCGGGGAGCACCAAAAGGACGGAAATGACAAGGGCAAGCAGGGGGATCCACTTTTTCTTCATGGGGACGGCTCCTTTCGGGGAGGGTTTCTATGGGTTTTTGGGGGAAGGCGGAGAGGGGAAAATCGGGGCGCAGCCCGTTTCGGCGAAGCCGAAACACGCAGGCGAAGCCTGCGTCAGCCGCCGCAGGCGGCTGGGGCTGCGCCCCGAGCTGCGCTCCCCCAGCCAAGCCCGCCGGTATCGTTCAGCCAATGGTTTTATTATACCACAAACCGGCGCGGCGGTGTGAACAAACCGTAAACCCTGCGAAATTTAAGGAAATCCTAAAAAACGGCGGAATTGACAGCGGGCGACGGCGGCGCTATAATGGACGCCCAAGGGCTTTTTCCGGCATTTTAAGCCGAGATAATACGGACTGTATAGAGGAGAGAGCATATGACAACTGCTAAAAAATCGCGTTACCGTGCAGCGCGGCGCTGGCTTATTTTCTGGACGGTGTTCATCGGGCTAGGGGCGGTAGGCGGCGCTGTCATGATGCTGGCGGCGCCCGACGGCAGCCTGATGGGCATGGCGGGCATGCTGCCCTATCTGCAAAAGCTGCCCTTTGGCAAAGCGCTGTTCAGTGACTTCATTTTTGCCGGCTGGGCGCTGCTGATCGTCAACGGGCTGACCAACCTGACCGCCGCGGCGCTGCTTCTGGCGAACCGAAAAGCAGGTATTCTTTGCGGCGGCATCTTCGGCGTTACGCTGATGCTGTGGATCTGTATTCAGTTCTGCGTTTTTCCGGCGAATATCATGTCCACCCTTTACTTCATCTTCGGGGCGGCGCAGGCGGCGACGGGCTATGCCGCGTGGGTCTTCTGGCAGCAGGAGCATTTTACCGTCTCCCCTGCCGACTACCCGAATATCGGCAGCGACCCCCGGCGGCTGGTGGTGTATTTTTCCCGCATGGGCTACACCCAAAAGACGGCGCTGGAGCTTGCCGACCGCACCGGCGCGGCGCTTTACGAGATCCGCAGCACCGAGCGCACCGAGGGGACGCTGGGCTTCTGGTGGTGCGGACGGTACGGTATGCACCGCTGGGATATGCCCATTGAGCCGGTCACGATCGACCTTTCCGCCTACGAGCATGTGACCATCTGCACACCGATCTGGGTCTTTCACATTGCCGCGCCGGTATGCAGCTTCTGCCGCTATGCCGCCGGCAAGATCCGCGAAGCGGATTATGTGATCCTTCACTTTAACCGCCGTGCCTACCGCAGTGCCGCCCATGAGATGGACGGACTGCTGGGGCTGCGGCACACGGCGTTTCACAGCATTTGCAGCCGCATGGGTCGCCGCCGTGTGGTAGCAGAGGAAACGGCTGCCGAAGATACTGCGGCACAGAATAACATCTCCCACTAATACGGACGAAATCAACGAAATTTGCAGTGAAAGTGTTGAATTCGCACAAAGTTTCACAGTAAGTTTACAATTAAGCTCCCGCAAGGGGGCTTTTTTGATGCGATGGCGGTAGTTGAGCGGAGAAACTGTGTTGATGGTTTCTTCTCGCCTGACGGCGGGGCAAAGCCTCTTGTGGCATAGTGTCTTCGCCTACCGGCGGGGTGGTACTTTTGACCCGCCAAAAGTACCCAAAAGCGGCTTGGGGCAAGCCCCAAGACCCCGGACGCACCGGAACGCCCGCTCGGAACGGCTTTGCTGTCCCGAAGCGTGGGCTAAACGGTGCTTATAAGGTGTCTGCGACGCATTTTTATCGCCTGCCGCGCTGGAGCGCGGAATGGCGAACCACCACCCCTGTCCCCTCCCCCGAGGTCGGGGGATGGGGTAGGGGAGTAAATGGGGGGTCCCCAAAAAGTCGTAAGACTTTTTGGGGAGAGGAGGGTGCACCGAAGCGGTTGAGGGCTGCCCGCAGCGCAGCGGAGGGTCTGCCCGATTGAAGCGGAGGTTGTGCCCGACGAGCGCCAGCAGCTACCTTTGGAGCGCATCTGCGCGCCGTACGGATTTGTTTTTCTGCTGCCGCAGAAAAACAACATTCGTATCCAGCGCAGCCAAGCGTCAAAGGGGTTTGCAAAGGGGAAAGCCCGGTTCCCCTTTGCCCTGTTTTGCTATCGGGGACCCCGACGGGTCGAATGACCCGTTGGGGAAAGGAGGAGCGGCGGAGCGTTGGATGGTTGTCTATTCCATAGGAATAGCGACCCAACATGGAGCGTAGCCCGCGACGACGCGCAGGAGCAAAAGAAACGCCTCGGCGGCGAGCCGTACAAGCTGAGCCATAATCAAGGCTTTGCGACGCCGTCAGGCGACATGAGACTAAACCAAAAGAAGTATTTATAAAGCAAAACACCCTCCCCGTTTGCGAAGCGGAGAGGGTGTTTGAATTTATACTTCCTGTATAATAGGAAGAATGACTGGCTTGCGGCGGGTGCGGCTGGCGATAAAATCGCCCAGCTCATCACGGATACGGCCCTTGATGGTCGCCCAGTCACGGAAGCCGTTCAGCTTGCACTTTTCCAGCGAGTTGCGCACCACCACGGTGGCGTCCGCCATCAGATCCTCGTTATCCCGAACATACACAAAGCCGCGGGAGACGAGATCCGGTCCTGCCAGTACCTCGCCGGTGGCGTCGTTGATGGCGCAGACCACAACGATAAGTCCGTCATCTGCCAGCAGCTTGCGGTCACGCAGCACCACGCTGCCCACATCGCCGACGCCCAGACCATCTACCAGCACCCGCCCGCTGGGCACCATGCCGGTGATCTTCATATCCACGCCGTCGGTCTCCACCACCTTGCCGATATCGCTGATGATGATGTTTTCCTCCGGAATGCCCATGCTGGCGCCGACACCCGCGTTTTTCATCAGGTGCTTATACTCGCCGTGCATCGGCATAAAGAACTTGGGCTGGGTAAGCGAAAGCAGCAGACGGGTCTCATCCTGACAAGCGTGACCCGAAACATGCACATCGTACATTCTTTCGTAAATGACATCGGCGCCCAGCTTCATCAGCTCGTTGACCACCTTGCCGACGCTCTTTTCGTTGCCGGGAATGGGGGTGGCGGAAATGATGATGCAGTCATTGGGTCCGATCTTGATATTGCGGTGGCTGCCGATACTCATGCGGGTCAGGGCGCTCATCGGCTCGCCCTGGCTGCCGGTGGTGATGAGAACGATCTCGTCATCGGTGTAGTCCTTGAGGTTATCGGCATCAATAAGGATCCCCGCCGGAATGGTGAGGTAGCCCAGCTCCTGTGCGATGGCAACGACATTCACCATGCTGCGCCCGAATACCGCCACCTTGCGGTCGAACCGCACGGCGGTATCCACGACCTGCTGGATCCGGTGGACATTGCTGGCGAAGGTGGCGATGATGATGCGCTTATCGGCGGCGCGCTTGAACAGCTTTTCAAAGCTCTCGCCGACGATGCGCTCGCTGGGGGTGGAGCCGGGCTTTTCGGCATTGGTGCTGTCGCTGAGGAGCGCCAGAACGCCCTCGCTGCCCAGCTCCCCGAAGCGGACGAGGTCGATCGGCTCACCGGAGATGGGGGTGAAATCCACCTTGAAGTCGCCGGTAAGGACAATGAGCCCCGCCGGTGTGCGAATGGCAAAGGCACAGGCATCGGGAATGGAATGGTTGACACGGACGAACTCGACGCTCATGGTGGTGCCTGCCTTGATGGTATCGCCGGGCTTGACGGTATTCAGTTTGCACTGGTTGAGAATACCGTGCTCCTTGAGCTTGCCGCTGATGAGCCCGATGGTAAGGGCGGTGCCGTACACCGGCGCCTTGATCTGCTTGAGCAAAAACGGCAGACCGCCGATGTGGTCCTCGTGCCCGTGGGTGATGAAGATGCCGCGCACCTTGCTCGCGTTTTTCTCGAGGTAGGTGAAATCCGGAATGACCAGATCGACGCCGGGCAGGTCGTCATCGGGGAAGGCGGAGCCGCAGTCCGCCACGATGATATCCTGCTCCGTCTCAAAAACAGTCAGGTTCTTGCCGATCTCGCCCAAGCCACCCAGAGAGATGATCTTGAGCGGGGGGCGGCGGGTGCCGTCCGCCTTTTTGCCGCGGCGGGTACTGCGGTTGGGCTGCGGGGCGGCAGCGGGCGCGGGAGCAGCTGCCTTTTTGGCGGGCTGCTTTTTCGCCGGTTCGGCATTCTTCTGCTTTGCGGGCTGGGAAGCCTTTTTCGGCTCGTTTTTCGCGGCAGGTTGGGGCTGCTGCTTCGGTTTATTCTCGGTCTTGGGCTTCTGGGATTTGGGGGCGGCGGGCTTTTGCCCGTTCTGCGCCTTCGGCGGCTTTTGGGCAGGCTGCTGCCCCTGCGCCGCCTTTTTGCCGTTCTGGTTCTTCGCGGGCTGCGCCGCCTTCGGCTGACCCGCGGGCTTCTTTGCCACGGGCTTTTTGGCATTCCCGTTCTTTGCCGCCGCAGGCTTTGCAGACCGTTCTCCCTCGGAGACGGTCGAAGCGGCGGCTTCCTCGCCGCGCATCACACGCTCGATCTCCGCCGCGATCTCGGCGGCGGTTTTGGTGCTGCGGCTCTTGCGGAAATACTGCCCAAAGACCCCGTCCTTCTTTTTACGGGGTGCTTCGGCAGATGCCGGTACATTATTCTTTTTTTCAGTCACTCGTGTACCTCCAATTTCTATTTTGGGTTCTGTTTTTTGTTTTGGGTTAATGTATGATGTAAGACCGCCCATTCCGTTCCGACGGTCTTGTGTCCTATTTACCGACAAAATTTTGCAACTTGCACAATTTTTTTAATCTGTTTTTATTATACTGCATAAACGCCGTGCTGTCAAGGGGGCTGTGCGCGGCGAGGGGCGCCCGCAGGGCAGCCGCCGTATTGTAATCCCCGCGGCGGTGGTTTATAATATCCCATACAGATTATTGCACAGAAACGGAGAAAACAGCATGGCAGAGAAAAAAGAAGTCCTCCTATTTACCGACGGTGCCTGCTCCGGCAATCCCGGTCCCGGCGGCTGGGGGGCGATCCTGCGGTACAAGGGGCAGGAAAAGGAGCTTTCCGGCGGGGAGCCGATGACCACCAACAACCGCATGGAGCTGCTTGCCGCCATAGAGGGGCTGAGCGCCCTGAAGCAGCCCTGCCGTGTTACGCTGACCAGCGACAGCAAGTATCTGGTGGACGCTGTAACGAAGGGCTGGGTGTACGGCTGGCAGAAAAAAGGCTGGAAAAAAAGCGACAACAGCCCTGCCCTGAATGTAGACCTGTGGGAAAGGCTGCTGCCGCTGCTGAAAATGCATGAGGTGGAATTTGTGTGGGTGAAGGGGCACGCCGGACACCCCGAAAACGAGCGCTGCGACCGTCTGGCGGTGGCGTGGTACCAGAAATATCAGGCAGACTGCGCCGTTAATAAAATCTCGGAATAAGCCTGCGTCAAGGCTTGGAAGCCCTCGCTGCCGCCTGCCAGCTGCACACGGCAGGCGGGCACAAACTGCGGCGCGACCAGATCACGGAAGATCCAGACCCGCCCGTCCGCGGTCAAACCGAGGTACAGCATCGGCGCATCAGTATCTGCCCAGTCCAGCCGGTACAATACCCGAAACTTGGTGCCGCTGCCGGTGAGGGTGAAAGCATTGATATGCGGCGTCAGCTCGGTCTCGGTCAGCACTGACCAGAATTCCTCGGCGGCGTCATTCTTTATCTCGGTGGCAAATGCCCAGCCGGCAGCCATGGCGGAAAAATCGCCGCTGCCCTTTTCCGCCTCGGCAAAGGTCACGTTGTCCTTGCACTTGACGCTGACGCATTTTGTCTTACTGCTTTGGGGGACGATCTGCCCGATGGCGGCGGAAACGGTGGGGTTTTCCGGCGAAACGCGCGCTGTGCGGGAGACGACAAAAAAGCAGGCAAGCGAAACCAAAAAAATCACCAGCAGGGTCGTGCGTCCCTGCTTCACCTTTTCGTCGGAAAATCTGCCGATTTTTACGCCGTGCCAGATATAGCAGTTGACGATCAGCGCCGCGAGGTTCAGCACGATAACTACCGCTGCCCATACCGTCCGCCCGCGCCGCAGAAAGTTCTCGGCAAGGTACGCGGTCGTTGCCACATTGAAAACCAGATAAGTGACCCATTGCTCTTTGGTATAGAACCTTGTCATGTCTCCTCCTTTTTGTCGATGGTTGTTTTCTCTCGGTAACATTGCAGCACACTTTTGTGCATTATGCAAACGATGTTTCTTCTATCAAGAAATATTCTGTGTAAATCGGCAAATACCGGTGAACTCTAACTGATATAACGAACCGGGCGGGGCTTTTGTGACAGTTGGGGAAAAACTTTTGATTATTCGGAATTTGCGAAAGGGCGGCTGCGGCGGTCGCCCTCCCCTGTTTTCCGCCCTGTGCCAAAAAAATTGATAAAAATTTGTTTTGCCTATTGCAAATTATACCGCGATAGTATATTATAGTGCCGTAACAAAAACGGAAACGATTTCCGTGCCTATAATTTTACGATACGAAGGAAGTGTATTGCAGTGGAAAAACGCTTTGTTTACGCCGATAACGCCGCCACCACACCGGTCACACCGGCCGTACTGGAGGCGATGACCCCGTGGCTGATGGAGAACTACGGCAACCCCAGCAGCATTTATTCCATCGGGCGTGCCGCCCGCACTGCCGTGGAAAAGGCGCGCCGTCAGGTCGCCGCCGCCCTGAATGCCGAGCCGGGTGAGATTTACTTCACCTCCTGCGGCACCGAGGCGGATAACTGGGCGCTGAAGGGCAGCATGCACCGCTGGGCGGCAAAGGGCAAAAAGCACCTGATCACCGCGGCGTTTGAGCATCACGCCATTCTGCACAGCGCCAAGGCGCTGGAGAAGGAGGGCTTCGAGGTCACCTATCTGCCGGTCACGGCGGAGGGACTGGTGGAGCCTGCCGAGCTGGAAAAGGCGATCCGTGAGGATACCGCCCTTGTTTCCATCATGCTGGCGAATAACGAGATCGGCACCGTACAGCCCATTGCGGAGCTTGCCGCCATTGCCCATGCCCACGGCGCGTGGTTCCACACCGACGCGGTACAGGCAGTCGGTCACATTCCGGTAGATGTAAAGGCGCTGGGCGTGGATATGCTGTCCCTTTCCGGTCACAAGTTCCACGCGCCCAAGGGTGTCGGCGCTTTGTATGTCAAGAAGGGTATTCTGCCCAACATCTTTATGGACGGCGGCGGGCAGGAAAAGGGACGCCGTGCCGGCACCGAGAACCTTGCCTCCATCGTGGGCTTGGGCGAAGCCATCACCGTAGCGACCGAGCATCTGGAGGAAAACGCCGCCCGCATCACCGCCATGCGGGATCACCTGATCGACGAACTGCTGAAGCTGCCCAAGACCCGTCTGAACGGCAGCCGCCAGCACCGTCTGCCCGGCAACGCCAATATCTCGTTTGAGGGCATCGAGGGCGAATCGCTGCTGCTGCGGCTGGATATGGCGGGCATCTGCGCCTCCTCCGGCTCCGCCTGCACCAGCGGCTCGCTGGACCCCAGCCATGTGCTTATGGCGATCGGTCTGCCGCACGAGGTCGCCCACGGCAGCCTGCGTCTCTCCCTTTCGGAGCTGACCACCGAGGAGGACATCGAGTATATCATCGCGCAGGTGCCGCCCATTGTGGAGGGGCTGCGCGCCATGTCCCCCGTTTGGGAAAAAATCAAGGATAAGTAAAGGAGAAACCCTATGTACAGCGAAAAAGTTCTGGATCACTTCACCAATCCCCGCAATGTAGGGGAGATCCCCGATGCCGACGGTGTGGGCGAGGTTGGCAACGCCCGCTGCGGCGATATTATGAAAATGTACCTGAAAATTGACGGTGACACCATCACCGATGTCAAATTCAAGACCTTTGGCTGCGGCGCCGCCATCGCCACCAGCTCCATCGCCACCGAGATGATCAAGGGTCATTCCATTGAGGAGGCGCTTTCCCTCAGCAACCGTGCCGTGGTAGAGGCGCTGGACGGTCTGCCCCCCGCGAAGCTGCATTGCAGCGTGCTGGCGGAGCAGGCGGTAAAAGCCGCGCTGGCGGATTACTACACCCGTCAGGGCATCGACCCCGAACCCATCGTAGGTCATGTCAAAAAGGACGTCCATGAGGGCGAGGAAGATGGCGAAGGCTGCTCCTCCTGCGCCACCTGCGACCACTGATCACTACTGTCACCCCCACCCGTCGGGTGGGGGTTTTTCTGCGCCGTTTATCGGATTTTCTTCTTACCGTAGATCCTTCTGTCCTGCAAGCGCAGGCTCTCCATGCAAAAAGCCCCCTTGCGGGAGCTTAATTGTAAATTTTCTCTTAAACTTTGTGCGAATTCTACACTTTCACTGCAAATTTCTTTGTTTTCGTCCGTATTAGTGGGAGCGGTCTTAAAACCACAGCACCGCTATAGCAAAGCCAAACATACTGCACAGCGTCCCCCACAACAGGTCAATCGGGGTATGGCGGCGCAGCGTCACCGAAGCCCACGCAATAAGGGCGGCAATGACAACACTGGGCAGCAGCAGCCACCAGCCAAAGTAGTAGATGAGGAACAGAAGCGGCCCTACCGCGCTGCACGCGTGCCCGCTGGCGCGCCGGTGAAGCACCTTGTTGCAAAGGGTAAGCAGCAGCGCCGAGAAAAAGTAGCCGGCACAGACGGTGCGCACCGCCGGCGAGATCCCCGCCAGCAGCGCCCATAAAAAGGCGATGGTGTACCCCACGCCGGTGAATACAAAGGCAAGCTCCCGCTGACCCTCCCGCCCCTTTTGGCGGTAACGGGGGAACAGGGGCTGCGAGGGATAAGCCAGCACCGGCACCAGTCCCAGCAGCAGTATGGCGATCAGCAGCTCCGGCAGGGTGCCGAAGGGCTGCGGCGAGCAAAAGTACAATATAAGCAAAAGACCGATGACCATAATGGGCGGCACGGTGATAATGCGGATCACGCCTGCCAGCTTTTCCTTGGTCGTTTTGGGATTTTTGGTCGGGGTGTTCATGCGGTTTCTCCTCCCGAGGGGTTTATGGCTCAATTATAGCACAGTCTGCGGCAAAAAGTGAGGGGCAAAGTGACGGTTTCGGGGGAATTTTCGGGGCAGATTTTTCCGTCAGCGCAGCGCTACCAGCGGCATATCCACATAGATATCCTGACCGGTGAGGTTATCATGCACCGTGGCGGTCAGCTCCTTGCGGGCGTTGATGGAAAAAGCCACATTCAGCCGCTTATCCAGTGGGGTGCCGGGTGGCTCCAGCTTGGCAAGCACGGCGGAATTCTGGCTGTAGTTGAGCAGCCGTACCGTATCGCTGCTGTCATCTACCGAGGAAAAGCGCCCGTCGGCATCGAAAGAGACCCGACCCATGCGTTTGTGCTCGATCTCCGCCATCATCAGCTCGATCGCCTTTTGGTTGCGGAACGAGGAGGACAGCGTAAGGGTGACGGGCTTTTCGCTGGGATACTCGCTGCCCGCCTTGAAGATGATCTTGTACCGCGGCTCCTTGGTGATGGAATCCAGGTAGCGAATGGCGTAGGAATGCTGGATAAAATCGACGATATTAAGTCCCAGCGAAAAGGCAAGTGCACCGTGGGCAACCGCCTCAAAGGGCTTGTGACACTGCACCTTTTCTCTGCCGAAGATACCGCGAATGCCTCGCTGCACCGCCGGAATGAGGGTGGTACCGCCCACCATCAGCACCCGTTCGATTTGAGTGCGGGAAATGCCCCCTGCCTCTGCCATGTTGACGGCGTTATTCAAAACATCATTGAGGGTCACAAAAAAATCGTGCTCCTCCAAAAGATCCAAAAGGTCATTCTGGGTGTAGCGGAATTCGTAAGTTTTGAAATGCCCGGCATCGAAAAAGCTGCGGCTGCTTTCGCTTTGGGTGGAAAGCTCCTCCTTGATCTGACGGGCAAGGGCGGTAAGCTGCGGCAGGATCTCCTCGCATTCCTCCGCTGTTCTGCCGGCACGCTTCAAAAGATCCTCCAAGAGCCACCGGTCGATGTCATCTCCGCCGAGGAAAGCGCCCGCCTTTCCCAGCACCCTGCCCTGCGCCGCACCGTCCGCCGCCGCTCCAGCAAAGGATTCCGGCATACGGACGACCGAAACATCAAGGGTGCCGCCGCCGAAATCCACCACGCAGACCACCGAACCGGCACGGGTAGAGCCGTAGGAAATGGCCGCCGCCACCGATTCATCGACCAGACGGTACGGGACATCGGGGTAATTTCCGGCAAAAAAGGCGGAGATCCATTCGCGGTAGGTATCAAAGGCGTTGACCGGCGCGGTGAAGGTCACGACGGTATCGGCGTTCAGCTCCAGCCCCGAAAGCAGCCTGGTGAGGTAAAGCCGCGCGATGTGGTCGGCGGAAAATTCCCGTCCCCGTTCCTCGTACAGCGAGGTCAGGTGCAGAAGCCCCCGCTTGAAGCCCCAGAAATAGCGGCTGCTGCGGATATCGTCCAGCCCGCGGGATGTGACCTCGTAGCCCATCAGGAAGCTCTGCTCCCCCCGATAGTACAGAACGGAAGGGGTGACGGGCGGCATGGCGCCGACCGCCGGCGCTGTGATTGCCGGAAAGCTGATGGTCTGCGGCTCCTCTTTGGCAAAGTTCCAACGCGCCACCACGGTATTGCTGGTGCCGAAATCGACGGCGTAGCGTTCCATTAAATCACTTCCTTTACACGGGCTTTTACCCAGACCTGTTCCCCTTTTGCATAACCCACTGCCGCTACAATGACCGGCGTTCCGGTCTCGATCAGGGCGGGGCAATCGTGCAGGGCACTGTTGTAGGGGGTCTCCTCCCCCGCTGTACCGATGACGGTAAGCCCCAGTGCCCTTATGAAGTCATCGACCGGTGCAAACAGACCGATCATATCCTTTGCCAGCAGTCCGGGGGTTTCAGCTATGGTTTTTCTTGCCGTAGGCAGTGCCAGCAACAGGGGGCACATTGCCTCAAAGAGGGCGCGCTGCGCCCCTTGCACCGCCTCAGACTGTTCCCGTTCTCTGTCGGCGGCTTCCCGCTCCGCCTCTCTGCAAACGGCGGCGGCACGGGCTTCGCTTTTCTCCTTCTGTCGGGCGGCTTCCTCCTTTTCCAGCCGCAGGGCGGCGGTCTCGGTTTTCAGCTCCCGAATGGTTTTTTGGCTTTGCAGCAGGTCTTTCAGTGCCATGATCGGTCTCCTTGGTGGGTGGTGGGATTTTGGAAATTCCGGAGTTTGTGAAAGGGGGAGGCGCGGGGCGCAGCCCCAGCCGCGAAGCGGCTGACGCAGGCGGAGCCTGCGGGTTTCGGCAAAGCCGAAACGGGCTGCGCCCCGTCCGCCCCCTCGCGGAAAACTTCGGTTAAAATATACTCACAGTATAGTCGGTTCCTGACCGGAGAGGGTATTTTTCTCCAGCGTCGGCTCCATGAAGCTGTAGCGGGTATCGTGCCGCCAAACGCGGATCTCCTCGCCGGTGACGGTCATGCGGGTGGCATCGGTAAAAAGCCTTTGCCATGCGCCCCACGGACGGGTGTAATATTCACTGCTGCCCCGCCAGCGGATCTTATCGGCAAACGCCTGTGCCTCGCAGCACCACAGGCTGCCATCGGCGCAAAGCAGAGCAAAGTGGCTGCCGGTCATTGCCATCTGGGTAACGCCGGAGGTAACGGGCAGCGGCTCGTAGGGGGTCTCACTCAGCTTTTCGCAGAGGGAGATGAGGGTGCCGTCGCTTTGGCGGAGGACGGTGGCATGAGGCAATGCAAAAGCCTGCACAATGTTCATGTAGGAATCAACGCTGCAGCTGCCGTATTCCCCATCGCCGTAGACCACCGCCGTGTGGAAGGTGGTAACGCCGACGGAATGGGTGGGGCAGCTGGAAAGCTGCATGATGCCGACCCACTTGGCAAAGAAATCCCCGCGGCGGCTGCGGCAGGTACCGTCCGCCAACAGCAGATCACCCAGCGGCTCCACGGTGACGGCGCCCCGTATGCCGGAAAAGTACATAAGCTGCTGCACTGAGTAGAAATGCTCGCTGGATTTGAGATTGGCGGCGGAGAGCACAAAGGGCTGCCCCGCCCCCTGAAGCCCGATGACGCCCTCGAAGTGGCAGAACGGGTCGGCATCGTTTTCAATGTAATCGCTGCGGTCGCCGTAGAAGCAGACATTTTTCGCCGCAGGGTCCACGGTGCTGTCATAGAGGGTCTGCCCAAAGGAACGCACCCTGCCATCGGTAAAGGTGACGACCACCGTTTTGCCCTCCTCGGCGGTCAGCAAATCTTCGACCTGCGGCAGGTCGTGCCGCTCCCAACCGTTTTTGCCGAACAGCACAAAGGAGAGGGTCTCGCCGTGCAGCACCAGCAAAAAGGGCTGGAACACCGCGATGCGGCGAACACCGGAAAACTGTCCATAGAACTGCTGCGCCGCAGGAGAGCTTTGGTCGGAAAACAGTCGGCCTTCGGCATCGACCGCCATGGCGCTGCTGCGTCCTCCCTCAATGCTCCACAAAAGGCCATAGCGGATATTTTTCCACCCGCCGGTGATGCGGCGCTTTTCGGTGCGGCGACGGGTACCCTCCCAGCCGACCGAGCCGTCACGGAAGATCGCCATGAGGTATTCCCCCTCGATGACCCAATCGGTGACAAGGCTCCAATCGGTGATGTGGTCATCGGCGGGGGGCAGACCGGCGCGCTCGGTGGGGGTGCTTTCGTAGACGATGGTTCCATCTGCCTTTTCGCCCAGCAGGTAATAGCCCTCCTGCCAGACGCGGCAAAGCCCTGACCACTTTTCGGGGTCGATGCTGTCGGTGCGGCAGAGAGCGCCGCCCGTCCACTTGCCGCAGAAGTGCGCCTGCCCCGTGCTGTCCAGCCCGACAAAGACCGAGCCGTTGCCGTTCTGGTAGGCGATGAGCTGCCGGACCCTCTGCCAGCGCTCCATTCCCTCGTAGCGGAGGAAACGGGGACTGCCGCAGGAGAGGACTTTTCCCTCTGCAGTGAGGGCGGCTGCCGCCTCGGAGACGGCGGCGACCTGAACGATATTTTTCCAGCCCTTTACGGCGGAAAGAACACTGTCATTGTGACCGGCGGCAAGGACTTCTCCTCCCTCGGTCAAGCCGAGGAGGAAGTCATCACCGAGGGCAAGCGCCGTGATATCCCGCCAGCCTTTGGTGCCCTGCACCGGCTCGTTGGTATCCGCCCAAAGGGCGTAGACCGTACCCGACGCGGTGACTGCCGCCGCCAGCCCCGAGGACTGGTAAAGCTGCGTGACATTCCGCCAGCCGGAGACGGCATAGGGCTGCCCGTAGCCCTGCCCTGCCGCCAGTACGGTGCCATCGGCGCAGAGCGCAAGGGTATGGTGTCTGCCGGGGATCAATTCCACGACATTTCGCCAGTGAGAAACGGCATTTTCGCCGTGGTCGCTGTGACCGGTATGAGCCAGTAGTTCAGCCTCCACGGTGCCGTCCTGATAGAGAAAGTAGATGTAGCGGCTGCTGCGGCGAATGGCACGCACCGGTTTTTTGGCGGCAGGTGGCCTAAGCCGCTCCGCCTGCCGCCAGTGCTCCACGCGTTCATGCAGCAGGGAAAGAATTTCCGGCAGGCGCACCGGCGCACCGAGAGAAATGACACTTTCCGCAGGGGAAAGGCTGTCCTCCTGGGGCTCCTCCCCGTCAATGGCGGGGGCGTAGGAAAGGTCAGCGGGAAGATAGGCAATCAGCTCCTCACCCTCCAGTTCAATTCCCCGCACGTCCTCACAGAGAATATCGCCGCTGTGGTAGCCGGAGCCGAACACCCGCAGATAGCCGTTCTGATAAAGGACAGCAAGGTACCGGCGGGGCACTGCGGCAAAATCCGCGATCTTCTGACGGAAGCGGTTGGGAGCGATGATATCAGTATAATCCCCGCCGAAAAAGTCGGCGGAAATGGCGTCCCGCGGCTCACTGCACAGGAACCGCCCAGTGATCTTGCTGATGGCGACCCATGTGCTGACCCCATAAGGATTGTAGCGGACAAGGGCAATCTTCTGAACCCTCTCGCGCGGACGCTGGATACTTTTATTTTTGCGGTCGTAAAGGGTAACGGTGCCGTTTTTCTGCAAAAGGTAGGCAATGGGGCTGCAATGCCCCGGCAGCGCCGAGCCGACCGCCTCCTCCACCTCGTCGATGCCGTCCAGCGCCGAAAGCGCTCCCACCGCGCGGAACACATCGTCCTCGCAGAGAGCGCCGAAGCCGTCGGTATCCCAGAAAATACGGGTGACGCCCTGCCAATCGGCGGCAGGGGCAAATTCCGCCCCGACATTGCCGTAAAGCAGCAGCCTGCCGTAGGTGGTAAGGGCTGCCGCCATGGGCGGCGCGTTTCCCTCAAAATCGTAAATGCGCAGGTCGGAGAGGGTGCGGCAGGCGGCAAGCTGCAACAAAAGTTGCTGCCACCGCGCCGTGAAGCGGGCGGGGCTGCCCTGCTCGGTCAGCTCCACCGTGCCCTCCGCCAAAAGGCGCATATGGCAAAAATCGTTGCGGTAGGTAAAGGGATCGGCACCCTCGGTGCGGGTGTAGACGGGGTGCAGCGGATCGAAGCCGCCCGCCGTACCGCCCATTTCCTCCCGACTGATGAGAAGCACCCGATCCAGCGACGGGTCATTGGCAAACGCTTTCATTGCAGATGATCCCCTGTCCCGTTTTGTCCGTTCTGATAACTGTAATAAAGCTGGTCGCCGGTCTCGGTCTCCGCCGCCTCCTGCTGGCTGCTTGCCATGCGCGCCCTGCCGCTGCCTGCCCACGCGATGAGCTTATTGATGGTCTCGCGGAAGGTGACGGAAAGCGGAATGGTGCTGTGAATGGCGGCGAGGATATCCTCGGTGGTGAAATCCCGCTGCTGAGAGAAGGCGGTGAACATGGCGTCATTGATGACCTGCTCGATCTCCGCGCCGGAAAAGCCCTTCGTCTCTTTGGCCAGGGCGGCAAGGTCGTAATTTTTGACGGCAATATCCCGACGGCGGCTGATGTGCAGGCGGAAGATCTCCACCCGCTCCTTTTCGGTGGGGAGGTTGACGAAGAAGATCTCATCGAAACGGCCCTTGCGCATGAATTCCGGCGGGAGCTGCTCGATATTATTGGCGGTAGCGACGATGAAAACGGGGGACTTCTTTTCCTGCATCCATGTAATAAGGCTGCCGAACACACGCGCCTGCGCGCCGCTGTCTCCCTGCACGCCGCCGATGCCGGCGAAGCCCTTATCCACCTCGTCGATCCAAAGGACGCAGGGCGCCATGGCTTCGGCGATCTGGATCATTTCCCGTGTTCTGGCTTCCGACTCGCCGACATAGCTGCCCATCAGCCGACCGACATCGAGACGCAGGAGCGGCATATGCCACTGCTGGCTGATCGCCTTGGCGCAGAGGGACTTGCCGGTGCCCTGAATACCGACGATGAGAACGCCCTTGGGATAGGGCAGCCCGAACTGCTGCGCTTCCTCCGAAAACGCCATGCCGCGGGTGATGATCCAGCTCTTGAGGGTATCCATGCCGCCGATGGAGCCCATGGTCTCCTCGGCATTGAAGAACTCCAGCACCTCGGTTTTGCGAATGACCTGCTTTTTCTCCTCCAGAACGAGCTGGAGGTCATTCAAGCTGATCTTGCCGCTGCGGGCGAGGGCTTTGGAAAGAATGGTCTTGACGGTGGAGATGGTAAGCCCCTGGAAGGCACGGACAAACTGCTCGAAGCCCTGTTTATCCATATCCACAACGACATTCTGGGTGATATTGGTGATGTAATCCCGCAGCTCCGGCAGGGTGGGCAGCTGGAACTCCAGCACGCTGACCGAGGATGAAAGCTCCTCCGGCAGCCTGAACACGGGGCTGACGATGAGGATACTTTTTTGCTGGGGCTTAAGCTGCATGGCGAGATTTTTGACCATGCGGCAGACCATATTGTCCTCCAGAAAACGGTGGAAATCCTTGAGGACATAGAGAATGGGCGTATCGGCAGGCTCCTTGGCGATGAAATCGAGGACGGCGATGGGATTGCCCTTGCCCACCGCGACGCCGACATCAAAGCCGGAGGCAAAATCCCAGCTGACGATCCGCATATTTTCCAGCTCGGCGGCGCAGTCCCGTACGACCGAGAGGAGGCGTTCCTCCTCCCGTGTGGTGACATACATGACGGCGCAGCGGGCACGGACGGCGAGATTGAATTCTTCACGGAAGTTCATATTGGGTACTCCTTTCGGGGGAAAATGAGTGAATATGCGAAATTACAAGTTTGTGCAGAAAAAAGATTCTTCAAAGGAGCTATATAAGCTCCAAACCCAGTGAGTGGGCAAGCTCGGTGAGCTGTTGCAGGCGCTGCGGAGAAACGGCATAGGGCGGGTGGAGGACGGCGGCGGTGCGTCCCTCCGGTACGAAATCCGGCAGGAGGGACAGTGGGTAGCCGCAGGGGTCATTCGCCGCTAAGAGACGCAGGGCGTCCTCGGTGTTCTGCCATGCGCCCGGCAGGATAAGATGGCGCAGCAGGACGCCGCTTTGCAGCAGCCCCGCCGCATCGTAACGGTTATTGCCGTAGTGGGCGGAAAGCAGCGCTAAATTGGCAAGGGCGCGGGCGGGGTAATCCGGCACGGCGGAAAGGCGCGCCCCTAGTGCGGCATCGGCGTACTTAAAATCCATAATGTAGCCCTGAAAAAAGGGCAGCAGACGGCGGGTGAGCGCCGTGGGGGCATAGCCATTGAAATTATTGAGAAGCGGGACGGTAAGCCCCAGCTCCCTTGCGGCGGCGATGGCTTCGATGACCTCATCGGCGGAGGGTTCGACATTGGCAAGGCTGATGTGGCTGACCCCGCGCTGCTGCAGGGAGCAAAGCAGCTCCGCCAGCTGACAGGGGGTGTAGGGGGTGCCTTTCCCCTCCTGTGAGATATCGTAAACCAGACAATAGGCGCAGTGCATATCGCAGCCGGAGAGATAAACCACGCCGCAGCCCGTGCCGCCGCTGATGCAGCGCTCCTCCCGATTGCGGTAGTATTTTCCCACTTTCACAGACTGCCCAGCCTTTCCAATAGGGGGAGGTAATCCTCCTCCACAACGGAGCAGCGCACCTCACCGCCATTGATGTAAAGGGTTTCGGGTTCGGCAAGCGGCAGCAGTCGGCACAAGGTGGCATACTGCTCCTGCGGTAAAACGGACTGAAATGCAATGGGGCTGCCGGTAGGCGGCGGCACCTGCCCCAGCGCCAGCAGTCTGCCATGGCGGCTCGGGAAAACGACCGGTGACCAATCGGCAACCGAGAGGAAATAGATATCTCTATCCTGTAGCGCAGAAAGAAGGGCTTTCCGATCTCCGGTGGGAGCGAGAAAACGCTGACCGGCAAATCGGGGCTGTACCGATTGTGAGGTGACCAGCACCTGCACCGGCAAAGACAAAAAGGAGGTGAGCTGCTGCGGTTCCATGGAACCGAGCCACAGCGCTGACGCCATTTTGCTCCCCCCTTTCTCCTGCGGATTTTATCAGAAGCGGTTCTTTTCCTGCTCCTTTTCCTCCGTCTGTTCAAAATATTCCGGCTTCAGCTCGGTGGAAAGCTCCACACCCAGCTTTTCGACGGTCTCACGAACCAACTCCCGACAGGAAGCGCCGCGAACACCGTTGACCTCAACGGTGATCTTGCCGTCCTTGCCAATGAGATAAGTCACGGTTTGTTCTGCCATAGATCATACCCACCTTCCCACTTTAATACGGACGGTGCCATCGGGCAGGGTCTCCTGCTCCTGCACCTGAAATTTTCCCTCCTGCTCCACCGTTTTTTTGAGGAGCAGCACAGCGTATTTTTGCAGCAGCTCATCGCGGGTCTTTTCAAAATCCCCGGGTTCGAGGTTGGAGTGAAGCTCGGCTTCGCCATTGACAAATTTGAATGCCATGACCCGGTTGACGGCATTGACTGCAATGACATCGCACTGATTGAAGGTGTCGGCAAATTCGTAATTCTCAGCGACCGTGCCGACACGGCGCAGCCCCAGCGCGCGCAGCGCCTCGCCCAGTACATCAATATCCCGAATGGCGACCTGTACCTTGGACAGATGCGACATAAAGGCACCTCCCTTGCGGAATGTTCGGCATTACTATACCGCCCAACTCTTTTATTATATCTAATAATAAGCCAATCTGAATGAAAAATCAACCTCATTTTTAGGAATTATTCTTGATTTATCAAAACTTTCGTTTGTCATTCGGCAATGAGGAACGAAAAGCCCCGCCGAAGCGGGGCTGAGCAGCTATGGTTATTTTGCCAGCTCGGCAAAGTGCTTGATGAGATAATCCCGAAACAGAATGGCAGCCGGAGAGAGATAGCTGCTCTCCCGCCACGAAAGATTGATATAGCGGCGGCAGTGGGGGTTGGAGATGGGGACCAGCGCAATATGTTCGTCCTCCATATCCTGCCATGTCTGAATGGGGATAAAGGAGATGCCGATGCCGGCGCGGATCAGCTCGCGCACCGTCTCCGGACTGTCGCTTTCCAGAACGACATTGGGATCGAAGCCCGCCATCTTGCAGTAGGCATCGGTGATGCTGCGGAGGTTCTTGCCCTTTTGCAGGCAGATGAATTCCTCCTTGGCAACCTGATCGAGGGTGAGGGAATCGAAGTGCGCCAGCGGGTTGGTGATGGGCAGGGCGAGACGGATCTCCTCCTCGATGAGGGTGGTGCAGAACGGTCCCGAAACAGGCTGGCTGCCGGCAAAGAGGGTCAGATCGCAGCTTTGTCCGCTGTCGCTTACCAGATCCTCCTGAAGGATATGTAAACGGATATCGCTGTGCTCCTCCTTGAAGCCGCGCACGAGACGCGGAATAAGGGTGGAGGCGGCGTTCATGGAGAAGGTTACATTCATCACACTGTTTTCCCGCGCGTCGTCGATCTCCCGATGGATCGCCTCCAGCTCCTTTAAGATGCGGTTGGTGTGGTTGAGCACGATGATGCCGTACTCATTGAGCTCGATGCTTTTGCCCTTGCGGTTGAAGAGCTTGACCTTCAGCTCGTCCTCCAGCATGCTGATGGTCCGGCTGAGGGAGGGCTGCGCCACATGCAGTTCCTGCGCCGCCTTTGTGATATGTTCCAGCTCGGCGGTCTTTTTGAAATAGCGGAGATGTGTGATTTCCATGAAAGTACCTCATATAGAATTGGCGTTATTGATTTATATAACCCGCCTGTTATTGATCTTAGTCATATTATATATTTTACATCATAGAAAGTCAATGCTATACTAATCCTAATGATGCCTTAACAGGCAAAAAAATATTTTTTTAGAGAAAAAATGAATGAGTAAACAGTGAAAGGTGGTTCTTTTACAATGTCCTGGGACAAACAGCGCCGTTCCAAGGAGGAGCGGCTGAACGCGGCAGCTTCCCTCTGCAACGGCAAGGTGGTAGCGACTGAAAACATCGTAAAGCTGCTGGAGGCAGTCATTCACCCGAATGACAAGGTAGTGTTGGAGGGCGACAACCAGAAGCAGGCGGCGTTCCTCGCGGCTTCTCTGGCGGAGGTAGACCCCAAGGTAGTGCATGACCTGACCATGATCATTCCCTCCATTTCCCGCAGCGAGCATCTGGATTACTTTGAGAAGGGCATTGCCGGAACGGTGGACTTTGCCTTTGCGGGTACCCAGGCACAGCGGCTGAGCGAGATGCTTGCCGAGGGCAAGGTGAAGATCGGCAACTTTAATACCTATCTGGAGATCTATGCCCGTCTGTTTGTGGACCTGATCCCCAACGTATGCCTGGTGGCTGCCGACAAAGCCGATAAGGACGGCAACCTGTTTACCGGCTACAGCACCGAGGAAACCCCCACCCTGGTGGAGGCTGCCGCCTGCAAGAGCGGTATCGTTATTGCGCAGGTAAACGAGATCGTGGAGACCCTGCCCCGCGTGGATATCCCCGGCGGCTGGGTGGATTTCATCGTTCCCGCAGACAAGCCCTACCCCATGGAGCCCCTGTTCACCCGTGATCCCCAGTTCATCAAGGACGCCGATATCCTGATGGGCATGATGGTCATTAAGGGCATTTACGCCAAGCACGGCGTACAGAGCCTGAACCACGGCATCGGCTTTAACGGCGCTGCCATTGAGCTGCTGCTGCCCACCTACGGCGAGCAGCTGGGTCTGAAGGGCAAGATCTGCCGCAACTGGGTACTGAACCCCCATCCCACGCTGATCCCCGCTATTGAAGCCGGCTGGGTCGAGAGCATCTGCGCCTTTGGCGGCGAGGTGGGCATGGAGAAATATACCGAAGCCCGCAGCGATATCTTCTTTACCGGCGCGGACGGCACCCTGCGCAGCAACCGTGCTCTGGCACAGGTCGCCGGTCTGTATGCCATCGACAGCTTCCTGGGCGCGACCCTGCAGATGGACTACTACGGCAACTCCTCCACTGTTACCGCCGGTCGTCTGAGCGGCTTTGGCGGAGCGCCCAACATGGGTCACAACCCCGGCGGTCGCCGTCACAGCAGCCCTGCCTACCACAGCCTGGTAGAGGGTAAGGACACCCTGCGCGGCGGTCAGAAGATCGTTATTCAGATGCTGAAGAGCAGCGGCAAAAAGGGCAACAACTTTGTACCCGAGCTGGACGCCATCGCCATCGGTCGTGATGCCGGTATGGAGGCGCCGCCCATCATGGTATACGGCGAGGACGTGAGCCACACCGTGACCGAGCAGGGCATTGCCTACTGCTACATGGCGGAGGACGCCGAGGAGCGCAAGCTGATGCTGGCTTCCATCGCGCAGGGCACCCCGTTTGGTGAGCTGGTGACCAAGGAGCAGATCGAGGCGTTCCGCAAGGCGGGCAAGGTCGCTTATCCCGAGGATCTGGGCATTGACCGCGCCATGGCGACCAAAGACCTGCTGGCGTGCAAGAACCTGGAGGAGATCGCAGAGTGCTCCGGCGGACTGTATGAGGTTCCCGAGAAGTTCCGCAAGAAAGACTGATACGATACATACCTTTTTGCTATACCTTCGCTTGACAAAGACACACACGCTTTTCGACGGTGAAAATCAGCGCTGACTACGTCATCGAGCCTTGAAATACGCAAGTATTCCTGCGGCTCTCTTCCTTGTCATCATCTGATTTTCCCTCGTCGAAAAGTCCTGCGGAGTTTTTGCACGGCAGAAATGTTGTAGGGGGAAGTGCGGCAAAGATGGCAGGCTGGCGCCTGCCGATGAGCCGCACAATGCCATACGGCATTTATGCCCGCAAAAACCATATGTGCTCTTGTCAAGCGAAGGTAAAGATAAGGCAGAGAGAGAAATCCCCCGACGAAAGAGCGTCGGGGGATTTTTCGTGAAGTAAAGAAGGCGGGCGCACCGCAGCGGCGAGGGCTGCCGATGGGGTCCCCGACGGGTCGGCAGACCCGGTGGGGAAAGGCGGGTGCACCGCAGCGGCGAGGGCTGCCCGGAGCGAAGCGGAGGATCAGCACGAGTTAAGCGGAGGTTGCGCCCGCCGCGGGTCGGCACGAGTTAAGCGAAGGTTGCGCCCGCCGGTGGGTCAGGTATAGCCCAGCAGCCCGCGGACGCTGACCTCACCGCTGGAGACGGTGCGGCGGGAGCCATCCGGAAGCTCGACAATCAGTCCCGCATCGGGGGCGATGCCGACGGCAAGCGCCTCGTACTGACCGGTGGGACTGATAACCTCCACACGACTGCCGATGGTGCAGCTGCGGCGGGTCAGCTCCCCGATGAGCGCTTCGGCGGGCTGGGAGAGGATATGCTGCCGCAGGAACATATCGTCCAGACGGGTAATGATACCGGCGGCGATGGCGGCGCGGGGAACGGTGACACCCGCTTCCCGCACCGAGATGGCTTTATCCCGCAGCTCCTCGGGGAAATCCTCCCGCTGCTGCGTGACATTGACACCGATGCCGATGACCGCGCCGTTGATGGTGCCGCTTTCGGCATCGCTGGTGAGCTTGGTGAGAATGCCGCAGACCTTGCGGCGGTCGAGAATGATATCATTGGGCCACTTGATGGCGGGAGACAGTCCCTGCTGCTCCAGCACCTGACAGACCGCAAGCCCTGCGCAGCTGGTAAGCAGACTGAGCGCGGCGGGGTCGCAATCGGGGCGGAGGAGATAGGAAAGATAGACGCCCCTGCCGCCCTCCGAAAGGAAGCTGCGTCCCAGTCTGCCGTTCCCGTGGGTCTGGCGATCCGCCAGCACGACAGTGCCGGTGGGTGCGCCCTCCAAGGCAAGCTGAAGCCCGCGGGTATTGGTGGAGTCGGTCTCCTCGTAGCAAACAATCGTCTCTCCCCTGCCCTGCGGCAGGTACTGCTCCAGCAGCTCCTTCGTCATGCCATCGGGCAAGGCGGCAAGGCGGTAGCCCAGTCGTGTGACGGATTCGAGAGCGTAGCCCTGCTCCCGCAGGCGGCAGGCTGCTTTCCAGATAGCTGTGCGGGAAACACCCAGACGGACGCTCAGTTCTTCGCCGGAGTGATAATGAGTCCGATCCTGCCCCAGTTCTCGCAGCAGTTCTGCTGCCAAATCTCTTTTGACCATGATAAAGTCCTCCCGATTTGCAGACGGAATGTAAAATTTCCGTTAAATTCCGATTTTTGGGGCAATCCCCGTCGGCAGACGGTTGAAAAATCCCAAGGAAAAGTGATAAAATCAGTATAATTCAATCCGGCGCAAAAGGCAACCCGTCTTGCGCCGATATCGCAAGGGAGGGCAACCCCAATGGCATTTGTGGAAATGAAAGATGTTTACAAGCGCTACCGCACCGGCGAGGTCGTCACGGCAGCAAGCGACGGCATCAATTTTACCATAGAAAAGGGTGAATTCGCCATTATTGTTGGCCCCTCCGGCGCGGGCAAGACGACGGTGCTGAATATCTTAGGCGGCATGGATACCGCCGACGAGGGACAGGTGCTGGTGGACGGCAGCGACATAGTGCAGTACACGCCGCGGCAGCTTGTCACCTACCGGCGGCATGATATCGGGTTTGTGTTCCAGTTTTATAATTTGGTGCAAAATCTGACGGCACTGGAAAATGTGGAACTGGCGGCGCAGATCTGTCACGACCCGATGCCTGCCAAGGAGGCGCTGGAGGCGGTGGGGCTGGGACACCGATTGGACAACTTCCCCGCGCAGCTTTCCGGCGGCGAGCAACAGCGTGTTTCCATTGCGCGGGCACTGGCGAAGCGTCCCAAGCTGCTGCTGTGCGACGAGCCGACCGGCGCTTTGGACTACAACACCGGCAAGCAGATCCTTTCGCTTTTGCAGAGCGCCTGCCGCGAGGGGGGCATGACGGTGATCGTGGTGACGCACAACACCGCTATCACGCCGATGGCTGACCGTGTTATCACGATACGCAACAGCAAGGTGGCAAGCAACATCTACAATCCCACGCCTGCCGATATTGCCACAATAGAGTGGTAAATGGAAAAATGCTGAAAAATGAGATGAGGACAGCTTTGGCGCTGCAGCCATCGCTCATGGCGAATGGTGAGAATTTTTGAAGGAAGGGGGGAGGCATGTGACAGAGGCATTCCGCAAGGATACAACACGGACGATTCGCAAAACGCTGAACCGGTTTTGCTCCATTTTGCTGATCGTTGCGCTGGGCGTAGGTTTTTTTGCAGGGGTACGTGCGACCGGAGACGATATGCGCAGTACCGCCAGCGACTACTATGCCGAATACAACGCAATGGATTTGAAAATACTTTCCACCCTTGGCTTCAGCGATAACGACGTGGCTGCGGTGCAGGCAGTGGCAGGCGTAAAACAGGTATATGCCGGGAAATTTACGGACTGCCTGACACTGTGTCAGGATAACTTTCTGACACGGGTATTTTCGCTGCCGGACAATCCCGACGATCCCGAAACCATGAATCGGCTGCGTGTGCTGGAGGGGCGGCTGCCCTCAGCTGAAAACGAATGTGCCATTGACCAGAACATCATGGATAAGTACGGCTTCTCGGTAGGACAGACGCTGAAGCTGGCTTCCGCCGACCCGTTGGACGATTTGGAAAATGATTTGAAAAACACGGAGTACACCATCGTCGGCATGGTAAATTCTCCGATTTATGTGGATATGTCCCGCCGCGGGAGCACCACGGTAGGAGATGGTTCGTTGGACGCCTACCTGTATGTGCCGGAGGAGAATTTTACCGCCGAGTACTATACTGAGCTGTATGTGACAGCAGCAAACGCCGATGCGCTGAACTGCTACACCGATGCGTATGACGATCTGGTGGAAGCACTGCGCGACGCGCTGACCCCGGCGGAAGCCGCCCGTTCCGAGTTGCGAATGGAGGAAATGGCGGATTATCTGAATGAGAAGATTCCCGAAGCGCAGAAAAGGATAACCGATGCCGAAGCACAGCTTGCTGACGCAGAACAGCAGCTAACCGATGCTGCCAATAAACTGGCAGATGCCCGGCAGCAGATTTCGGACGGGGAAAAGCAGCTGGTAGACGGCAGGGCCGCACTGGAAGCGCAAAAAAAACAGTACGAAGCATATGAAAAAAAGTACGAGGAGGGCAAGCAGGAGCTGGCGGCGGCAAAGCTGCAGATTACGGCAGCGGAGGCGATGGGTGCGCAGCTGACCGCCGGTAAAGCGCAGGTCAATGCGATACTGGGTCGAATGGAAAACCTGCCTGCCGGTTCCCCGCTGCTGCCCATTCTTGCCGAGACGCTGGCACCGACCCTGAACGAACTGACCGACGCCAACGGCAAAAAGCAGAACCTGGGCGACAAGCTGTATGATGAAAACGGCGAGGTGACGCCGGAGACGGTGGCGGAGACCCGCGCAGCGGTAAACAGCTACTTTGCCTATATGCAGCAGCAGATCAGCAACGCGAGCTACCAGTACGAAAGCGGCAAGCGGGAGCTGGAACAGAGCCGCAAGCAGCTGGATACCTACAAGGAGGCGCTGGAAAGCGCCGAAAAGCGGCTGGACGACGGTGAAAGAGAGCTTGCCGACGCCCGTGCAAAGCTGGCGGAGGGCGAAAAGGAATTTGAGGAAAAGAGCGCCGAGGCAAGGCAGAAGATCGCGGACGGAAAGGCTGCGCTGAACCGTGGCAAGCTGCAGCTTGCCAACGCCGAAGAAACGCAGGAAAAGCTATCGCCGGCAAAGTGGTACATTTACAGCCGCGGCGACCTGGCGCTGGGTGTGAGTGAATTTGGTGACGATGCTGTGCGCATTGACAATATCTCCGTCATCTTCCCCGTATTTTTCCTGGCAGTGGCAGCGCTGGTGTGCCTGACCACCATGGCACGCATGGTGGAGGAGCAGCGCACCGAGATCGGGACGCTGAAAGCGCTGGGCTATACCGACCGTGAAATTCAGAAGAAGTATTTGATCTATTCGCTGAGTGCGACCGTGGTTGGCAGCGTGGTGGGGCTTTCGGTCGGCTTTAAGCTGTTCCCCACTGTGATCTATGACGCCTATTGCATCATGTATGACCTGCCGCCGGTCAAGGCGCCGTTCCACTGGGGTGTTGCCGCCATTTGTGTGGCGGTGGCGCTGATCTGTGTAACGCTGGTGACCTGTTCGGTGTGCCGCGGCGTGCTGAAGGAAATGCCTGCCAACATCATGCGCCCCAAGGCGCCCCCTGCCGGACAGCGGGTGCTGTTGGAAAAGGTGACATTTATCTGGAAGCGACTTTCCTTCAGCCACAAGGTTACGGTGCGTAACCTGTTCCGCTACAAAAAGCGGGTGCTGATGACGATCATCGGCATAGCAGGCTGCGCTGCGCTGGTGCTGACCGGTTACGGACTGAACGACGCCATCGGGGACATTGTGACCAACCAGTTCCAACGGGTCTTTCGCTATGACCTGCTGGCAGGGTATTCCGCCGAGGACGAAGTGGCGGAGCAGGCAATGTTTGACCAACTGGATAGCGACCCCGCCATACAGGAATGGATGCCGCAGTACCGCAACACCGTAACGGCTCTGGGGAATGACCTGAGTTTGAGCGTAAACCTGACCGTTTCCGAGGACTATACCAAACTGACTGATTTTATCAGCCTGCAGGAGCGGGTAAGCGGCAAGGTGCTGACGCCTGAAAAGCGCGGTGCGATCATTACCGAAAAGCTGGGCACCATGCTGGATTTGAAGGCGGGCGATACCCTGACGCTGCGGGACAGCGACAACCGGCTGTACGAAATGGAGATTACGGGTGTGAGCGAAAACTATGCCTCGCACTTTGTGTATATTTCCGCCGAGTACTATGAGGAGATCTTCGGAAAGGCACCGGAATACAATTCGGTGATCGTGGATCTGGTTGACCGCGACGACTGGAAAGCCGCCAGCGAAAAGCTGCTGGCAGGTGGTACCGTACAGATGGTCGCCAGCGATGCCGAGATGCTGGAGCAGTACATCAACGTCACCGACAACCTTGGGTATGTGGTAGCGGTGCTGATCGTTTCGGCGGGTCTTTTGGCGTTTGTGGTACAGTACAATCTTTCCAACATCAATATTACCGAGCGCACCCGTGAGATCGCCACCTTGAAGGTGTTAGGCTTCTATGACAGCGAGGTTTCCGCCTACATCTACCGTGAGAATATCATATTGACGGTGTTGGGCACGGCGCTGGGACTGCTGCTGGGCACGGCGCTGACCCGCTTTGTCATTACAACGGCAGAGGTGGATTCCATCATGTTCGGACGGAACATCTACTTCCCGAGCTTTTTGATGGCGACGCTGCTCACCTTCCTGTTCTCGTTTATTGTGAACTGGGTGATGCACTACCGCTTAAAGAAGATCAGCATGGTAGAATCGATGAAATCGGTAGACTGACACCATAAAAAATACCGCAGGGAGATATGCCCTGCGGTATTTTTTAGGCAGGAAAGACGCATTGCCAAGCACGGGAATGTGTGCCATAATGATGGGGTAGAAAGGAAGGATCCCCATGCGCAACGGAAACCTGTTGATCGATTTTCACACCCACCTGCCGCGGTATGAAGGACTGCCCCGATCCACGATGGAGTGGTTCCTGACGGTGTACCCCAGCAAAGAATCCTACCGCGGGCTGTGCGACTATTTTGCCCGACCGGAAGCGCTGTGCGCCATGCTGCGCAAAAAGGGCGTAGACTACGCCGTGCTGCTTGCCGAAAATAATCCGGTAAGCGGCGTGGTGAGCAACGAAAAGGTGGCGGATTTTTGCGCCGGTCACCGTGAGCTGATCCCCTTTTGCACCTTTGACCCGCTGCACACCGCCGATATGGGCGGGCAGCTGCGGGAGCTTGCTGCCGCGGGCTTTAAGGGGGTAAAGCTGTACCCGACCTACAACTTTTTCTACCCCAACGACCCCATGATGTACCCACTGTACCGGACGGCGGAGGAGCTGGGGCTGCCGGTAATGTTCCACACCGGAATTTCGGTTTTTGAAGGCTCCCGACTGAAATACGGCGACCCGATCTTTTACGACGATATTGCCGTGGATTTCCCCGACCTGAACATCGTAATGAGCCACGGCGGACGGGACTGCTGGTACCATACCGCCATGACCCTTACCAAACTGCATAAGAATGTTTACATTGATATTGCCGGACTGCCGCCGCATAAGCTGATGGAATACTTCCCCCACCTGCCGCGGCTGGCGGATAAATTCCTTTTCGGCACCGACTGGCCCAGCGTGGATATCGGGCGGAACGCCGACCTGCTGGGGGAGCTGCCGCTTTCTCCGGAGGCGATCACCGCCATTATGGGCGGCAACGCCAAACAGCTGCTGAAACTGTAAGCATACAGAAAAGGGGCTCCCCGCTGTGGGACGCCCCTTGCTTTATTGCCTTAATTTACGCTTCTTCCTGACCGATGTGGCTGCGAATGCGCTCAATGAGCATATCCAGCGCGACCAGATTGTGACCGCCCTGCAGCATGATGATATCCGCGCGGCGCTTGCTGGGCTCCACATACTGTTCGTGCATGGGCTTGACGGTGGTGAGGTACTGCTCCACGACCGATTCCAGCGTGCGCCCGCGCTCCCGCACATCGCGCAAAATGCGCCGAAGGATCCGCTCATCGGCATCGGTATCGACAAAGATCTTGATATCCATTTCGTCTGCCAGCTCCTCATCGGCAAAGATGAGAATGCCCTCCACGATGATGACCTTAGTGGGGTGCACCTCCTCGGTGCGGTCGGTGCGGTTGTGAATGGAGTAATCGTACACCGGACAATGGACAGTGTGCCCCGCCTTGAGAGAACGCAGGTCCTCAATGAGCAGAGAGGTATCAAAGGAATCGGGGTGGTCGTAATTGAGCAATCGGCGTTTTTCAAAGGGCAACTCATCGTGGCGCTTGTAGTAGCTGTCGTGATGCAGCACGCTGACATCGGCGCCGAAGTACTCCTGCAGCTTTTCGGTCACAGTGGTCTTGCCGCTGCCGGTGCCGCCCGCTATTCCGATCACCATAGTATTCATAAGTGTATCCTCTCCCCGCGATTTTTTCTTATTTTATCATATTTCGGCAGTCTCCGCAACGCCCGGCGCCCCTCTTTTTGTGCGAAACGGCAAAAAACTCTCGACGGCGGCGGGCGGATATGGTACAATGCGGGTGGAGAAAAAACTAATTCTGTAAAGGAGAAGATACTATGTCTACCCCCCATAACGCTGCCCAAAAGGGACAGATCGCACCCAATGTACTGATGGCGGGCGACCCGCTGCGCGCCCAATTCACCGCCGAAAACTATCTGGAGAACCCCGTTTGCTTTAACACCGTGCGCGGTATGCTGGGCTACACCGGCACCTACCACGGCGTACCCGTTTCCATTATGGGGCACGGCATGGGCATTCCCTCCATCGGCATTTACAGCTACGAGCTGTTCCATTTCTACGATGTGGAAAATATTATCCGCTTTGGCAGTGCCGGCGCGCTGCACCCCGACCTGCACCTGGGCGATATCGTGATCGCCGAGGGTGCCTGTACCGACAGCAACTATATGGCGCAGTTCCAGCTGCCCGGCACCTACGCACCCATCGCGGACTGGAAGCTGCTTTCCACCGCGGCGAAGCTGGCGGAGGAGCGGAGCCTGAAGCACATGGTGGGCAATGTCCTTTCCAGTGACTGCTTCTATTCGGCGCACCCCGAACGCACCGACCTGTGGCGCCCCATGGGGGTACTGTGCGTGGAGATGGAGATGCCTGCCCTGTATGCCAACGCCGCCTATGCCGGCAAGCGCGCGCTGGGGATCCTCTCCATCAGCGATGTCATCGGCAAGAATGAGGAGCTGAGCCCCGAAGACCGGCAGACCAAGTTCACCAACATGATGGAGCTGGCGCTGGATACGGTGACGAGCCTGTGAGCGGCGAGCGGCTGCCCGACCGCAGCGGCGGCGGACAGGAAAAGCGGACATGGATCCTGGTCGCGGTGATCTGCGCGATATTGCTGGGCGTTTCGGCTGTGATGTTCATTCCCGTAAAGAGCAAGATGAATGAGACGCTGCCCGCCGTGATGCTGGACCGTGAAAGCGGCGAGACGCAGGTGACGACGCTGACCCTTGACGGCACCTGGGGACAGCAGCGCATGGGCAAATCCGCCATGACCTATAAGGGCATCGTGGGGACTGCCGCGCTGGACTATACCCTGTGGGACGGCATGGATACAACAGACACCCTGCTGAATGAGAATACGGACGGCGGCTATCTGATCGGTGGGTTCTTCTATAATCACTTCCATAGTGAAGATCACGAGGAAGGCTACGGCTGGCTGATCACCGACCGGGAACGGAGCTGCTGGCTGCTGGTGACGGGTCCTCTGGACGAAAATAACAGCGGCAAGGAGTACATCATTGCCGCACCGGCGAGCAGCATGGAGGAAGCGAAAGCCATTTGTGAGAAGCTGGGCGCCTACACGGACAGCTTCGGCAAAGCCTGACAGCATACAAAAAAGCCCCTTTGGGGGCTTTTTTCTTTTGCGTTCGGGCAGAAAATACCGCCGATCCTCCCCCCCTGCCGCGGGAAAATCAGCGGTTCACCTCTTTGCGGTCGGTGCGCCCCATGATGTAATCCATGCTGACGCCATAAAAATCCGCCAGCAGCATCAGCGTTTCGGTGGGCGGGACACGCTCGCCGTTTTCGTATTTGGAGATCAGCGCCTGCTCGATGCCGGTCTGCATCTGCACGGCAAGCTGGGAAAGACCTTTTTGTTTTCTTAGCGCTTTTAATGTGGCGGCTGTCATTCTGTTCATCACCTAATAGAATTACGCCACAAAAAGCGGTGGGAGAATATGACAGTTCGTCATATTTCAAATCTTTTCGTCAAATATAATGGTTTTACATAATAATGGAAATGGCGGAGGTTTGAACATGTTTGACTATGAGATGCTGTATCACCAGCTGTACGGCGCGGTGGGTGAGGCGCTGCGGACAATAGAGCGGGAGCAGCAAGCCTGTGAGGAGCAGTGCATGCAACGCGACGCGCCGGATTATCGGGCGATGTATCTTCACCTTTTTGCCGTGACGGAGGATATCCGGCGCCGGCTGACCCTGATGAAATAAGAATGCCCCCTATCCGGCAAAAGCAGCCGTGACAGGGGGCTTTTTTCAGCCAAGGGCAACATCCAGCACCATCATCACGCTGAAGCCGACGGCAAAGAATACCGTGCCGATATTGGAGTGGCGCCCCTGCGACATCTCCGGAATCAGCTCCTCCACCACCACATACAGCATGGCACCCGCCGCAAAGCTGAGGAGATACGGCAGGGCAGGCAGAATGAACTGTGCCGCCAGAATGGTGAGCAATGCCCCGATCGGCTCCACAATGCCGGAGAGGACGCCGCCCAGAAAGGCGCGGCTTTTCTTTTCGCCCTCCGCGCGCAGCGGCAGGGAGATGATAGCGCCCTCGGGGAAATTCTGTATGGCGATGCCGAGGGAGAGCGCCAAGGCGCCCGCCGCCGTGATGCTTTCACTGCCGGAAAGCCAGCCCGCGTACACCACGCCTACCGCCATGCCCTCCGGAATATTGTGCAGGGTAACGGCAAGCACCATCATGGTGGTGCGGCGCAGGTGACTTTTGGGACCCTCCTGCTGCTGACCGCTGTTATGTAAATGTGGAATGATATGATCCAGCAGGAGGAGGAACAGAATACCCGCCCAGAAGCCCGCCGCCGCGGGGAAAAATGACCATTTGCCCAGATGGGCGGATTGCTCGATGGCGGGGATCAGCAGGCTCCAGACCGAAGCCGCGACCATAACGCCGGCGGCAAAGCCATTGAGACTGCGCTGCACCGGATCGCTGAGGGACCTTTTCATAAAAAAGACCGAGGCGGCACCCAGCGCCGTGCCGAGAAAGGGAATGAAGATCCCGTAAAAGACTGTCATTGAGAGTTCTCCTTTTTTAGTTAGCAGTTGCTAACCGTATTATAACGCAACCCCGCTTCCCCGTCAACGGGCGACGGGCAGAAGAAAACGGCAGCCCCACGCACAGGACTGCCGGAAAAGATCTTATCAGAAAGCGACCTTCATAAAGAGCGCCACGCAGCAAAGCAGAATTGCCAGCGGGACATAGAGATAACGCCCGATGCCATACCACAGCCTGCCGCGCTGCTTTCTGCTGCCGGTATTAACGGCGGCAAGCAGGTCGTCTTTTTTCATCACATAGAACCACGAGACCGCGCCGAGGGTGGCGCCGATGGGAATGATGTAGATGGAGACAAGATCCATCCACGGTCCCCATTGGGAGATGGTCTCCATACCGATGCCGAAGCCAAGGCACAGCACACCCAGAATGATGAGGGTGGCGGTACGGCTGAGCCGCGGGAAGCGGTGCTGGAGGGATTCCGCGACTGCCTCGAACATATTTTGCAGCGAGCTGACCCCCGCGAAGATCATAGCGACATAAAGAATGACGGCGAAAAGCTGACCCAGCGGGATATCCTGCAAAATGGTGGGTAGCGTGACAAAGAGAAGGCTGGGTCCCGCGCCGACATCCAGCCCGTAGGAGAAGCAGGCGGGAATGATGACCAGCGCCGCTACCACCGCCGCGATGGTATCGAACAGGGCGGTGTGCTGCGCCACGCCGACGACATCTTCCCGCGGGGAAAGATAAGCGCCGTAGACGATCATGCCGCTGCCGGTGACGGAAAGTGAGAAGAATGCCTGCCCCATCGCCCAGATCCAGATCATGGGGTCGGCGAGAGCTTCCCAGCGGGGCGTGAACATGAAGCGGTAGCCCTCCGTCGCCCCGGGGAGGAAAAATACCCGCACCGCCAGCACCAGAAAGATGAGGAAGAAGAGCGGCATCATGATCTTATTGGTTTTTTCGATGCTGTGGGCACCGAGGAACAGCGTAAGCAGTGTGCCGACCACCACGATGATGTGGTAAGGAATGACCGAGTAGGGCTGCGAGGAAAAAGAGGCGAACCACGCGGCGGTATCGGCGGTCATCAGGGTGCCGGTGAGGGAATCGACCAGTGCCTTGAGGACATAGGTGACAATAACCGCGTAGCCGATGGCGATGCAGAGCGAACCTGCCAGCGGCAGCCAACCCAGCGCCCCGCCGACTTTACCTGCCTTTTCCCCACGGGTCGCCCACGCATTGCGGTAGGCGCCCAGCGTGCCGGTCGCCGCGCGGCGTCCCATGGCAAATTCCGCCGGAAGCCCGACATAGCTGAAGATGATGACAAACAGCAGGTAGATGAGCAGGAATGCCCCGCCGCCGTTGCTGCCCAGCTTATTGGGGAAGCCCCAGACATTTGCCATGCCGACCGCCGAACCGACCGACGCCAGAATGAAACCCCAGCGGCTGGCAAAGCTCCTTGTGCTTTTTTGATGCTTCATTTTCATTTTCTCCGTTCCGCAAAAGGAGCCTGACCCGTTTGCGGTCGGCTCCAAACGATAATGCCAATATTTTAGTGCTTTACAGTGAAAAAGTCAAGTCTTTGGCGGCAAAGCAGCGTTTTCTCGAAAAAAAGCGGCAGGGGCGACCCCCGAAGAGGCCACCCCTGCCCTGCTGCGGCTGTTTTTTTGCAAAGTACTTTTATTCCGCGGCGATGCGCCAGCCCTCCGCCTGCTCGCGGATCCGCATAAAGCGGCGGTAGAGACCTTCCTGCTGTACCAACTGGGCGTGGGTGCCCTGCTCGACGATCTCACCGTCTTCGACCACAAGGATCTGATCGGCGTGGCGGACGGTTTTTAACCGATGAGCGATCATAATGACAGTCTTTTCGCGGGTCAACTCCGCAAGGGCTTCGGTCAGCTCCTTTTCGTTTTCCGGATCGACATTGGCCGTCGCTTCGTCTAAAATGACAATGGGCGCATCTTTCAGCATGGCACGGGCAATGGAAATGCGCTGCCGCTCGCCGCCGGAAAGGGTGCCCACCGCCGCTGCCGACCTTGGTATCAAAGCCGTTTTCCAGCCCCATGATAAACTCATAGCAGCCGCAGTCCCGTGCCGCCTGTTCTACCTCGGCATCGGTCGCACCCGCACGCCCCATTCGGATATTTTCCCGCACGGTGGTATCAAAAAGGAAGCTTTCCTGCGAGACATAAGCAATGAGCCTATGGTAATGCTCCGCGGAAATATTACGAAGATCCGCGCCGCCCACCGTAATGCTGCCGCTGCCCACATCCCAAAAAGAAGCAATAAGCTTGGCAATGGTGGATTTACCGCTGCCGGAAGGTCCCACAAGGGCATTGACCGTTCCCTCACGGAAGGTCTGGTCGATCCCGTGCAGCACCTCTGTACCGTTGTAGCCGAAATGGACCCCGTGCAGTGCCACCGTGCTGCCGCAGGGCGTTTGTATATCCTCCGCAGGGCGGGAAAGCTCCGGCGCCGCCAGAACAGAGGTCACCTCGCCAATGATGGTTTTCACTTTGGCAAGATCATCGGTGAACTTCATACAGCCGATAAGCGGTGTAATAAGTCCCAGGGAAAGGATCACGATAAGAATAAATTTTCCCGGTGCCAGCATTCCGTTTTTCATCAGCAGACCGCCGATGGGCAGAACGGTGAGCAGAGTGGCGGGCATAATGTTCATGGCGAAGGTAAAGTAGAAGTTGCTTTTCTTCATCCAGTCGATGTAGCTTTGGGCACACTCCCGTGCGGCAGCAACATACTTTTCGTAGCTGCTTTTTGCCTTGCCGAACACCTTGATGACCTCGATCCCGCCGATATACTCCACGGCGGTATCGTTAAGCGTTTTGGTCGCCGCTACCGTGCGGGCATAGTTTTTCTCGTAGCCCGCCATCATCTGCGCAAAAAACACCATACCAGCCGGAAGCGTGAGCAGAGCGGCAAATGCCATGCGCCAATCCATGCAGAACAGATACAAAAGCGCTGCCAGCGTGGCTACGGCATTGCTGCTCATTTCCGGCAGCACATGCGCCAGCGTCGGCTCCATGCTGTCTACCCGCTCCACAAGAATGTTTTTCAGCTCGCCGGAGCCCTTTGCCCGCACATCGCCCAGCGGCATCTGCGCCAGCTTTTCCAGCCCCTGCCGCCGGATATTGCCCAGCACGGCAAAGGTCGCCTGATGTGACTGAGCAGCGGAAAGCGAATGGCATGTTACGCGCAGCAGCCACATGACCGCCATAACCGCGCAGTCGATAAGATAGCCGTGCAGATCCCGATTGCCAGCAAGCAGCTTTGCGAGCACCCGCGCCATCACGAAGTACGGCAGGAGCTGAAAGACCGCCCCCGCCATGGCAAGGCATACGCTGGCAAGGTATTTTGATCTTTTCTGTCCGGCAAAGGCGAGCACCCAGCCGAAAGTGCTTTTTTCCTTCTGCATATGCGTTACCTCACATTGAATATTTCCCTGAGCCTTGGAAGGGTCTTTGCCGTTACCGGCAGATCCTCCCCCACCGTCCCCTCCGCCAGGTGGAGCACCCGCGTGCAGGTACGGCAGATAAACTCGTAATCGTGCGTGACGATGAAAATGATTTTTCCGCTGTCGGCAAGACGGCGGATCAGCGCCGCAAGGCGCACCATGCTGTCATAGTCCAGCCCGCTGGTCGGTTCATCGAACACCAGCAGTTCCTTGCCGCACACCATGCTTCCCGCCGCGGCAAGACGCTGCTTCTGCCCGCCGGAAAGGGTATTGGGGTGGCGTTCCTGATATGCCGCAAGCCCCAGTTCCTCCAGCACCCTCTCCGCAAGCGCCGTATCCGGCTGTTTGATGCCGAAAGTACACTCCGCCGACACATTTTCGGCAAACAGCTGGTAGTTCACATCCTGCATGACCATGTAGGAGCGCTTCATGCGTTCTTTCGGCGTCTGCGTTTTTCCGTCCCAGCGGTATTCACCGGCGCTTTCCCGGTGAAGCCTGCAAAGCGCGCGGGAAAAGGTGGTCTTGCCCGCGCCGTTCTGACCGATGACCGCAATGACCTCCCCCGCAGCGGCACGCAGCGAAATATCCCGCAGGACAGGCTGCCTGCGGTAGGAAAGCGAGATGCCCCTCAGTTCCAGCCGCGGTGTCGCATCAGGCTGGGAGAAGTACTCCGGTTCCTCCTCCCGCAGCCGGAGCGCCTTCAGCCCCACTGCCTGCCGCTGCGAAGCCGACAGTGCAGCAAACAGCTCCGGCGTCCAGTCCCCTGCTATGCAGCCATTCTCCAGATAAATGATGCGGTCTGCCACATCGTTCAGGTAGTAGAGCCGGTGCTCAGCAATAATGACGGTTTTCCCCTGCGACTTAATGAGCCTAATATGTTCCCGCAGCCCATCGATGGCATCGCTGTCCAGATTGGAGGACGGCTCGTCCAGCAGATAGACCTCCGGCTGCATGGCATAAACGAATGCTGCGCCCCAAAAGCGACTCGATGCGCAGTGCCTGTGCGGTCTCCGCCACCCGCCGTTTCAGTTCCTCCGGCGGGAGTGCTTCATTCTCGATGCCGAAAGCGATCTCGCTGTCGGTATCCACATTAAAAAACTGTGTGCGCGGGTTTTGGAACACACTGCCTACCTTTTCCGTGATGCGGTACATGGGCAGTGAGAATATATTTTCTCCGTCCAGCAGCACCTCGCCGGTCAGCTCCCCCGCAAAAAATTGCGGGATCAACCCGTTTAGGAGGCGGGTCAGTGTGGTCTTGCCGCAGCCGCTGCGCCCACAAAGCAGAACACATTGACCGTCCGGAATGGTGATGTCAATGTTCTTTAAGCCGCCGTCGGCGCCGTCCGGATAGGAAAAGGAAACATTGCGGAATTCGATCAATCACCTCACTCCTTTCCACAGCAGCTCCACGGCAAAAAACGCCGCAAAAGCAATAAGAGCCGTCCCATCTGCCGCGCCCATTCTGATTTGCACCAGCGAGGTGCGAGGCTTGGGGGCTTCGATCCCCCGTGTTACCGAGGCAATGGAAAGTTCATCTGCCGCTTTGGACGCCGCCGTCAGCAGCGGCACATAGATGCAGTTCACCGTCATAGCCGGGGCTTTCAAAAAGCCGATAAAGGTAGGCGAAACATCCCGCAGGCGCATGGCGTCCTTGATAAAATGCCAGTCCTCACGGATCGTCGGCAGGTAGCGGAGCATTACGGCAAGGGGAATGGTCAGCCTTTTGGGGACATGCAGCCGCGCCATGGCAGAAAGGAATTCGCCCACCTTGGTGGTGGAGATCACGACACCCGCCAGCATACCGCAGGCATAAACCTTATGCACCAGCCCGAGAAATGCCACAAACATCGTCCGCCATGTACCTGCCAAAGCACCCATACACCAGAATGTGAATATACAGATGAGCGCATAAGCAAAGATACCGCGCAGCGCGTACCGCCACTTTCCGCTAAGCGCCGCCAGCGCGCCAATGAGCGCCGTTAAAGCAAACTGAAAATACAGGTTTGGTGCAAACATGGCGCAGAGAACACAAAGCAGCATGAGAAACAGCTTTGTCCGAGGGTCTAAGCGTAAGGGCTTCATTTGGTAATACCGGCTTTTTCAAACTGTTTTTTCAGCATCATGCCGCCGATAAACGCACTGACGGCAGCGGCAAGGATCGTCCCCGCCAGCATGATGATCAGGATCCATACCGTCCCTGTCGAGCGCATGGTATCGATGTAGGATTGCTCCGTGCCATTGCCCAGCATGGTCGCTGCCCAACCATCGGGATCGGCAAAAAGCACAAGATAGGAGGCGGCGCCGCCCAGCGACAGAAGAATGTAAGAGAGCGAATTGAGCGCCTTGCTTTTATAGTTACCGGCTCCCGCCGTAAGATCGGCGATGATGCCCATAAGAAGATATCCCAGCGACATAGCCCAGTGCATACCGGTAACGAACCAGACGATGCAGAGGAGCGCGCCGAGAATGGTTACCGCCCAGCGCTTCTGCACCTTGGCAAGCATCAAAAGGTACACCGGTCCGCAAAGCAGGGCGCTGCCTACGGGCATATAGAAGGTCAGCACCGGATTGGGTGCGAAAAAGATGCCGCCCACAAGGGCGAACACCAGAAAAAGGGCGGAAAAGATGCCGACTGTCACCAGATCCTTGACAGTCAAGCCTTTTTTAAGGGTGGTTTGCATATTTGTTTCTCCTTTGCTGTGGCAGACGGTTTGACATTTATGCCGCCGTTTGCTATACTTTAGTTAGCTACGGCTAACTAAAACAAAAGATACCACACTGCGAAGAATTCAGCAATCTTCGGCAGCACTTTTTGCCGAATCGTTGCAAGGAATTGTCTGATCGTTGCAAGGTGAAACATGAAGAATGATATTTTGACCGACTATTAAGCCCGCTTTTGGAGCAACACAGCTTCCGCCCCATTCCCTGTCCGGAGGAATACAGTCCGGCGGGGCACTGCTGGGAAATCTCCCCCGCGCTGGGCGGCGGGAATTACTGGGTGTACGCCAAGCAGGACCTTTTTGACATCAAGATCCACAATTTCTATTTCCATGAGGATTTCTGCCTGGAAATGGACATTCCGGAGTGCATCAGCATTCAGCGCTACACCTCTATTTCCGGCGAAGAACTGAACCCCTACCGGCGTTTTTCCGCAGGCGATATTGAAACCATCGTCGGCGGGAAGCCCCGCTATCGGGCGCTGATCCACAAGCGTATCCCCGTCCATTCGGTCGGCATCGAGATCCCGCCGGCATACTATGAGGATTTTTTGAAGAAGCAGTATCCGCAGGACTGCCTTGACCTGCCTGCCGCTTTTCAAAGCATCGATCCCTCGGCGGAATTCCCTGCCATGTCCAAGCTGCTGTTCGAGCTCGAAAACTATCGGGGAGAAGGGCTTGCCGCCGCACTTTTCTACGAAGCGAAGGTCACAGAGGCAATCGCGCTGGTGGTGGACGCATGGAAGCGGCAGAGCCACCGGCAGGAGCACCCTCTTTCGGCGCAGGACCTCGCCGGTCTGCAGAATGTCCTGAGCTACATTGCCGACCACTACGCCTTTGATATTCCGCTGGCACGGCTGGCTGGCATTGCCTGCATGAGCGAAAGCAAGCTGAAAAGCTGCTTTAAGCGGCAGATGGGCTGCACCATCACCCAGTATATTCAGGGGCGCCGCATGAGCCAGGCGGAGCACCTGCTCATCAATACCGATTTCACCATGGGGCAGATCGCCCAGATGATCGGCTACACCACCTCCAGCCGCTTTGCCGAGCTGTTCAAGAAAAGCACAGGCATTCTGCCGATAGAGTACCGGAAAATCGCCAAGCGGACAGACTGAAATACGGGTCACAAAAAGAAAAGCGGGTATCTCTGCCGCATGGCGGAAATACCCGTTTTTCTTTATGCTCAATTCATTTTCTCTTTGCCATTTGCCATTCCTGCCGGCATTATTCCGTGAGCTTCAGGCTGAAGTCACAGCACTCATCGCCGCGCCCCAGCGTTTTGGTGCGGTGCCAGAGGAGTTTGGGGTGCATGCCATCATAGGTGATGTCATCACTGTCACAGAAGCAATGACAAAGCTCCGGACAGCCGTACTGCACACAGGCATCATGGTAGGGGCAGCGGGTCATATCAATGCGCCATACGCCGCCTGTTACCTGTATCTCGGTAGCGGCAAAGCCCGCCGCCGCGCCAAAAAGCTTCGGGGTCTGCTTTGCAAAAATATCCGGCACCCGCCGGTACAGCCTCGGCAGACGCATCAGCTTCAAGATCATTTTACGCAGCCGCCATGCCTTTCCCTCTACATAGCCGTGGACAGTCTGCAGTGCTTCCTCCTGCGGTAGAACGGTCTGCAATGTCTCGTAGGCGGCTATACCGGGCAGGATCTGGCTTTCCAGATGGCGCTGCTTTTCCGGCGTGGCATCGGCGTTTTCCACCCGCAGTGCCGCCAGCCGCTTTTCAAAGGCGGCAAGCAGCTCCGCCGACCGCGCGAAGAATCGCTCCTTTACGGTCTTTTCAAAATCCTTTGTAATGTAGCTTTTCTTCATATCTGTCACTCACTTTCGAAAAAGGGAAGCACCGGCAGGGTATCCTGTTCCATTACAGCGACCAGCATTTCCGCAAAGCCCCTGGGGTCACGGATCTGATACTGCATATGGTTATAGCCCTCGAATACTGGGAAATTCCCTTTGGGGTACGCCGCCATGACTGCCGCGCGGTATTTATAGTGATCCTCGGCACTGCCGAATTCGAAAAAAGTGTGCCTTTTCAGCTCCTCCGGCAACGGCGGGAAAGGCTTGTCCTCCAGACTATCCATCAGCTGACGGCGCAGGTTCCCAAGGGTCAGTGCCTTTGCCGCCGCAATAAAATAGGGCTTGATGGCATCGTCATCGCACCACATGATCTTCCCCAGCGTTTTGCCTTTTGACCAGTACAGGCTCCTGATGGCAAGGTACAGCAGCGGCGCCAGCAGGCAGCGGGTCCCCCTGCCGATCCGGGCGAACTGCCCGCCATCAAAAAAGACATGCTCCACCGGAAGCCGCGTCGTTGTCAAAAAACCATGGCAAGATCGGCGCCGATGGAGGACGCCGTGACCAGTGCCAGGCGTTCCACTCCCTGCTCCCGCAGGAAGTCCTCCACCTGCCGCACCTCATCTGCCTTGCCGATATACCGCTGCCCCGCACAGTAAACGGTGGCGGTCGGCAGAATGCAGAAATAACGCTCCTGCAGATACTTTACCACCGGTTCACTGCTGGCGCCGGTCACGCCCATGGCGTGGAAGAACAGCACCGCCGAACGGTTTTTCTCGCCGTATGTTTGAAACAGCATCGTGTTTCGCCTCCTTTACCGCAGAAAAAGGCACATGATCCCCGACAGCGCCGCCGCGATGATGACCATACCCACGGTGCCGAAAAGCCACTTCTTCCGCTTGGCGGCAGCGGAGATATAGGGTTTCAGGTCCTCGGTCCCTGGGATCTCCCATGCCTTGGTATGACCCACCCAGTAATCGTCTATCAGGAAGCGGTCGATAAGGTTCATGATAGACAAAATGAGCAAAAGCTGCCAGAAGCCGGCAATAAAGCCCCGTGCGCCGTTGACGGCATAGACAAACACCAGCACATAGGCAATATAGCCCGGCATGCAGACCACCTTAAAGGTCAGGCTGTTGCGGCGGATCTTTTCATGGGTCGTAAGCCCCTGCTGTACACAGCGCTCCTGCACCTCGGGACTGTAAAGATGCACCATGCCTACCGCGCCGTTGCGGATCCCCACCGCGCAGACCAAAAACAGCAAAGCGCCCAGACCCAAGCCCTCTAAAATCACTTTCCAAGCCACAATGGTCACTCCTTATTTCTTCAGGTACTCCACTATTTTGGTGAAGTCTTCTTTTGCTTCCTTAAAACAGGGCAGCATACAGTAGCAATGCACCATGCCCGCGCGGGCAAATGTGGTATAAGGCACTTCGGCACGCCGGCAGGCAGCTTCAAATTCCGGCAGCGCACCGTACAGCACCTCATCGGCGCTGTAGAAGAAATGGATATCCCCCACGCCGGTAAAATCGCCCTTGGAAACTGCGAGCATATATTCCGGCACATCTTCCCTGCCGTACCGCATGATCTTCCCCAGCGTTTCCAGTCCGGCGTAGTCCACCGATACATCACTGTTATTCAGTGCCCGCATACGCGCTCTTTCTTCGTCATTCCACGGTACCTCGCCGGGAGAGACCGCCACGATATGCCGCGGCTGCGGCAGCGGCTGCCCCAGCGCGTTATTGTGGGAGGCAATGCCCAGCGCCAGCGCTGCACCGGAGGAAAAGCCGCAGGTGCTGACATTTCCGCCGCCGTACAGCTCCGTCATCTGCTGATAGCATTCAAATACCATATCGTAGCTTTCGGTGATGCAGTGCTCGGTGCAAAGCGGATAGCAGGGGAACCAGACATCGCAGCCTGTCTCATAACACAGCTTGCGCAGCACGGCAGCAGCACCCTTATCGGGACCGATGACCATACCGCCGCCGAAGAAACAGAGGATCGCCCGCGGGGCAGGCTCCGGCTTTTCCCGTACGATAAGACAGGGGAAGCCGTTTATCACTCTCTTTTCATAGTACGCCTTGTGGTCGGTGGGCATAAAAAACCCGCGGTGACGATTCTGCTTTTCCACCTCCCGCAGCAGTTTCTCCTCCGGCAGGGCAAAGGCTTTCTTGGCGCCGGAGATCCGGTAAACGCCATGGAGCAGTGCCGCAAACAGGCTCATCATATCAATCCTTTCTGTCACATCAAGAAGAACAGTCCCAAAAACATCACCGCGTTGACAAGATTCCCTGTTCCCACCACACGGAACGGCAGCATAATAAGGAACAGCGGCAGGGTATTAAAGACGCACGCCCAGCGGGGCAGCGCGGTCGTTCCGGTAAGGACAGCGATAAAGAACGATACCGCAAAGAGAAGCAGTCCCAGATAGCAGCTATACATGGTAACGGAGGTCTTGCCGAAAAACTCGGTGATGCTTTTTCTTGCCTCCTCCGTTTTGCCCATGCGGAGATAAAACCACTCCACGGCGCCGCAAAAAACATGGTGCGCCACCCCGCCCAGGAAGAACAAAACACAGCCGGCGAGCATCAAGACGGCATATGCAGCGGAAAACTGCCGTATCCACTCGCAAAGCGCCAGATAGCCGAAGAACGCCGCAGTCATGGCGAAAACGCCCAGCACCATAGAGGTCATCGGCTGCCGCAGCGGGGTATTGCCCATCACTGCCGAGAGTTTTTCATTTTCCCGCAGATCGCGGAAATTGAAGCGTCCGCCCTCCAGACAGGTAATGATCTTATCACAATACCAAAGCGCCAAATGTCCCGCGCATGCCAGAAGAAAAAGCAGCTTGGCGGTCGTTACGGTCATCTGCCTACCCCTTTCAAAAAGCTGTTTTTCGCGTTTTCCTCGGTGTCGTCGTCCTCCTCGTAGGCATCGTAGGGGGCATTGGGGTCATGCACCCGCTTGCCGAAGGGCGAACAAAGCTTATCCTTGTGGGCAAAGGCGAAAGCGAAGTTATCCGTCCAGCCGGTGTGACCGGTAATGAACATCGGCTGCAGTCCGCGCTTTTTCAGCTTTTCCTCCAGCTCCGCCAACGAGCGCACCGCCAGCTTGTTATCTTCCGCCAGTGCGGAGATAAAGCTGTAGCCGCCGTCCGCGCCAAACCAAATGGTATCGCCGGTGAAAAGGTATTTATCGTCAATGAGATACACCATATGCCCCCAGGTATGCCCGGGAACAAGGATACTCTCGATCTTGGTATCGCCGATCTGAAAGATCTCGCCGTCGGTCAGCAGCACCTTTTTATTGTTGATGGTCACCCGCGGCAGTTTGTAAAGGTGGTAAATGACCTTGCGACGGGTCTCTCCGGTCAGGTAGCGGTTCTCGATCTTGCCAATGTATAGCGTCGCCTGCCGGAACAGCCCGGGGCTGTCGGCTTCCACCGCACCCACATGGTCGGTATCCTGATGGGTGATAAGGATATCATGGATCTCCTCCGGCTTGATTCCAAGCCAGCTCATCTTTTCCGCCAGCCGCTCGTAGTTGTAACCCGCGTCTATCATAATAGTGGTATTGCCCTTGCGGTAGAAGAAGATATTTGCCACCCACTCCCGCACGCACGCCACATGCTCGTCGATCCAGCCGGTATTCAGCGGCTTGAAGATCTCCTTGCCGCGGTACATCTTGCTCATTTCTTTCTTCTGAAATTCCGTCGCTTTTTTGGACATATCGTTACCTCTTTTCCAGCACTATAATACGATTGGAGATATTCCGCACCGCGGGCAGCTTATCCAAAAGGCGGTACACCGGCACAAACGCCGCCATGCCCTCGGTCAGCCCGTGCTCCTCCACCAGCCGGAACGCCGGCAGCAGGTCGGCAAGGACTTTGCCGTCCTTGGTGCCCCATGTAAATTTGGCGCCGCTGCCCTCGATGGAGCGTTCCTTGAACCGCTTGACGACCATCGGGTTCATGGTCTCCACCAGCACCGTGGCATGGGCAAACCGTCCGTCGATCACCGCAAAAATACGCCGGACATCTTCCTCGGTGAGGTACATGGTCAGTCCCTCTATGATAACCAGCACCGGCGCGTCGTTCTCTTTCACCTCTCCGCCCCAGTCCTCCATAGCGGAGGCGGCGATCTGCGAGATCGTGCCGTTTTCCGGCAGCAGGCGCTCCCGCACGGCAATGGTCTCCGGCAGGTCAAGATTGTACCAGTAGGTATAGCCTGTCATACGGTAGCAACGGGTATCCAGCCCGCAGGCGATATTCACTACCACAGCGCCTGTGTGGGTCTTCAGGTATTCCCCCACCAGCTTATCCAGCACAATGGTACGGGCGATAACGCCGCTGCGCATCGCGGTATCCTTATCGGCAAGGGAAAAGTCATAGTCCAGCCGCTGCACCAGTTCCACGGCTTTTTCATCGCGGATAGCGCCGCGCGTTTTTGTCTCCTTGGCACGGGCATACACTGTTTGCAGCATAGTTTCCGGCACGCCGGAAAGGGTGACTTTCTCCTCCATATTACCGTTCCTCCGTTTCTTTTTTGGTCTGCTTCCCCGCCCAGACCGCATTTGCCAGCATCCAAAGCATCATTGCCGCGTTGCCGGAGCCCTGACTAAGTACAAAATCCATTGTTGCGGGCACAGCGCCCAACAGCTGCCGTATATCGGGGATCAGCACAAAGATGATCTGCCACACCAGCGCGTGACAAAGCAGCATCTTACGCGGCAGCACCGTTTTCCCTGCCGCGACCGCGTAGGCATTTACCAGCAAAAGCGCCATAATGCCGGCATACGGAAGGGAAAATGCGGGCATCAGCCGCCCATACTGCGCCGCGATGAGCTGCGTGGTCTCCTCCCGCCCCAGCAGCGGGGAAAGCACGCTTGTCCAATCGGCAAGGCTGCCGATGAAAAGATGCAGCGCGCCGGCGGAGGTGAGATACAGCACCCCGCTGACGGCGATCAATCTCCGCGTGATACGGTGCTGCGGTTTGACCTGTGTGTAAACTGCCCGCACCGCAAAAAAGCACAGCGCCATACCCAGCAATCCGGTCGCCACCAGCAGCGGCAGCCGCCACGCGGGGTAGCTTCCGCTCAGATACGCCTCCCTTTGGAACAAGCCGCTGTCGCCGGCGCTCGCAGGGATCACACTGAGGCACAGATCGCCCACCAGCATTAAAAGCGCGCCCGATGCCCCCAGCAGGCAATCCCTTTGATATGGTTTTCGCTCGATGCCCATGTTGTCGTCCTCCTTCTCCGCCCTTATAGTTAGCCAAAGCTAACCGCAAAGCCAATGAAAAAGCCGCCATTCCGCAGCTTTTGGGGTATTTATCCAAACCTATTATAATAACGCGCTTTTCGGCTGTCAAGGCAGAAGTGCAAAGTCCGACAATTTTTTCACGACCCTCTCCGGATAAAAGTTTCCCCCGCCCTGCGCGCGGCAGAACGGGGGAACACGGTATATTCTTTTATCCTTCCGGTGCAAAGCCGACCGTAACAGGCATTCCCTGCCACTCATCGCCGTCCGCGCGGTAATACATCCATTCGCTGCCGCCATCGGATTGCCGGATCAGCTCGATGGCAAAGACCTGTCCGACCTCCACCTCGACCGGGTAGTTATTATAGGGCAGCACATCATCGATCAGCGCGGCATCTGCAAAGTCCTCGTAGGCATTCTCCAGCCGCCAGAAGCTGCGGCTTTGGTACTGCTGCGACCACTCGCTCATGTCCTCCCCGCCCAGCCAGGTCGCGGTGTAGCTCTTACCGGCTATCGTAAAGCTCTCCTCGGTAACAGTGGGCGCGGGGAGCTGTGTCAGGTCGGTGCAGTGCAGCTTATCCCCGTAGTAGGCGGCAAGCTGTTTTGCCATACTATCCACCGTGCCGTCCCAGGAAAGCGCGGTCGGATCGGTGTGCGCCGCACCGTAAATGCCCATGATATCGGTGCCGGCGGGCAAACGCTCCACCGCCGCGATAAAGTTCTGCACCATGGCGTTTTCACGGTAGGAATCATCCTGCTTATCGGGGTCACTCTCTAAATAGTAGCTCCGTCCCTGAATCACGCAGGCATCGGCACGCTTATATTCCTCGCTGGTCAGCTGACCCTCGGCACGCAGGTATGCCTCATAGCGTGCGCCGGTGGTCTCGTACTGATGCCCGATATCGGTACCGATAAAAATCGTTTCCGGGCAGTCCGCCTTGATGCTGCGGTAAAACCCCAGAACCAGCTCGTTGTAAGAAAGGGAGCCGTTCCAGTCCTCGTAGATCTCCAGCAGGGTGGTATCATCCTCTGCCTGCATCCACAGGTTAAGGTACTGGGCGGTGTAATAGGGCAGCTCCACAAAAAGATAGCGTACCCCACGGGCATAGCAATCCTTCCACAGGGCCAGCTCCTTTTGCAGCAGACGCTCATTGGCATGGTATTCGCCGTACAGGTAGATCTCGCCGATCTCCTGCGGTCCGGTCACGGCAGGCTCCGCGGGATCCTGTGGCTGCTGTGCCTCACTGCCGCAGGCGGCGGTCAGCACCAACAGTACCACAGCCAGCAGAAGTACCGCCGTTCTATACAACATGTTATTTTTCATTCTGTTTCTCCTTCTCGTATCCTTCGATCAAGGCTTGCTTCTCCGTACGGGTCAGCCGTTTGATGGCAGCCTCCCGCCGCAGGGCAGCGGAGCGATCCGGCTGCTCCTCGCGATAGCGAAGCGCCACCGGCGTGCGACCGTGGGTGTATTTCGCGCCTCGACCGGCATTGTGCGCCGCCAGCCGGCGGGGAATGTCATCGGTACAGCCGGTGTATAAAGTCCCGTCCCGACATTCCAGTATGTAAACCCACCAGCTCATCGCAGCGCCTTCTTTCCGCTTTTGCTCATAAAAAAACCGCCACAGTGGATAGCCTGTGGCGGAATGGCGCGCTGTAAGGGATTCGAACCCCTGGCCTTCTGGTCCGTAGCCAGACGCTCTATCCAGCTGAGCTAACAGCGCATTTGCTTTTGACAGCTTAATTATATTAGCACATCAAGCGGAAATAGTCAATCGCTTTTTTGCGTTTTTTCTAAAAAGTTTTGCATTTTATCAAACTGCCGCCCTGCCTGCCCTTGCATTTTGCCGCAAAGTAGTGTAGAATAGAGGTCGTCACAACAGAATATGGAGACGTATCGAAGTGGTCATAACGGGACTGACTCGAAATCAGTTGTACCTCACGGTACCGTGGGTTCGAATCCCACCGTCTCCGCCATAAAAGCTCCGGAAGCATGTGCTTTTCGGGGCTTTTTTCTTTTCCCCGCCGCAAAAGTAAAAATATGCTTTCCCCCCCAAAAAACTCCGTGCCCTCTTGACAATCTCATAAATGAGAATATAATATCTTTATAAAATAATCCAAGGAGTGATAGATGAATATGGAGATGGCAGAAGTGGTAATGAACCCCGTTCGCCAAAGGATCTTCCAATATTTCTTGCTCCACCAGACCGGCACGGCAAAGGAACTAAAAAAAGCACTGCCCGATGTTCCAAACGCAAGCTTGTACCGCCACATTAAAATTCTTGCGGCTCATTCTATCCTTATGGTCGTGGGGGAAAACCGAATTCGCGGCACGGTTGAAAGCGTTTACCAGCTAAATCAGGACGCCCTGTCGGTCGAGGACGAAAGCGGAAATGCCGTGCAGATGTCGCTGCTCGGTATCTGTGCTTCGTTTGCAAAATATTTTGCCGGCGGCAATGCCGATCCCCGAAAGGATATGCTGCTGCTGACGAACTGCACATTGCTGCTGACGGACGAGGAATTCTCCGGTTTCCTCTCGGAGATCAATGAGGTCGCGCTCAAATATATGAAGGCAGCGCCAACCGCGGGCAGTAAAACGCGGCAGATCACGCTCATCTCTGCCCCGACAAATGAGCAAGGTGAATAAAATGACTGAATCCCCTGGGTCAAAATTGGATTGGCTGCGCTGCCCCCGATGCGGCGGCAAAACAAGGATACAGCTTCGACCGCACACGGTGCTGGAGGACTTTCCCCTTTTCTGCCCCAAGTGCAGATATACCTGTGTGATCCATTTTGAAAACGGAAAAACAGAAGAGATCAAATTGCCGGACGCTTAGACGCAGTGCAATCCGAGAGGATCGGTTTGTGCTGCGCTTATTTTATGGTACGAAAAAAAGGAGAAAGATACAGAATGAAAAACAGCGCGCTGGTCGTGATCGACCTGCAAAATGACATTACGAAAAACTACAGGGAAATCATCGGAAAAGTCAACGAGGCGATCGACTGGGCAGTCCAAAAGGAACTGTGGGTCGTCTACATTCAGCACAACAACCTATCCGCGGGTACAAGAACATTCAAGCCCGGCACTCGCGGCGCCGAACTGGTGCCGGAGCTGAATGTCGTATCCGGGCATCTCTTTACAAAGTTAAAAAGCAATGAAAAAACCGTGATACAAGGTCTGCGGCAAAACAGCAGAAATGATCTGCAAAGAATGTAACTTCGCACAGGAGGCACCTACTATGAATACGAACGCACCACATACAGAACAAGTCCCTTTCGAGATCGTCCGCGCGCAGGCACAGGATGCCGCCGCGCTGCTGGACTATCTAAAGATCATCGGCGGAGAAACGGATAATCTCAGCTTCGGCGCCGAGGGCGTGCCGCTCGATGTGGAAGCCGAGCAAGCCTACCTCGGTATGCAGGCACAGTCGCCTGACCATATTCAGCTGCTTGCCAAGGTAAACGGCGAGATCATCGGCACCGCCAGTCTCAATCGCAAGCCCAATCGCATGAGCCACCGCGCGGAATTTGGCATCAGCCTAAAAAAAGCATGGTGGGGCTGCGGCGCGGCGTCCGCTTTGGCGCAGGGTGTTCTTGCTTTCGCAAAGGAAAGTGGAGTACAGCAGGTCAATCTGGAGGTGCGCAGCGACAATAAACGCGCCATCGCCCTGTACGAAAAGCTCGGGTTCCGCAAGCTGTTCACCTTTCCCGGCTTTTTCATGATCAACGGGGAGCTGGTCGATTTCGATTTTATGAATCTCACCTTCTCCCCCGCCGCACCGAATGAAACCGAGAATAAAGCTCTCTGAAACTTGCGTAAAAGGAGGAAACCCATGAACCGACTGATCGCCTGCTGCGGGCTGGACTGCGAAACATGCGATGCCCGGATCGCGACCCTCACCAATGATAACGCCCTGCGCGAGAAAACCGCCGCCCTGTGGACACAGCTCAACGGGGTAACCATCACGCCGCAAATGATCCACTGCACCGGCTGCCGTGTCGAGGGCGCAAAAACGCCTTTCTGCGATCAGCTTTGTCCGGTACATAACTGCGTACGGCAAAAGGGGCTGGATACCTGCGCCGACTGCCCGCAGATGGACGACTGCCCCACACTGGGGCGAATCGCCGCAAATAACCCGTCTGTTCTGGATCGGCTGAAGCAGCTCCGCGAGGCGCAGTAAGCCAAAAACGCCTCGGGCATGACGCCGTCAAAAGATTTCCCGCATTGCGGCACCCGCCAAAAAGACTCCTTCGGGCGTCTTTTTTATTCTGCGGAGACTGCAGCACAGTCTCCACTCCCCCGACCGGTCTATTGACAATCCCCTCTATCCGAAGTATAATGCACAATGCACATCGTTTGATGTATATTGTACGATCTACTTCAGAGGGAAAGGACACAGGCAATGGCTCCCAAAAACAAGTTTACAAAAACCGAAATGGTGTCAGCGGCGCTGCGGATCGTGCGGAAAAAGGGCATTGACGGTCTGACCGCTAAAACGATAGCGGAGGAGCTGGGCACCTCCACACAGCCCATTTTCACGGGTTTTGGCTCTATGGAGGGCATTCGGCAGGAGGTTTACACCGCCGCGATAGGCGTGTACGACCGCTATGCCGATGCAGGCTTAAAAGAGGAGATCCCGTTCCTTGGCGTCGGCAAGCAGTATATCCGGTTCGCACGGGAGGAGCCGGAGCTTTACCGGCTGCTGTTTTTAAGCTGCGCGCCGGAATTCAGCGCCGTAAAGTCGATGCGGCATTTGCAGGAGCATATCCGCCCGACGCTAATGGCGATCTATCGCATCACCGCCGAGGAAGCGGATCTGTATTTCCGTGACCTCTGGCTTGTGGTACACAGCCTTTCCACGCTTATCGTGACCGATGACTGTCCCTACTCCGATCAGGAGATCGCCCATATCCTCACCGGCTTCAGCGTCAGCATTTTCAAGGCGATCAAGGAGATCCCGAACTTTGCCGCAGGCACCTTCGACCGTGACGCGGTCTTTCACGCATTGGTCGGCAGAGAACCGAGGTGACGCAAAATGACTGAGAACGATAAACCGGAACAGGGCTGGCTGCGCTGCCCAAAGTGCGGCAGCAAAACAAGGACGCAGATCCGGCAGCATACGGTGCTGGAGGACTTCCCCCTTTTCTGCCCCAAGTGCAGGTACGCCTGTGTGATCTCTTTCCGGAACGGAAAAATAACAGCAGCAAAAATGCCGGACGCTTAGACGCAGTGCAGACCGCAGCAGATACGGTCATGCCCTGCGTCTTTCGCTTGGGGCAGTAAAACACAACTGGCAAAGGTGGCATGAATGGTGGAAATAAAGCAATTGGAAAAAGAAGCCTACGCGGGCAAAAAGTTTACCGCCCGCTACCGGACGGGCGGCTATTACGATATTTGTGCCTGTGAAAGCGGCTTTCGGGTGAATCATATCCCATTGGAAGCACCGGTCGAAAAATCCTTCGACGATACATTTTTCGGCGAGTGGCTGGAAGTGCCGGTCGCATACGGCGCTTTTGAAAACGGGGAGCTGATCGGATTTGCCGAAGGCTCACAGGAAAGCTGGAACAACCGCTTCCGGATCAGCAATCTCTGCGTATTTGACGAGACAAAACGCGGTATGGGGGTCGGGACCGCCCTGATGGAAGCGATCCAAAAAGCTGCAGTGACCTCCGGCGCGCGGATGATCGTTCTGGAAACGCAATCCTGCAATGAGACCGCCATCGCGTTCTACCGGAAAAACGGCTTTTCGGTCATCGGCTTTGATCTGTATGCCTATTCCAATACCGATCCGGAGCAGCACGAGGTGCGGCTGGAGATGGGAAAGCCGCTGTGACGGGCATCTGCATTCACTAACCAAAAGAGGAACGAATATGAACACATTTTTGGAATTTGTCCGCGCAGCCGCGCCGTGGCTGGCTATGGGGCTGCTGTTGCTGTGCGTTTTCGCCGCCCGCGGTGTGGCAAGGAAAAAGAACAAAGAAAAGCAAGACGGTGACTACGGCACGGAGGGCATGTGTCTTGGCATGTGCTTCGGCTTGATGATCGGAATGATGTTTGAAAACTACACCGGCATCGGCATCTCCCTCGGTATGCTGATCGGTCTTGCCATCGGAATGAGTATCCCCAAAAAGCCGGAGGGCAAAGCGCAATGAAACAAAAAAACGTCCTTCTCTCCCTCCTGCTGGTTTTCGCGCTGGGATCTATCGCGTTTGCGGTTGCCCACAGTCAAAAAAAACGATCTTGTCGACAGCACCGCCTGTCCGGATTCCTATTCCCTGACGCTTGAGCGCACAAGCGGCACCTACCTGCACACATTGCAGCTGGATGCGGGGGAACCATTACAGATCCATTTTGAGACCACAGACGGCACAATGCATATGGAGCTTACCGCGCCGGACGGCACGGTGCTATACTCCGGCGACGGCAGAGAGGTAAACGATTTTACCGTGACCGTCCCCGAAAGCGGGGCTTACCCCGTAACCGTAAAGGCACACCGTGCCAGCGGCTGCGTCCATATCCGGCAAAAGGAAAGCACTCCATGAGTACAGCCTATAGATACATTTCGTCTATGGTATATCGCTGCCATCGGGCATTGTGCGGCTTATCAGTCTATCTCTCCGCAAGAAAAAAGGCGCCGGTACCGGCGTCTTTTTTGCGTTTATTTTTCCTCCCACCGCAGGGCAACCTTTCTGCCGACGGCAAAGGGCTTGCAGTGCTCGGCGCCGGACGCCATGCGCAGGGCGCGGGCCGGATCGGTGACGACCAAGCCGGAAACGTCCCTTACGCCGTAGCGGGCAAAGCCGCGCCACAGCGGAGCGCAGGGCCCCACCAGCGTGATTTTTTGGGCATTCTGCGAAAGCGACAGCATACGCGGCAGGGATTTATCCACCAGTCCGCTGGCATTCAGATAGGCAAAGTCGCAATCGGGCAGCAGGTAGTCTGCCGCCTCAAAGGGATAATCACCGTTCATATCCGGCTCATGCTCGATGATCGCAAGCTCACAGATCGGCTCAAATAGCTTTTCGAGATATGGGAAATGCCCGATGGTAACCACCTTTTTCCCTCTGATTTCCCGCTGGCTCATAATAAACGGATCGTTCATACGGTCCTCGCGGGGGTTTTGATCCATATCCACTCCGTTTTTTCGGGCGATCTCCGGTGCATTGTACCATGCATTGATGGCTGCCTGCCCGATGGCCGCCTCGAGATAATTCCAGCTTTTGATCAGCTCCGCCAGCTCCCGCAGCGGCTTGCCGGTCAGGTCGTCCGGTCGGGTAAAGGGGCGGGTATAGTACCGCGACCACAGGTAGCTTCCCAAGCCCACCGCACCGCTTTCGCACTGCACGGCGGCAAAGGCGTTCCCCACCACGATATGCTCTGCTTTAAGATCCGACGGTATTCCCGAGATCAGTTCCTCATACAGCTTCCAATCCGCCATGTTATTTCTCCTCCTCTGCCGTGATCCGTTCTCCTGCACGCAGTCTGGCGCGCACCGCCTGCATCTGCTCGTCCATTCGGGAAAGCTCCCGCAGACAGCGCTCCTCCTCCGGAGTGCGTTCCAGTACCGCTGCAATGCCGCCGTTTTTAATGACCAGCCGCCGGTCGGCTTCCAGTGCCAGCAGCGGGTCGTGGGTGGAGATGAGAACGATCTTGCTGCGGCGTGCCAGCAGCTCCACTGCCTTTTTTCGGTCGATCCCCGCATTTTCAATCTCGTCCACCAGTACGATGGGGCTGTCGCTGATGCAGGCGGCGTCTGCGATCATCAAAGCCCGGGACTGCCCGCCGGAAAGCTGCGTCACCTTGGTCTCCCAGTCAAAGGGCTCCCCCGCCAGCTCATTGGCGCAGCGGTAGGTGCGTGCCATGACCGCCTCCTCCCCTGCTGTCCGGCGGCTGCGGGCGTGCATTCGTAAAAACTCCCGCACCGATAGATCCATCACATAATTCATATTCTGAGATAGCTCCGCCACCAGCCTGCCCTCCGCTGCCTGTGAAAAGCACTCCGGCGATTCCCCATTGATGAGAATGCGTCGCCCTGTGGGGGTGTCGCCGTCCGCCAGACATTCTATGTCCTCCAAAAGACGGCTTTTCCCCGCACCGGTGGGGCCAACAATGCTGATAACCTCGCCCACCCGAACGGTCAGCTCGATGTTCTCCGGCTCGCCTGCCTTGTTCCTGCCGCCCAGTATCGTTACCGACTGCACCTCTGCCGATGCGCTGCTTTGCTCCATCACCCGCAGCCATGCCGCCAGCTCGTCCGCTACCTGCACCGCCGTCAGCTCAAATTCCTTCAAAGCAGCCGGTTCGGTCAGCATCAGTCCCGCCAGCAGCGGCAGCTCCTGCGGCAGCCCGCGCAGCCGCAGATTTTCCAGATAGCTTTCCGCCAGCGGGTGTTCCTCCAGCAGACGGCAAAGCGGCGTGCTGCTGATGTATTCGTAATCCGTCATATCTCGTTAAACTCCATTTTCTTCAGCATTCCCATCTGGTAGCTTTCTCCGATGCGCCGCTCTCCGGTGCAGTAGCTGCACACCGCCGACGGCGTGGTGAAGCGCAGCTTTTTCTCCCGCAGGGAGTCACAGTCCGGTGCGTTAGCGGCAAAGCGCCGCAGCGCTGTGGCGCCCTGTCCGGTGATGCCGTTGACAAACAGCACCTGTGCGGTGGTATTCACCTGCCGTACATGGAACGCGAAAACCTCCCGCTCCGCCTGACTGACGATGTCCCCCTTGGTGATCACAACGCAGTCCGCCATCTTCAGCATAGGGCCTATTTTCCGGGGGGTATTCACACCGGCAATGGCATCTATGACGCAGATGGCGGGAGTCCCGTTGATGTAGGGAGAGCAGCGGTTGCACAGCCCCGCGCTTTCGGTGATGAGCCACTCCAAGCCCTTTCTTTTGCCCCATGCCACTGCGTCCTCAATATTGCTGACGAAGTAGTGATCGGGGCAGGTGGCGCCGGAAAAGCCCGTAACCACCGGCACCCCTGCTTCGCGGTAGCGCAGGTGGTCAAAGGAGGTCAGACAGTCAAATTTGACGACGCCCGCCGTCCCCTGCGGCGCACCCAGCGCCGAGATAAGCTGTAAAATGACCGAGGTTTTGCCCGATGAGGGCGGACCCGCGACGACCAGCAGTTTCATTGCACAAATACGACCTTTCACATTATTCTTCTACCAGTATAGGGCTGCCATGCCCCATCGTCAAGCAAAGCGCAGCGATGTTCCGTCATAGCGAACAGCTGATGCGCACGAAAAGGGACGCCGCCGAAAAGCGTCGTCCCTTTCCTAAAGGAGAATTTCATTTTGAGAATAAAGCAAGCCTGTTTTTTATTTGCACAGCGGGCTTTCCTTGGGGCGGGTAAAGTACTCCTTGGTGAGCCTGAGAACGACCGGCGAAAGCAGCGCCACGGCAATGAGGTTGGGGATCGCCATCATGCCGTTGAAGGTCTCGGCAATGCTCCACAAAAGATCCAGCTTGACCGTTGCGCCGATGATGGCGACCAGCGAATAGATGACCATAAAGGGCTTGATGACCTTTTCGCCAAAGAGATACTCGCTGCAGCGGGCGCCGTATAAGCCCCAGCCCAAAATGGTGGTAAAGGCAAAGCAGCACATCGCCACGGCGGTAAAGATGGTGATCCAGTTGCCATAGGTGCTGGTAAAGCCGCTGATGGTCAGCTCCGCGCCGGCAGCTGCGCCAAAGGTGATGGGCACGCCGCTGCACAGGATAACAAGCGCAGTAAAGGTGCAGATGATGATGGTATCCACAAATACCTCAAAGACACCGAACAGACCCTGCTGCACCGGATCATTGACCTCGGCGCCTGCATGGGCAATAGAGGCAGTACCAAGACCGGCTTCATTGGAGAAGATGCCGCGGGCAACACCCTTTTGTACGGCGGTGAACATAGCGCCTACTACGCCGCCGGTCACAGCGGTGGGATTGAAGGCGCCCTTAATGATGGAGGAGAACGCCGCGGGGAGATTATCGATGTGAACGATGATAACGCCGAGGCCCAGCACCACATACAAAAGCGCCATGATGGGCACAAGACGCTCCGCCACGTGACCGATGCGCTTGATGCCGCCCAGCAGGATCATGCCGACCAGAACGGTAATAACAATGCCGAGAATGAGATTGAGGGTCGCGGTGCTGCCGGCTTCCATCACGCCGAAGCTGATGAGAGCGGCATCAATGGAGGCAACGATGGTATTGACCTGCGTAGCGTTACCGGTGCCGAATACCGCAAATACGCCGAAAATGGCAAACAGTACACCCAAGAATTTCCACTTCTTGCCCAGACCGTTCTGGATATAATACATAGGACCGCCGACCCAGTCGCCGTGCTTATTCTTCTGGCGGTAATGTACGGCAAGTGTGACCTCGCTGTACTTGGTCACCATGCCCAGCAATGCAGAGATCCACATCCAGAAAACCGCGCCGGGACCGCCGATGGCGATAGCGCCCGCCACACCGGCGATATTGCCGGTGCCGACCGTTGCCGCCAATGCGGTACAGACCGCCTGGAACGGCGTTACCGCACCATGACCTGCCTCGGCGGAGCGGTGGAACAGCTTGCCGATGGTATTCTGCCAGACCATGCCGAACTTACGGAACTGGAGAAAGCCGGTGCGGATACTGAGGTACAGACCCACGCCGAAGATGAGCGCCGTGGCGGGCAGACCCCACACGATGCCATTGACGGTAGAATTGATACTGCTGATGGTTTCAAGCATTTACGATACTTCCTTTCTCTACACAATTTTTTACGGGATTTGTGCGGGAAAGGGTATAAAAAAACGCCCCCGCCCCTGCACTTCGGCATAAGGACGAAAGCGAAAAACGCCTGCGTGGTACCACCTTACTTCGCTCCGCCCTCGCAGGCGGAAGCCTCGCGGGTGTCGTAGAACACCCTGCCGCTGTAATGGGCGGCGCCCAGCGCAGCCTACCGGAGAGATCTCTTTCGGTGCGCGGCTCTGGGAGAGCTTCACACAGTACCTCACCCGCGCCTCTCACCGTCCGGCAGCTCTCTTTGGGGGGCAGTTGTGTTACTAATTCCCTTCGTTGCTTTTTATTATGTTGCATATTTTAGCGGATAACACCCGCGATGTCAACGGGTTTTATGCATTTTTTGTGATTTTCATAAATCGAAAATTCATTCCGGATAGCTTTTTGATAAAAAAGACGGCAAAGCCCCACAAAATATGAAAGTTTATCATCATTTCTCCTGCATGTCGCAGATTTTTTGACGGAACTATTGCCAAAACTATACTTGCGTGGTATAATATAAGAAACTGAAATAAAGCCAAAAGAAAGGAAATCATAATATGTCTGCGAATATTACCGAGCTGCACGCTGATAATTTTGAGCGGGAGGTTGTAAACGCCGATCTTCCCGTCTGCATTGACTTTTGGGCACCGTGGTGTGGGCCCTGCCGCATGCTCTCCCCTGTGCTGGACGAGCTTGCCGCAGAGGAGACCGGCATTAAGTTCTGCAAGGTAAACGTTGATGAGGAGCCGGGACTTGCCGCCCAGTTCGGCGTCAATACCATTCCCACCCTGCTGTTCAGCAAAAACGGCGCCCTCACCGGCCGCACGGTGGGCTTCCGCCCCAAAGCGGAGCTGCAAAAGCTGATCGACGAGATCAAGGGCTGATACAGCAGTATCTGTACCAAAGCAACCAAAAAGGTTTTTGGTCAAGCCTTTTTCAAAAGGCTTGGCGATGCCGTCAGGCGAGAAGAAGCTAAGTCTAAACAGAGCTATTTTCACCTGCTCGGTGAAAGGAAAATTAGCAGAACCCGCAAGTAAGGGGGAACCCTCTCTTGCAGGGTTCCCCCTCTTTGCAAAACGATCCGCCGGATCATTTTGCAAATTCAACCCCTTTCGGAGCGCCCTCCGGTATAGAAGATTTCGCGCTCTGCGGAGCGCGACCAAAGACGCCGTCTTTGGAAACTGCCACCCTTTTGAAAAAGGGTGGATCGAAAATTTTTATTGAGCAGCAAACCACCCCCGACCACAGCGGTCGGGGGCGTTGTTTTTCTTATTCGGCTTTCTCCGCGGGCGGCTCCGCATACTGGTGCGGGGTGCCGCTGCCGGGATAGGTCTTTATCAGCTCATTATACATCAGCGGCCATACATGCTCGCTTACATCGCGGGTGCCGCGGTGCTCACTGTCATAGGGCAGCACCTCCAGCACCTTCAGGTTCACCGTTGTGGGCTGCCACGGGAAGTTCTTCAGGATCTTCTCGGTGTTCTCAATGGTACACACCACAATGGGCACCTTCGCCTTCTGCGCGATCTTAAAGGCTCCGTTGCGGAACGGCAGCAGCGGCTCCTCAGTCTTGTTGGTCTGCCCCTCTGGGTAAATGCCCATCGAGACCACATTCTCGTCCAGCAGCTCCACCGCCTCGTTAATGGTCTTTACCGCCGCGCGGTTATCCTCGCGGTCCAGCGGCAGGCAGAAGCACATGTGCATCAGCTTATTGACGATCGGGATCTTGAAATTCTCCTTTTTAGAGATAAAGGCAAGGGTAAATTCCGAAAGCTCCGCCATCGTCAGCACGGGGTCAAAGATGGTGCGGTGGTTGCTCACCAGCAAAAAGCGGGTATCCCGCGGGATCTTCTCCCGTCCGGTCACATTCACCCGCACCCGCAGCAGGAACATGCCCACCTCCACAATGTTGGTCATCAGCCAGTGGTAAAAGCGGGTGCGCCGGTCGGCGGGACGGTCGATGCGGATAAAGACCGAAAGCAGCGCCACCAGCAGCAGAAAGATGATGATGCAGCCCAGCGTGTATCCCACCGCCAGCAGAATGCCGAGGAGGATCCCGAAGCCGTGCAGCATACAGGTATAAATCGCCAAGCCGATGCCCAGCAGAATGATGATCGTGAGGATCAAGAGAACTCCCTCTCTTTCGGGTCAATAATATTGCGAAGTCTACGCAAACTTTAAGATTTATTTAATACATCTATTCTAACGAAAAGTTTTTGTTTTGCAAGCCTTAAAATCGTTAAAATTTCGTAAACGATACCCCACTCTTGCATTTTGTCCCAAGCAGCGATATACTAAGGGCAGAATATCCTATCCAGTCCAACCAACCAAACAAATCTTTTTTACAGGAGGTACTGTTATGAATCATATCGATGCCAAAGGCAAGGCTTGTCCCATGCCCGTTATGATGGCAAAAAAGGAAATGGATACCGGCTGCGAGGCGCTTTCCATCACCGTGGATAACGCCATCGCCGTGCAGAACCTGACCCGTCTGGCGGAGAGCCAGGGCTTTTCCGCCGAGACCGCCGAGGAAGGCGGCTGCTTCACCGTCACCATGCACCGCACCGGCGCCCCCGCGCAGGAGATGCCCGAGGAGCTGCTGAGCTGCTCCGTTCCCGCTGCTTCCGATTATGTGGTATTTGCCGGTCGTGATGTAGTGGGAGAGGGCGACCCGGAGCTGGGTCATTCCCTCATCAAGATGTTCTTCTACACCCTCAGCGAAAAGCCCGACCTGCCCTCCGCCATCTGCTTTATGAATAATGGCGTCCGCCTTGTCACCGAAAACGAGCAGACCATCGAGCACCTCAAGGTGCTGGAGCAGAAGGGCGTCAAGCTCATCGTCTGCGGCACCTGCCTCAATTTCTACGGTCTTACCGAAAAGCTGCAGTGCGGCACCATCGGCAATATGTACGATATCGTCGAGACCATGACCAAGGCTGGCAAGGTCATCACCGTCTGATATCGCCGAAAAACAAATGGCACTTTGCTCCTCCGGCTGCCGCCGGAGGAGCTTTTTGCGGTCTCTGCCCGTCGCAGGCACCGCGCCCGCAGGGCGTTCCGGCTGCGCCGGAACCTGCGCGCCTTCGGCGCGCCGAGGCGGGCTTCGCCCGCCTGCCCTGCGGGCGCCCTCCCCTCTCCGCATATGCCGTCACATTTTACAAAACTGTAAACAATATACACCACTTCGGTCGGTTTGTGGCAAGGCATCTTGATTTCGTCCCCGCGCCCCGCTATACTATACCCATTGGGGAATTACTATAAGCTAATATTCATTTTTCTATGTTTCCCTGTTGTCTCCAATTTCAAATTATCTTTTTTCCGAGGTCAAAACCCTATGATGACAAAGCTGAAAGATTTTTTGCATAAGCGTCCCTCCGCGTGGTACATGCTGTATATTCCGGTGTACCTGCTGCTGTTCTTCCTCGTGGAGCAGCTGGTGCCCTCCACCTGTGATTACTGGGTCAGCTATCTGCCGCTGGACGACCTGATCCCATTCTGTGAATACTTTGTGGTATTCTACTGTATGTGGTATCCGCTGCTCATCGCCACTGCCATCTATCTGTTTGCCAATGATGACCGCAGCTTTAGGCTGTACGGGCTTTTTATCATCATCGCCTTTACCGGTACCCTGCTGTTCTGCCTCATCTTCCCCAATGGGCAAAATCTCCGTCCCGCCGCATTCAGTGATCCCAACTTTTTCACCTGGCTGGTCGGTCGGTTATACAGCGCCGATACCAATACCAATGTCATTCCCAGCATGCATGTGCTGGGCTGTATGGCAGCCGTTTTTGGGCTGTTCCGCTGCCGCAGCACCCCTCGCTGGGCAAAAATCAGCGTAATTATTCTCACGCTGCTCATCAATGCCTCCACGGTTTTCATCAAGCAGCACAGTATCCTCGATGTCATCATCGCGCTGATCGTCAGCGTCATTCTGTACTTTGTGGTGTTCGTCTGGCTGGATAAATACATCAAGCCCACCCCGCTTCCCCTGCCAGAGGACGCTAAATCCTGAAACAGCCAAAATAGCAGCAAGCTCCCCCGACCGTCACGGTCAGGGGAGCTTTTTTATGGTTTCTCGGTCTTGTGGTACGCCAGCCGTTCACTGCCGTCCGCCAGGTAAATGATGCCGCACTGCCGGAAGCCGTTTTTCTCAAGGCAGCCCTGCATCGGCAGGTTGATGCGGTGGGTATCGGCACGCAGGTTCCGGTGCTGCTGCCAGCACCATTCCAGGCAGAAGCTGCATACCCCGCCGCGGTGCGCCGCCACCCCCAGCCGGTGGATCACGCCGTAGGGCGCGTCATTCAGCCACGCCCCATCGTAAATTTGCCGGTAGGTCGGCTCCTCCCCCACCGTAAAGCAGAAGACCGCCAGCGGCGTGCCGTCCTCGTCGCAGCACAGGTAGCTCCGCCCCGCCGCAATGTCCTCCGTCACCAGCACACGGCTGGGGTATCCCCCGCCCCACTGTTGGTCATTGCCGTTCTGCCGCATATAGCCGCGCGCGTGGGCATACAGCACCATCACCGCGTCCAGATCCGCCATTTCGGTCGCTCTTATCCGCATCGCTCCCCGCCCCTTTCACATTCTGATGATGGGGATTATACCACAGCCGCCCTGCCGCCGCAAGTAGCAGGAGCAGTGCACTGTCCCTTGGCAAATCGTGTTCTCCCTCCCTCGCACAGCCGTCAGGCGACCACAAACTAAGCCGTCAGCAAGTAATTCCCTCCTGCTCGGAGGGAGAATAATTAAGAGTAAACCGTAAGTAAGGGGGAACCCTCTCTTGCAGGGCTCCCCCTCTTTGCAAAACGATCCACCGGATCATTTTGCAAATTCACCGCCCTTCGGAGCGCCCTCCGGTCTAAAGAATTTCGCTTGCTGCGGCAAGCGACCAAGGCTCCGCCTTTGGAAACCGCAAGCCTTTTGGAAAAGGCTTGACCGAAAACTTTTGCATTCGTTTTCACCCATGTTTTTCTAATATTGTAAATTTTTTGTAAAACTTTGTGCGAATTCAACACTTTCACTGCAAATTTCCCTCGTTTTGTCCGTATTGGTGGGAGATGTTCTCCCAGAAAGGAGTGACAAGATGAGTACGATATGGGGAACCCCCATCACCATCGGAACCGGCGGGCACTGGCGCGCGCTGCCGGTCACCCTGCCTGCGGCGGATTGGCAGGGCAGTCAGGCGCCGTTTTGCTGTACTCTCGCGCTCGCGGGCGTAACGGGCACCAGTGTGCAGATCCTCGCGCCCGCGCAGGAGATCACCGCCGACCTGCTTTTTGAGCTGCAGGAGGCAAACATTCAGGAGGGTGGGCAGGCAGCGGGGCAGCTGACTCTGCTTGCCTACGGCAAAAAGCCGGAAAACGACCTGCCCCTGCGGGCACTGCTGTGGGAGGAGGACTAATGCCGACGATTCTTTTGCTGGAGGGGGCGGGCGGCAGGCACGCACTGCACCGCTACCGCAGCTTGCTTTCCGCGGGGGCATGGGCGACGGCTGCGCTGCTGCTGGCACAGGCTGCCCCCGCCTGCCGGCTGGACGCGCAGGGCACCACCCTGCTGCCAAAAAGCAAAGCAGAAGCCGAAGCCACAGCGGTGAAGCAGCCCACCGCCGCCGGTAGACTATCGACAGTCCAAAACGCTGACCCCGACAACACTTTGGCGAGGAGCGGCAAAGCCGCCGGAACCGTGCCGCTTAGCGGCAAAGCCGAAGCCGAAAACAATGCGGCAGAACCGGCGGAGCACCGACGAGTCATGGCGATCCCTGCCCTGCTGCCGGGCTATGGGGCCGGAGGACAGCCGACCGGCAAGGCGAAAGCCCTGCCGCTGGGCGGCACAGCGGCGAAAAATGCCGCAGAAAGCGCTTTGCTGGGGGTGACTGGAATACTGCCGTCTATTACCGAGAGAGCCGCCACAGCGCAGTGTGGTAGCCGTGGGACAGTTTTTGGCGGAACTGTCGGCAGCATGGTCGGCAAAAATGCCGCAAAAAGCAGCGAGACAGCCGAAGCGGCAGTCTGTCAGCCAGTGGAGGGAAAAGCCGCCCTGCCGCTGCGAAAGACCGATGCCGCCGGACTAAAGGCAACGGCAGAGATTACGGTGCTGAGCCTTGCTGGATTGTCTTTGGTGCCGGAGTGGGAATATCCGGTACAGCAGGGCAGCAAGCTATATATCCCACAGGGATACTCCATTTCTCGAGACGGCGACAAGCTGGAGCTTGCATAGCAGACTGAACAGGAGTTTACCACACCGCAAAAGCGAAGCCAATTGCCCGTTTGCCATGGTTTGGCACCGAAACTGCCGGGCAACGATCTATCCCAACGAATAGTCCACTTGCCAAAGCGGTGAAAAGACGGAACATGCCGCACAGCGAACGACAAAACCAACCGACCTCTTGCCATGGTCAAGCGCCGAAGCCGGCAATGAAATGGTGTTTGCCGCTAAGCCTATGAGGAAAGACAAGACGATCTGGCTGCCTGCCGGTGGTCAGATGGGGAAACACAAGGAGGGGAAATGACATAAAAAGCAATATATTCACCAACAGACGAACCGGAAAGACAAACCGCCGAAAAAACAGGATCAACAGCAGAAAGGAGGTGAACGGAAATGACAGATATTTTTCTCAGGGACCAAAACGGTGAAAAGCAGAAGTACTCCGGTATAAAAAGCGTGAGCTTTGATGGGAACGACGGTCAGAAGGAGACCTTTCTCCAACCGGAGCTGCAGGAAAAAACGATCTCGATCCGCCAAAACGGCACAGTCACTGTACCACCGGACGAGGGATTTGACGGCATTTCGGCGGTAAAGGTAAAAACAAGTGTCCCGCCGACCATGCAGGAATACCGCTTTTTGACCCCCTCCCGTCCACCGCAGAAAAGCGACTGGGCAGAGGGCGCCGCGAGCTATCCGCTGTTCTATTCCTCTGCAAATGATACCGGCGGTGTTCTGAACGGGCTGATGGGCGCCGTCGGTTTTGCGGACGGGCAGCCCCCTGTTGTCAATATCATAAACCTCGGCGGTTCTGTTCTGACCGGTATCCCCGCTGACGCACACTTCTTTTTCTCGTGGCAGGAGCTGAACGCCGCCCAGCTGGCAGACTATCGGTTCGGCGCGATATCCTACACCTTTGCCGATACCGCTGTGCTTCCGGTCGGCTGGTCTTACCCTGTGGCGGCAGAGACAGGCGAGATCTCCTCGTTTATTTTGATAGACACTTCTGCCGCAAAACTGCAGATCGGTTCCGACGCCTATGACAGCGAGCAGTTCAACGACTATTTCTACGAGCTTTTTACGCTGGCGGATATCGAGGATAAAGCCGTTTCTGTCACACAGAACGGTACAACTACCATCAGGGCGGATCATGCCGCTCTTGGTATCCATCAGGTCGAGCTGACCGTGGATATCGCGGCGGAGGAAAAGACCGTAGCGCTAAGCATGGCGGACGGCGACCAGGAGGTAACGCCTGCAGACGGAGAGTTCTTATCCAAAGTCACCGTGGAAAAGCCCTCCGCTTTGACCGCGGAGAACATAAAAGCCGGCGTGAACATCGGCGGCGTGGAAGGGACCTACCTTGGCAGCGGCGGCAGTGGTGTGCAGCCGGACTGGACACAGAATGATGCCACAGCAGCGGACTATGTAAAGAACCGCCCGGGCGGCTATTACGGAGCCGAGCTTGCGGCTGTTGCGATCAGCTTTGACGGTGATACGACCGGAAAAAGCACGGTAAACATAAACGGGACGCCCTATGTTAAAATCTCCGACGAAACGGTGACCTGTAAGGAGCAATTGGTTGGCGGAACAGTCACCGCCATAGTCAGCGGAACCGAAAGAACCGTAACCGTCGATGCGGATACCGTTGCCGCGGAGGTGAACGAATACCCGACCTTGATCGATTTCGGCTCGCTTATATTCTTTGTGAAGGAAGACTTTACGGAGCAGATCGATGCCGAAACATCGATCACCTTAACGAAAGGCACATGGGCAATGTATGTGGAGGGTTCTATTCAGATACTGAGCATCACAATCCCCGCATACCGACCCATTTATCGCTTCAGCAGGGACTTTATCCCCTACGCCACGCCGAACTGGGAACAGAACGACCCCGATGCCGAAAGCTATATCAAAAACAGACCCGGCGGGTACTATTTCAGCAACGGTCTGCCGTCACAAACCTTTGAATACGACGGAAATAAAGAGGAAAAAACGACAAATTCCAACCGTATCCTGATAGATTCCACCGTCGGCACAAAATCGGGGGCGCTGCTTTACCAGCAGTTCATCGGCGCTGCCATCACGATAAACAGCAACGGTGAATTATCGACGGGGAAACTGCATATGTCCAGTTTTTATGGCTCCTCCGTGTTCTTTGAAAGCGATGGTACCTTTTCGCAGTCGATCCTGTGGGACGCCGACGGCATCTGGTTCAAGGATACGCGCGACGCCGACGGAAACGGAACATATGTTACCAGGCTGGTACTGAACAGCAGCGGGAACTTTGCCCAGCTTCCGGAAGCCTACCTGACCGATGAAGTGGTCAAGGTAAAAAACACATGGGACAGCTCGCGGTTGACGGAACAGCAAAAGCGGTTTACCTCTGACAGCATCGGCGCTGTCTCATTCTACGGCGGCTACACCCACACCAGCGAGCAGCAAAAAACTGCCCGAAACAGTATTGAGGCACCCAGCGGTATGGGAAAAGCCCTGTGTACTATCCCGACCGACGGGTACTATACGACGGAGGAGCGGCAAACGCTGCGGAATTACCTCTTTGTACCGGAGGGAGACCGGAATTCCGTGATACTGTATTCCCCGACCAACAAAAAGTTCAAAATAACAGTCGACCACGACGGCAACATTGCAGCGACTGAAGTAACCGAATAACAGGAGGAAAAAACATGCTTAAAAAAGAAATCACCAACGCTATTCTGGACGCTATGTTCGGCAGACGCTCCTCTTTGGGCTATACCAACAGCGGCAGCAGCACCATGACCAGGATCATTGACGGCACCGGCGGCATTTATCTGGGGCTTTCCACCACCACGCCCGTCATCAGCGAAAGCGGCATCACCGGCTTTACCGAGCCGACCGACAGCGAGTACAAGCGTGTGCTGGTGGGCGGCGGCGACCTTGCCCGCAGCCTGTGGTACATGAACGCCGCACAGGGCGGCATCATCAAAAACGGCAAGCAGATCCTGTTCCCAGCCGCGAAAAAAGCGGCGGACGGCGGCACCGGCTACGGTACCATCACCCACTTCGGCATTTTCGAGAGTGCCACCGGCGGCGATCCCGTCTATGTCGGTCATTTAAGCGAGGTGCAGGACGGCGCCATCACCGAGACCAGCATCACCGTGGCGGCGGGCGAGGTGCCTGTATTCTACAAGAATACCCTGATCCTTGGGCTTGATGTGACCGAGCAGGACATTATCACCGCGGGCTAAACATCTTTCGCTCCCCCAAGGAGCGCAGCAAAAAGCCGCACGGCATCGTCTTTCTGATGGTGCTGTGCGGCTGGTGTATTCGGTATTCAGCTGCCGATGGTGGGAAGTTCCACTGTGGTTTCCGCTGCCGGAAGCGGCTGGCGGTAGTTGACGAGGAACGGGACATAAAGCGGGAAGCTCTCGGTGCCGTTCAGGTCAATAACAAGGCGGTACAGCCCTGCCGGGGCTTTGCTTTCGGCGTTGGTGAGGGTGAGGGCGTTTTCTTTCGTCGCGGCGGTAAAGCCCTCGATGACGGGGATCTCGGTCGTGCCGTCCGTAGGGGCAGTCAACAAGATGGTCTGCCACTGAAGGACTTTGACCTTGATATCCTTCCCGATGTCGTCTTTGGCGTCCTGCTCGACCGCGGCATAGCGCTGGACGGAGTAGGAGAAGCCGGTCTTGGCGGCGACGGTGAGCGGGTTGGTATCACTGACAGAATATTTGCCGCCGGTGACGGTGAGAAGCGGAGCGACGGTGACTGCCGAGGCGCTATCCTTGGTCTGGACGATGAAAACGGCGCGCAGGGTAATGTAGGGCACGGCGCTGCCCTCCTCGATGCTGCTGTTGCTGTCCCCGGCGGGGGTGATGGGATCGGACGGCGTGGTGGGGGGCGTATCGCCCTCACCGCTGTCACCGTCTCCGCTGTTATTGCCGCTTTCGTCCTCGCCCTCCGCAGCTGTAACAGAGTCGGCGGTCTCTGCCGACTGGGCGGCGGGGGTATTCTCGGTCCCGGCGGTTTCGTCGGTATTATCTCCGGTATTATCTCCGGAGTTATCCCCTGTATTATCATCGGGGTTATCGGGATTTTCGGGGTCGGTGGTATCCTCCTTGGCGCCGGTGATCTTCACATCGGCGGCTTCAAAAACCTCGATGGAGACGGTGTAGGTACCGGCTGCCAGCGTCCAATTGACCGTGTGGGTCTGGGTGTATGTGCTGACAGTACCGCTGACGACGGGATCGGTGACGGTTTGAGCCGGATCTTCGCTTTTAGAGGGGTTCAAGATGAACACCTCATCTGCGGAGGAACCAAGTGCGGTGGTAGAGGTGATGCGAATGACCTTGGCATCGCTGCCGTCATTGGTGAAGGTGAACGGCAGGGTGTTGCCGGCAGGCGCGGTGACAAGGAACGCCGCGCCATCGGAGGTGAGGAAATTGCCTGCATCAGTCTGCCCTACTTCGACGGTGAGGGAGCGGTTTTCGGCTGTGTATGTAGTAACAAGCTGTTCGCTGTTGAGATAGCGCGCCAAGGCGGGCGAAGTGCCGAGGTACGCGCTGACCAGGAACAGCATGGCTGCCGCCATTGCCGCCCATTTTGTTTTTTTCACGGGGCGTACCTCCTTTCGCCTTGGTTTGCCTGTGTGTTATTTGCCGACGACCGGAACAAGCTGAAGCTCCACCGTGCTGAGAACGCTTTCGCCGGTGATGATAAGGGTAAATTCCTGCTTTTTGCTTTCTACGCCCTCCATGCTCCAGATGATCTCATCGCCGAGGGGATCTTCCTCATTTTCCTGCGCGGGGTGGAAGGTGTAGACCCAGCCGGCGCCCATCTGGTTCCAAAGCTCGGTGCCCTCGAGGATCGCTTCCGGCGTGCCGCCGTAGATCTCATCGCCGCTGGAGATGGTAACGCCGTTGGACATTTCGCTGCCGCGGCTGACCAATACCCTCAGAACATATTCGACCGTTTCCGCATTGACTTTTTTCTGACCGTCGGTATTGCTGACGGTAAACCGAAGCTGGGAATATTCTTTATTCGTTTCCCAGTCGCCCAAAAGGTTGGCAGGCAAGTTCTGCGCTTCGCCGGCGGCAGTGGAAAGATAAAGGTGGCTCATCTGGCGTGCCTGTAGGGTGGCTGCCGCATTTGCCGTAGAAGTGTACCTGCCCATGGTGACGCCGATGCCCGCCACAAGGGTAATGGTGAGGATCAAGCCTGAGATGAGTGCCCACAGGCTGATGTGCATTTTCTTTTCCATCTGTGTTTTCTCTCCTGATCAGCTGCCGCTTTGGGCGTCTTTGGTCGTGATGACGGTGTAGAAGCCGTCATCGTTTAGCTTGCTTTGGAAAAGGGCATTGGCAAGATAGTCCTTTACGTTGCTGCTGTAGGTACCGCCGCTGACGGCGATGCGCGCCTTGCGGGTATTGGTATCCTTTTCATCGTGGTACAGCAGGAGCGCTTTCTGCTTCACAGCGGTGATTTTGGTATTTTCGCCCGTGATATAGACGGCAATATTATCACGCTCGTAGCCCGCTTCCAGATAGACCGCGGCGCCCGTATCGGTAAAGCCGTTTTTATTGAACGTCCCTGCCAGCGCCGCTTCCGCGTTGCCGGTAACAACACAGTTATCCAGATAGACCGAGCCGCCCTTGACGGCGATGCCGGTGCTGCCGCTCAATACGGTGTTTTCCGCCTTCAGGGTACTGTTATCCTGCGGGTGATAGATCGCCGCCGCCTTGCCGGTGACGGTGCAGCGCCGGAGCTGGATCTCGGTGCCGGCATTGACCTTTTCGCCAAAGCCGGAAATGCCGATATAATTGGGGGCTTTGATGGTGGTATCCTCCATGACGCAGCGGGTCTTCTGCGCCGTGGTAGTCCCATTGCCCAGCACCATAACAGCAGGCTGGTTTGTGGAAGAACCGGTGAGCGTGCTGCCGGTGATATATACGGTGGAATCGGGATCGGTGGACTTGCCGTATTCATCGGTGATGTAAACGGCGACACCGGTATTCTCCACCCGAACATTGCTGAGGGTGAGCTGACCGTTGAGCGAGGCAAAGGCGATATCGCCGGCATCGCCCGATGCCTTGACGGTACCATTGAGGACGGTAAGCTGCGCACCGCTGTTGACACGGAGCATGATGCCCGCATTGGCTGCCGTAAGGGTGTTGCCGCCCAAATCGAGCGTGATGGGCTGTTGTTTATTGCTGAACTGGATATTCTCTGCCAGCTGCAGATCGCCTTGCAGCCGGATATAACCGCCCGCTTCCGATTTGAGGGCAGCGACCAGATCATCGGAGTTATTGACCTCCGTTGCCTCAATATTGGCGGTCTCGCCGGTGATGGTGATTTTAAGGTCATTGAAAGACGCGCCGTTTTTGCCCTGCTCGGTATCCCACACATTGGCTGCCGCTATTTCCTGTTTGGTGAGCAGGCGAATGGCGGTGTAGTAGCCAAGGGCAGTTTGGTTATCGTTATCCACGATATAATACTTGGTTTGGTTGACAGGGTCTGTTACGGTATTTCTTTCTGAGAAATTGTTGAGGTAGCCATCAGTTTCCGAGAGTTCCAGCAAGAACCTTTCAAAATGCTCACCATCAACGGTGGCAAGGTTACCATTCCCATCAAAGGTGGCTTTGTCGTAATCGTAAACGATGGGGCGGAGGTACTCCATTTCCACCACGCTGCCATCTGACGCCGGTGTGCTGCTGACACGGACATAATATCCTAAAAGGTCATAGACCCATTCCCAGTAGATGGGGGTATCGACGGAACAGAAATCATCGGACATGGTAAGCTGCCCCATGCTGAGAACGGTGTAGGGCGCTGCCGTGCCGTTGGTGAGGTAACGGCGGGCGACAGTCTCCTTTTTGCTTTCGTTTTCTACCGTGTAGGGGGTCTCGGTGTAGAAATAGACGCGCTTTTTCAGGTCACGATCCATATTCTCTTTGGAGACACCAACATAGATATTGAGCGGGCTTTCGCTGGTATTTTTGTAAGAGACCGGCAGGATCCCGCGCGCGCCAGGCTGAGCGATGACGCTGCTGCCATCGGTGGAAAGGTCGCCGGCGTTCAGCTCCCACTTTTCCGCCTGAAAGGTGAGAGAGCCGGCTTCCAGCACATTGCTGTACCAAGCCGTGGACATGGCAAATAACAGCACTACCGTGACCAGTATTGCTGTAACTGCCAGACCTGCCTGCTTGTAGACCCTTGTCTTCATTTCGGAGACGACATGATCCCTGCTATTCTGCTGTTGTTCTTCACGATCCCGCTTAAACACCGGCATTATGCTTTAATTCCTCCGTTAGTTCCGCTTTTACCTTTTCGGTGATCTCCCTGATCTCTTCTTCGGTGAGCAGGGGCTGGGCGGCTTCCTCCGCCGCCTGTTCCTCCTCCAGCTCCGCCAGTGCTTTGGCAAGCTCTGTCCGGATCCCCTTTACGCTATCCCGCAGCACGATGCCGCAGATGAGCAGAACGGGCAGGACAATGCAAGCCAGAAAACCGATTTTACCGGTGAGCCAAGAAATGAACACGGCAAATGAACTCCCTTCCCTGCTGTGCCACACTACTTTGCCAATGAGGTTTGCCGCGGTGATATACTGCGTATCAGAGACGGGGTTGTTGTCGCCCCGTGTCTCCAGAAGCGGGCTGCCATCGGCATCCTGCCGGATAGCGACCACACGGTGAGTGATTGCCCAATCTCTGGTCTGCGAATTGCGGGAACGGTAGCAGATGATATCGCCCACCGCGATGTCCTCGATGGGAGTCTGCCGCGAAAGCAGCAGGGAATTGACCTGCAGGGTCGGCTCCATACTGCCGGTCATGACACGGAACATACTGTACCCGCCGACGGTGACATACCCCTTGGAAAGCACCTGTGTGACTGTATAGATGCAGAAGATGAGCGCCGCCGCCAGCAGCACCGCTACGGCACGGCTGACGATTTTCTGCTTTTTGCCCACTACGGGCGCTTCGGCTTCGGCGTTCTGCTCTTCCGCTTTGATTTCCAGATTATTTTCTTCCATGTGTTAACTGTTCGCTCCTGCGAGTTGGAGATTGACCGCGAAGCGCAAGTTCTCCGCGGCGCCGGTGCAATCGGCGTCCTGCCCCTCCAGCCAGATGAAAACTCTGATCCGCTGAGGGACATTGCGCTGCAACCGGACGATGACGGCATCTTCGGTAGCGCCTGCGGTCTTATACTTTTCCAGATCCGCACCGGCGATGGAACGGGTCTCCTGCGCCAGACCGGTGGAAAGCTCTACGCTTTTGGCGAAGAACCGTCCCTTTTGAACCAGGAAGGAATACTGCCCCTGAAGATAGGTGGAGTAGAAATATCCGGCTGCGGTTTCTTCGTCCATGGCGGCAGCTTTTCCGCCTGCCTGCAGGAGCGCCTTTTGCAGCTGATAATCCAGCAGGCGGGTACCGCCGCTATCCCGCAGCCATTGGCTGCTTTTCTGCACCGTAAGACGGTCGAAAACCGACTGCTCCTTTTGGTTCAGGTATGTATCCAATCCAATGGGATAGGTAGCAATATAATCGCCGTCCTGCCCCGACTGCGGGTGGCTGTCAGCATTGGGCTCATAAATGGTGAAGCTGTTGCTGCCGATACCGCTTTGGGTGCTGCTGCCGTCCTTTTCGGCATAGATCCCGCGCAGACTTTTGTACTCTGCGGTGCTGCCGCCCTCGGAAAATGCCGTTTGCAGCGCTTCATTATCGGTGATGGGCAGTTCATTGACCAGAAAGCCGACCCGTGCCGATGCTTCGACCGTCGAGCTGTTTTCATTCAGCGCAAAATTACCCTCCGCGTCCTTTTGGATATCCGGCAGAGAGATGACATAGCTGCCGGTATTGTCATCGCCTGTACCGGTAGCGACGCGAAGATCGCAATCGCCGGAAGGTGACATGACCCAAAGATCAAAGTAGGCGTAATGGCCCATCTGTTCACCCGTTTCGGCAGCCTCTGTGAGATTGGCATATTGCAATGTGGTATCCATGGTAAACCTGCCGACCGGCATAATGGTACCGACCATGGCGCTGCCAAGCTGCACCTCCCGATCGGCGGAGGTGTAATAGTTGGGTAGGAACCAGTGAACGCCATCTACGGTAGAAACCGGTGCGAGCCCTTTCAGTTCCTTCAGATACTGATACTGCCCGCTGGTGGAAAGATTGAGGTTCTCCGAAAACGGTGCGGGGTAATGGATCGTCGTTCCGTTGACCTCTTTGGTCATATCCTCGGCGACCTTGATGGTATTATCACCGGCAACCGTGACCCGCAGTCCCTCCAGCACGGGGCTGGAGGACATGGTGAGCCACGCATAGGTGGAGGTGACCGCAACGGTAAGTGTCATCACGACCATGAGCGCCAACGCGGTGAGCTTCAAAATGTGATTTTTCTTCACGCTGCCGTCCGCCTCCTCTCCTATAAGTATAATTCTATGTTTTTATTCCTGCTTGTTTTTGGACTTGCGGGTCTCCTCCAGCATTTCCTGCATGACCTGCAGGCGGAGGGCATCTTCATCGATGGCGTCGTCCTCCCCCTGCGGGGTGGCGTACTTCGCTTTGTTCCTCGCCAGCTTATTGAGGGTGATCATAATAAGGGCGACGATGAGCACGACCAGTGCCACCGCAATGGCAACATAAACGGTAAACTGGCTGCCGGTAATGCCCCAGCGGGAGCTGCGACCGGTGACCTGATACTGCTTACCGCTGGAATCGGTAAGGGTGTAATCAGCGCCGTAAGACCCGCTGAGGCTATCGGGAATGATCGCCTGACGAGGATCGATGCCGCGGGAGTTGATTCCAACATAGTATTTCGTTCTGGCATCGACATTCGCGAGGGAAAACCACGCGATTCCATTATCATCAACAAGGGTGGTCTGCAGCGCCTCGTCCTCCTGATACAGAGTGGCATACTGACGCTTGGCATCGGGAACACGGATCCCCACCGTGGCATTAAAATCGGTACTGCCGGCAAAGTCCACCTGGTACAGCTTATCGCTTTCGATATCCGGTTTGTCCTTGCCCTCCGCATCGGAAACGGTATAGTCCAGATCATATTCCTTTTGGGAGAAATCCTTTTTGGTATTGCTGCCCTGCTCCAGCTGCCATGTGCTGCCGCTGGCGGTGGTGATGGTCGTATCGACATCTTTTTCCGCCAGCTTGGAAAGATCCTCACCGGAGACGGTGGAGCCGGACAGCTTGACATCGACCTTTACTACGGTCTCATCATTCTTTTTGGCGTTATCCACCTTTTCTCCCAGCTCGTTCCAGCCCTCGGAATTGCTGACTGTGCCGGAAATGACCGTCGTGGTACTGGAGCCGATGGAGATCTCGTCCTCCTCGCCCGCCGCGGAAACATCTTCCAGTGTGCTGTCCTTGCCGTTTATCTTGATATCAAGATCGGTGGTGGTTTTCTCGGTCAGGTTGGAATTTCCGGTATCGGTGACGGTGGTGCTTTCCGCGGAATTTCCGGGGATATCCCACCGCGAATTGCTGCCGGAGGACGGCATTTCCCCGGTGGGGCGCACCGCGGTATCCGTGCCGCTTCCCTGCGGAGGAGTCACATCGGCGGTGCCGTCATAATAGATGGTCTGCAAGTTTTTACAGTCGCGGAAGGAATCCTCGCCGGTGGAGGTGACGGTCTGCGGCAACGAGACCTCCGTAAGGGAGGTGCAGCCGTAGAAAGTCCAATCCGGCAGGGCAGTCAGCGAGCCATTTACCTCGGCACGGATAAGCGAGGTGCAGTAGCCAAACGCCACCAGCCCCAGCTCCTCCAGCGAGGAGGGAACCACCACCGAGGTAAGCCCCGTGCAGCGGTAGAAGGCAAAGCTGCCGATGGAGCGAAGCCCCGCGGGCAGGGTGATGCTGCCCAGCTTCTCACAGTTTTCAAAGGCGGCTTCGCCGATGGAAAGCAGCGCGGGCGGCAGGGCAATGCTGCCCAGCGCAGAGCAATCCTTGAAGGCGGCGGTGCCGATGGCGGTCACGCTATCCGGCAGGCGCACCGCGGTAAGGGCGGTACAGCCGTAGAAGGCAAGATCGCCGATGGCGGTAACGCCGCTGCCCACAATAACGGTGGTGATGCTGCCCGCACTGCCGTACCATGGCGGCATGCTGTTATCCGTGTAGGAGGGCAGGGCGCCGGTGCCGGTAATGCGCAGCACGCCGCCGGAGAGCTGCCACTGCAGCCCCTGCCCGCAGCTGCCCGACTGGGCAGCCGCGGCGGGGGTACACAGCAGTGCCGCAGCCAGCAGCAGTGCTATGGCAATGCATAATAAACGATGGTGTTTTCTGCGCATAGCTGCGCCTCCTTATTGGGGGATATTAGCTGCCTTTGGCGGTAAGTTTTATTTCACCAGTGGTAGCTGTAACTTTAATCGTATATGTGCAGTACTTATATTTTGTGTACCAGTTGACAGTTCTGGTGTCCTCTTTATTTTTTGTTATTGTTACACCGCTACCTGTCAATGTTGGACCAGAATACCAACTGCCTGCGGATGCATTCTCAATATACACAGTCATTGTGTCGCCCGGCACAAGATAAATCTTATTGGAAGAACTAATCTTTGTCGCATTATGGTCACTGCCTTGGTGCACATTGCACTTGGATATGTTAAATACAATGTACGGCTTTGTTGTGGCAGAGCCGCTGAACCGGAGGGTCTTATTGAGATCGGACGAGCTGACCGTGTAGGTGTAGGTATTGCCGGACTGTGTAAAGCTGCCGGCATCCGTGCCTGTCAGCTTCAAGTCGTAGCAGGGACCGTAGGTCGCCTCGTCATACGCCAGTGTTACCTCCAGCTTATCACCGGGCTTGACCACCGCGCCAGAGCTGAGCTTACCGCTGTCGCCCGACACCGTTATGGTACAGTTTGTTGCACCAAACTCGATGGTCGGGTACTTATCGGCGGTACCTTTCAGCGTGACATCCGCCTTGGGCATGGTAAAGGTGTAGGTGGCGCCGCTCTGCTGCCAATCGGCAACACCGGCGGGCGCCGCTACCGCGGGGTTCAGGTGGGTGGCGGCATTGCCTACCCCCACCGTTACCGTCACCGTGGTGCCGGGCTGTACCCGGATATCGGACTTGACGGAGAACGCTGTGCCATTGTAGTGCTTGCCGCCGGCGGTGATGACCGTGCCGCTGTTCTCGATGGTGAGCATCGGCGCTTCGGTGGCGCTTACCGTAAGCGGCAGCGTCTCGCCCGAAACGGAGGGCATAACAAAGGTGTAGGTAGCCGTTCGGTCATTTTCCACCGGGGTTTCTTTCCATGCGGTCACGCCCGCAGGCAGTGCCATGCGCGGGGCATAGTAGCCGGGCTCCGCCGCCAGTGTGATCTGTACCGTATTGCCCGGCTTGACGCCCAGTGCAAAGACTACCTTGCCGTTTTCCACATTGCGGCTCGGCGTTACATCCAGATTGCTGCTGAGCACCTTTGTAACGCTTACCGCGTTGCTGGTAAAGCTCATAGTCGGGTAGCCATCGGCGGTGCCCACAATGGTCAGGTCTTTATCCGGCATGGTGTAGCTGTACTGTTTGGTAAAGTCGCTGCCGCCGGAAAGCTCGGTCGCATCCGCGGGGGCGGTAAGCTGGGGATTTACGCCGCCGACCGCATTGATGGTGATGGTAAGCCCATGACCCGGAATGACATAGCCGCCGTTCGCCACGGTGCGGTTCTCGGTGGTATCGGTCACCTGGAAATCCACAACGCCCGCGGAGTTATCCCATGTCACCTGCCGCATCTGCTGCACGGTGGGGGCTTGCAGCGTTACATCCTCCTCCGGCATGGTGAAGGTGTACACTGCCGTGTAGTCCCCTGCCGACCGCTGCTGCCAGCCGCTTACCGCCGCGTTCATGCGCGGCTGGTACCAGCCGGTAAGGGCATTGGCGGTGACGGTGACGGTCTCGCCGGGCTTCACCAGATCGGTGCCGTCGATGGATCTATTGCCCACCGCGGCGGTCACTTTGCTCTTATTCAGTTCGCTTATCACCGTAAGCCGCGGATAAGCCTTGACCGTGGGGGTCAGCGTTACATTGTCGAAGTCCATCCGGCAGGTGTAGATCGCCGTATTTTCATCCGAGCCGACCAGCTGCCACTGCATACGGTCCGCATTGGCGGGGGTCTCCATACCGGGGGCGTGGTAACGCACATCATCGGTCACCGTTACCGTAACGCGCAGGGCGGTGCCGCCGGGCACCTGACTGTAAGCGCCAAGCGCCGTGCCGTCCTCTTTCTCCACCTTGATGGAGACGCCCGGCACATCCTGCGTGATGTTGAGCCACGGATCGAGGTGGTTGGTCTGGCTGATGGTAACGGGTTCCGCCAGCGTGCGGGTATAGGTCACGCCGCCCACGGTGCTGGTGACTTCCTTGATGTTCTTGACACCAAGGTTGGTAAAGATCTTGGCATTGTAAACGAAATTATCCGTATAATTACCCCATAGATGCTCTTCGTATATCTCCTCCACGGTGCGCAGGCTCGCTTCCGCGTCGCTCACGGTACCGATCTCCACCCATGTCAGGGTGCCATCGGTAAGGCTTACCGCCGTACCCAGGTTGAGGTTCAGGGCAATGCCATCACCGGAATTTGCCGCCGAAAGCTGTACCTTGGGCGCAGTGTAATTGGCAAACTTGGCAGAACTGAAGAACACATCATCGCGTCCCGTGCACTTACCGGGGTTTTCTTCCGCAATATATGCCTTGTACTGCATGTAAACTACCGCATAATGATCGCCGTAGTTATTGGTGCCTTTCAGTACGGCGTTGCCTGCATCTTCCGTCTTATAGTGGCGGCTTTGGTCTGTGATCGTGGTAAAGGTCACTTCACCCTCGGGGCTTACACCCTTGACGGTGATCTCCGGCTGGACGGAATACACGCTGATGGGCTGCAGGTTGGCGGTCGTGGTTTCACCGTTCCATGTAAAGCTGACGGTGCCGGTGTAGGTGCCTGCCAACAGCTGCTGGCTGCCGGTGCTGGCATAGCCGGTGCCGCTGGCGCCCAGCGTGCCGCTTACCGCGGTAAGGGCATTATTGCCCTGCCATGTGTAGCCGCCGTATTCTTCATTATTGCCGGTGTGCCGCAGGCTGTAGGTCACTGCATCGGCACTGATGGCAACATAGTTTACCGGCTTGCCATTCGCGGTAAGAGTAGGTGTAACAGTAATGCCCAGCGGGTAGCTGCCAAGGAACTTGCCATTTACCGCGCCGTTGGTATCCTTACCAAAGGTGCCGGTATTGGTGATCTGCAGCTTGCCAAGGTTTGCCGCGGTGGGTCCCGCCGAGGTAACGGTGTACTTCTCGGGGACGACCTCATTGGTGGCGTGGGTGTATTCCTTGCCGTTGATGTTGAGCTTAACTGTGTACTCGCCGACATACTGCAGCACCTGCGCCGCGCTGGCTGCATTGGGCACCCAGCTGCCATTGCTGTTTTCCAGCGTAATGGTCTTTGTAAGTATATCGCCGGGATAGCCGCTTACCTTGTAGCCGTAGTTTTCGGCAGTATTGGGTCGATAGGTAAGGGTGATGTACATATTGTCGCTGCCGGTCGCGGGGATCAGGCGGCCGTAGGCATCGGTCAGCCGGACAGAGATGCCCAGTTCACTGATCGGGTGCTCGGTCATAAAGGCAGTTGTGCTGCTGCCCAAAGCCGACTTAGCGGTCGACATATTCACCACAACATGGTTGGAAACGGTGGTATCCAACCGGGAGAAATCGAGGTTTTCGTGCGCTGTGAAGCCTGCTTCCTGTTTCTCCTTGTACTGCTGTGCTGCCGTCGAAGTACCCAGCCAGATAAGCTGAGCCTGTGCATCGTAGAAGTTGCCATTCTTGTAGCAGTTCCACAGCTTCAAGCACACCAGCGACCAGGTACCGTCGATCTCGGTGGTGGTAACGCCGTTTTCGGTCTTTGTGTAGGTGGGCAGCTTGATATTCCACTTATTCTCGCCCGCCGCAATAATATAACCGTTCACAGCTTCCGTGCTGTTGGGGTCCTTCACATTAACGACAAAGTAATCCTTCGCGATGTCGTTATACAGCACCGCCTGAATATCGCTGGCGGTATTCTGGATCCCTATCGGTCCAAGGATCGCATCGGTGCTGTTGGGAATAAACTGGATATTCTCCTCGCCGTGCCAAGTGCTCTGCGAGCTTTGGATATAGATGGGAGGATCGGGGCTGATGAGGGTGAATACCGGCGCTTCCGTTGCGCGCCTCAGGGTATTCCCGCCCATACTGATGTTGCTGAAGCTGTAACGCCCCGCCATGGTCATAACGATGTTTGCCTCGTAGTAGCCGGCATCGTTCCATGCGGCATCGAATGCGCGTGTACCTGCAACAGAACCATTGGTGTAGGTCAGGGTAACGCCCTCTACGCCCTCGATCGGATCATTGGAGTCATCGGTGACCCTGAAGTAGAGCTTGCTGGAATAGCTCCTACCGGTTTCAAAGCCGGCGTTGTTGTTTTCATCAAAGCCGGTCTTGCTCATGATGCGGATCGCTGCCTTGAGACCGAGGTGCAGCTCCAGCTTCTTCTGCATTCCGCTGGGAACAGCCTGGTACTTGCCGTCCACGATCACATAGGAAAGGGTATAATCGCCGGAGCCGGTAAACGAAGCCGTGCCCTTCCACCTACCGGTAGAGGTCTCCCGGCTGGTGGAAACGCTGATCGGTCTGCCGTCGCTGCGCTCAAAGATCGCGGTGACCTTGTCGGGATTCTCATTTGCGTTGGTCGCGCTGATCGTGATGCTGATCGGCTCCTGATGGCTGCTTTCGGTGGAATATACCGTGCGTTCATTGACTACGTTGTTCCACTCCACACCGGTAATGCTGAAGCCCTTGACAATGACCGTCAGCGGGGTGGTCAGCGCGTAGTCGACGCCGTCCAGCTGGACATAGCGCAGATGGTAGGTGCCGGGCGCGGTAAAGCCATAGCTGCCCTCCCAGCCTGTCCTGGTGCCGCCGGTGTCGTTTGTCTTGTTAAAGTTAATTAGACCTTCGCGGGAGCCCTGCGTACTGGTGATCTCACGGACGAAGAACGCCTTTACCGTACTCGGTGTCGCGCCGTCGACCGTCAGATTGACCTTGACAGACTTCTCCGCGTCTGTGAAGAAGTCAAACTTGGTCTTGCCGACAATTTCCGCCGTGACCTTGCGCTCGGCGGTCAGCAGGCGGTTATCGCCGCTGGTCTTCAGGTTGACAGAGGAACCAAACTGGATATTGAGCTGACCCTGGATCTCTGCCGAGGAAAGCACCATGGTGTTATCCAGACCGGTACCGTCCAGATAGACAATGGCGGTGATCCGCTGCGGGTTATCCATGGTAAGCTGCGAAATGGCAAGACCGGTCTGTTCCTTTTCGGTCTCGTCCTTGTAAGTATAGGTAAGCCCCAGACCGCTGCCTTCATCAATAGTCAGCGGTACGGTGATGCGGCCGTTCTGGGCATAGTACTGCCCCTCCTCGGTATCCATGGAGGCAGTCGCCAGCAGGGTGCCGCCTGCATCTACAAAGGCGACCTTCATCTGCTTGAGCAGCGCCAGAGAACGCGCCACATCGGCGGGGTTATCGGCATAGTAAATATAGCAGCTGCCGCCGCCCTGTGTCGTGCTGTCAGTGGTCAGGTTGGTATTTCCGGTAGAACCCCAGATTCGGTTGACGCCATCATAGCTGAGGATCTCGCCGGTGGCGCTGTCTGCCACCAGCGCACCCTCCAGTTTCAGCAGCGTTTCCTCGGCATTGGTACGCACCCAGAAATCCATTGCCATGCCGTAGGTGTCCTGCGCATTTTTATCCGCCGATTCAAATTTTGATGTATCGACGCTAAAATCAGCAGCGGCGGTGCTGAGACCGGTAGCACCGGTACACAGGTGACCGGTGATATTTACATTCATTATGCTTGTTTTTACACTTATTGCCGCTGCATTCTCAGAAACTTTTTTCGACTTGGGCAACCGGTCTGTATCTTCGATACCATACTGCTCGAAGCGTGCCAAAAGCCCTTCGTCAAATTGTGCAAGACAATCTCCCCCAAGTGCCATGGACACCAGCTTAGACTTATCATTCATCAGGTCTTTTGCCGGCGTTCCGTCTATCTTTGCCGTATTCGGCTGGCAAAGATCATATAATGGATCAGTAACATCATCGGAGGTTACTTTTTCGCCATTGGTCGCTCTATCCCGCAGCTCTGTAAGTTTTTTAATGTTTGTTTCAGCTTTTTTATAGTCAATAACAAAGTCCTTAAGACCCGTGATCATAATAGCATCAAGAGGATCTGTGGAACCTGCCGCGACCGTGCGGCTGCTGTTATACTTCTCAGGGTTTTTGTACAGCTCTTCCGCGGTGATTGCCGCATAGGTTGTCTGTCCGCTGCTTTTCACGAACATATACTGCTGCAGATTTGCCAGCGATGCCTGTGCCTCCAGCAGCAGCTTCATGGTATCGTAAAGTGCCTGATAGGTTGCCAGCATGCTATCGATATCCGATGTTTTAAGTTCAAGCGGAGAGGTTGCGCCGTTCGGCGCATATTTGGTAGTATTGACTTTCGCCTGTAGGAAAGTATTCATACCGGTACCCAAACCGGCAATCGTCTTTTTGAAAACACGGTTATAGTAATCCGCTACCTTGCCGTAGGCGGTCTGTACTTCGTTGTACTTCTGGATAAACTCCTGATTGGAAGCATCGGAAGTGGCGACGGTATAAGAAGCAATGGCGCGCACGCCATATTTATTATTCGCCACAAAGGATTTGGTGGTCTTATCCCACTTAAAGAAAGAATACTGGCTGTTCAGCTCCGTTACACGGCCATCGGTGCCGTATGTTGCACCCTGCAGCGGATTGGTTCGCAGCGCACCGGTATTCAGCTTTGCCGGACGCAGGGCGAGCTTGTCAATACCGTAATAAGAGGAGTCGCTGAGATTGATCAGATTGCCCCACTGCAAATTGGAGCCGTTGATATCAAGCTCGCGCTTGACACCCTCATCAATATCAAATTCCTCCGGCTGGGTACCCTCATCATTGGAAAGGGCGATCTCCAGGTTGCCGTTTGCCGCCATGGTAGTCGCAATACTGGAAACTTCCGGCGCGCGGGAAATGGTGATCCACGCGTAGGTGGCGGTGACCGCCACGCTAAGCGCCAGCACCAGCATAATAAGCGCTGCTGCCACCTTTTCCTTCATATTGGGCAAAAGCTCCTGATAGGATTCAATTCTCTGTCTGGTCTCGTTGGTCATCTTTTGCCCCTCCTTTCCCGTTTGGTATCCTGTGCCGAAGAAGTATTCATCGCAGCCCACTGCACGGCTGTACTGCCGCATTCAGCGGCTATCCACATTTTTTTCCTCACCGTGCAGTCCCCCTCCCTTTATACCTTGTTTTTCTGTTTCAAACGGGCTATGCGCGCCCGTTCGCGTTCTTCCTGTTCTCTCTGTGCGGTCTCTATCTGCTGGCGGCGCAGCTCCTGCTGGTGCTGCAGCTGCCCGTGGGCGAATTCCAGCTCCGCCAGTACCGGTGCCAGCACAATGAGCGCCTGCTGCCGCTGCTCCTCTGCCAGTCGGGCGGCCTCCTCTGCCTGCTGCTGACGCAGGCGTTCTTCCGCCTCCTGCTTTTCCCGCAGGGCTTTCTGCTCTGCCAACAGCTTTTCGCGCTCCTGGCGCTCCTTTTCCTCCCTGCGGCGGATACGGGCGCGCTCCTGTTCCTCTTTCTTGCGCTGGGCGGCTTCCTCCAGCAGTCTTACGGCATCGGCATAGTCCTGCTCCTCGGCGGCACGCTTCCGCAGGGCTTCTTCCTCCACTTCGCGCTTTTGCAGCTGTTCGGGGAGGTCATTCTCGAAACGATCCAGCTCGGATTTAAGCAGCTTGCTCCAGCGGCGCTTTTCTGCCTCATACTGCATCTGCTCCATGCGCTTCTGGCGTTCTGCCGCTTCCTGTTCGGCACGGCGGCGCTCCGCCTCGGCTTCGCGCTCGGCGCGGCGACGCTCGGCTTCCGCTTTCTTTTCGGCTGCCAGCCGCGCCTTTTCCTCTTTGCGCTTTTTCTCCTGCTCCTCTACCAGCCGCAGGCGCTCCGCCTTCTCCTCGCGCATCAGCTGTTCCTTGGTCAGCTCCTCGATGAGCACCTTGCGGATCTCGACATCGGGAAGATCGTAGTCCTCCGTCAGCTCCTCCACGATCTGCTTGATGAACTTCGGCTTCAGCGTCCTGCGGCGTTCCTTGGGCTCTACCGGAACGGTCCGGTCCTCCTCGTCCTCCAGATAGCCCTTGAGAATGAGGTAATTGAAGAGAATGTTATGGTAAATATCCTGCTGGAACCGTTCGTTGATCTCCGGGCTTTGCTCCACCACACGAATGGTGTAGCCGATGTCATCGTATTTCCGCAGGAATTCAAATAGGCTGAGGATCACACGGTAATCCTTGTTTTTCTTCAGTACATTCGTTTTATTGACAGTCCCCTTGATACGTTCCAGCTTGCTCATCTGCTGGGCAAAAGCACTGTTCATATACACGCTGAGGATACGGTAAATACGGGAGATACGGGAGAAGGTATCGCCGTTTTTCGCGTCGGTCTCCAGCGCGCTGTCGATCTCCTTGATGTGCAGGAACATATCCATATGGACATGCTCGGTGGCACTGTCCATATCGGACTTCACCTTCAGCTTGGCGCCGAACTCATCGCTCATTGCCTCGAACAGAGCGTCGTGGCGTATTTTTACAAAGTGGTAAGCGAATTCCATGGTGGTGAACACCAGCCGGTTTTCGTACAGTCCCCACGATTCCTCGCGGTAGCGCTGCATCAGCCTGCCCGGGTGAACCTCATTCCGCTCCTCGTCAAAGGAATCCACCAAGCCGGAGTGCTGCGCCAAATGGCGAACCGTCTCTGCGCCGGATTTTTTGGCGTTTGCCACATTGACGATCAGATCCTCCTCCTTGAGGACATTTCGCGGGGAGGCAATGATCTTCTGGAAAGCATCAAGGGATTCCTCAATGGCGTCTACCCATGTCAGGTCGACCGTTTTGACCAGCTTGCGGTTGGAAAACTGAAATTCGTTCTGGGCGCGGGAGACGGCGTCCATAAAGAATTCGTAAAATTCCGTGCTGCCGATCGCCCGCGTTACACCACGGACGAACTTGGTGTAAATGGGGTCGATAAGCGCGCTTTTTTTGCGCTTATTCTGTCCTTTTGCTTCCTGTGCCAAGGGGCAGCACCTCCTTTCGCTTTACTTTTTTGCCACGCTTTTCTGCTTAGTTGCTCCGCTTCAGGTACTCTACATAGTCCTTGCACAGCGGCATCTGGTTCTTGCCAAAGACCTTATCCAGATAGCTGTTGAACTTGGTCAGCTCGTCCTTCATAAAGCTGAGGGACAGCGACTCGAACTTACGCAGAACCTTTTTGGAGACGATAAAATCGACAGCCTGTATTTCGGTGCCGCCGCAGGCGATGTAGCAGGGGACGAAATCGCTGACCTGCTTCATGATACGGTTACCGAAAGCAAGCCGGAAATTCTTGATGAGATAGTCGTTGAGGATATCCAGCTTATCCAGCATCTGCTGAGTAATGGGGTACTGCTCCCGTGCCTTTTCAAAAAGCTGCTCCAAATGATCGGTAGTAATGTAAATCGGGTCTGCCGGCTCACACTCAAACGGATCGGCGCGGCTGTCCAAATCGATGGGAATGGCACGGTCGTACACCTTATCCGCCACCGCAAAGGTGGAGTCATCGTTGTTGATGGTGCCGACAAACCAGATATTATCTGGGATCTGCACGGTGCCGCCGTTGATGAGGCAGGGGTCGTTATCCCACACAGCGGTGACAATATCGACCTTCCATTCCTCCTTACGGGGAAGCTCCAAAATGGAGAGCATCTCGGCGAAGTAATACTCCACGCGCGCTATGTTCATCTCGTCCAAAATAATGAGATGCGGATCGCGGTAATAGTTCGCCTCATACACGGCACGCAGGAAGTCCGTCTCGGTGTATTTCTTGGTAAACTCGTTGTAATAGCCGTACAGCTCGGTACGCTCGCGCCATGCGGGCTGCACCGATACAACGGTGGAATCGTTTTGAACGAATTTACCGAAGGCGTAGGGCAGCGAGGTTTTACCGGTACCGGAAATACCCTGCAGAATAATGATGCGTGCCGTACCCATCGAGGCGATGAAGTATTCCATCATGCTGAGGTCGTAGTAAAGCCCCAGCTGGGAAGCGGCATAACGGCGGAACTGGTCGCAAATATCCGCCAAGGTGATATCGTCATTGTAGATGGGCGGGTGGTACTCGGTCTTATAGAAATTATCCACCGAGGTAAGCCGGAAGAAGCGGCTCTCCGCCGGATCGACAGGCGGCGAGGTGATGGTATTTCGGTTGGAGGTGGGGACATATTCCCCGCTTTCCTCTCCCTCCTCGCCTGCCGCGGCTTCCGCTTCCAGCTGCTCCTGCGGCACACCCAGTTCCGCCACCTTCATTTGCAGCAGGCGGTCCTTTTCGTAGTTGGCGCGCAGCAGATCCCGCTGGAGATTGCGTACCTGCTTGACGACTTCATCGTACTTTTTCACCGGCACACGGAAGCGGAACAGCTTCCGGAGCAGCTTGACAAGGAATATGACGATGATGACCGCGACAGCGACCAGAACCAGCTCTGTAATGACCAGCATGATCCACTCCCCCGTGGAAAAGCTGCCGCTGGTCTCACGGATCAGCTTTAGCCGCATGGGGAAGTTGAACAGGTAGTTGACAAAGTTGAAAAAGGACGCGAATATATCCAGAAAAGCGCGGAACACCCGTCCGACGTCCTGATAAAAGTACCTCAAAAAGTTGTCCATTTCTTACCTCTGCTCCTGCCCTTTTTAGGACATTGATGATGCCGCGGGGCGGCTGCGGGAAATATCAGCCCTCGGCTTCGGTCTCCTCTTTGGCTTTGGCGGCAGCCTCCGCTTCCATTTCCGCCTTGATCTTGGCACGGATCTCCGCTTCCATAGCGGCACGTGCTTCCTCCTCTGCCTTGGCTTTTGCTTCCGCTTCGGCTTTTGCCTTGGCTTCCGCCTCCATCTCGGCACGCAGGCGTGCTTCCATTTCCTCGGGGGTCTCCTTAGTCTCCTCGGCAGGGGTCTCCTCCTGTGCGGGAGCGGAAGCCGCCAGCAGCTCGGCGCGCAGCTTCTCACGCAGTTCGTTTTCCATACGCTTGCGCTCTGCCTGACGGTTCTCCTCCAGCTTGCGCTTTTCGTCCTCTACCAGATCCTCGTTCTTGCCGCGCTCCTTCTCATAGATCAGCTTGTTCTTCACGCTCTGGTACTCAAACAGCACACGGAAGAACTGGATAAGGTGATACAGGAAGAAGATAGCAACCGGAATGACCACAACAATGAGGAAGCCGGTGCTGGTCTGCAGATAATCAAACAGCTTGCCCAGTCCCGCAATCTTCATGCCGTTGTACTGACCGACGATCTCGGATTCATGGACGGTCAGCGAGTCTTCGATGGTGTTGTTATCACCCTTGGTCTGGAAGATAAGATAGCCGCCGCCATCGTAAATTTCGGTAATTCTATGGGTATTCAGCACACGCTCGCCGTCGATGACCGTCCAGTAGGTGATGATGTCACCGATCTGCAGCTCACTGGTGTCCTTTACGGCGGTATCAAAGATCAGATCGCCGGGCTTCATGGTCGGGTACATAGATTCTGTCTGAATAGACATGATGCGCAGCCCGAAAATGCTGGGAACGCCGTTGCCGCTGGTGCTGACATAGCTGGTGTAGGTGCAGATCGCCGCCAGAATGATAGCGATGACCAGCACGATGTTGATAATGGTATTAGCTACGCGCTTGCCCTTTTTGGGCTGCACCTCAATATCCTCCGTCTGCTGGGCAGCGTCGGCTTTCGGCTCCTTCTCTTTTTTTGTCCACTTTTTTTGCATGGGTACTCTCCCTCCATCGTTTGCGTCTTTATTTTGATAACAGACGGTTCCTCAAGCCCGTCCTGTTCTATCCGGGAATATCCTGCAGACCGGTCTGTCCGCTGTATTCGGTGGTGAACTGAACATTAGCCAGGATCTGCGCTTCTTTTACAATATTCGTGCAGTCGATATCCTGTCCCTCCAGCCACACATAAAGCCGGATACGGTACATCTCTCCCGCGCGTATACTGAAAAGCCTTGTGCTTGTGGTAAACTTCCCCAACGATTTAATGGTAACATCTCGCTGCACCGGATACGCCTCCGACCATGTGGAGGCGGACTGCAGGATCAGCCGGTCGCTCAGCGTCTTGGTGCCGTCTATGCTGGGGGTCTCCACATAGCCGCTCGGTTCCTTTTCCAGGTGCCGGTCACAATTCGGCTCGTAGATATAAAATACCGAGGTGCCGTTATCGGTCCCGTTGGCAGGGTCTATCTTAGTGATGCGAAAGCCCAGCCGCACAGCCGTTTCCGCCCCGTTGCCGCCATCGTAGTGCAGAATGGTCTGCCCGTCCCACACCGGCGTACCGATCACGAAAGTCCCCGCGCCGTTCTGCCCCTCGTTCACCTCCACGGCGTCCGCCAGCGAGACATTGCAGCTCTCATCGGTGCGGGCAAAGAAGGTGCCTACCACATAGTAGCCCTCTATATCGGAGCGGTTGGCGTTGTTTTCATCGGTAAGCGCACGGTACTGCTCGGTCATGCGCCCGTCGTTCCCGTAAATAATGGTCATAAAGCTCTGCTGCTTTTCCGACCATGTCACGGGCTTCAGCGGGGCGGTATCCTTGTTTACCAGATCGGGGAAATTGATCTGCTGTCCCCAGCCTTCATCGGGGGCATCATACGCCGCTGCAAGCTGCAGTCCCGTGCCGGAATTGATATAGACCGCCATCTCACGCACGGAGGGCGTGCGGCTGATGGAAAACCATGTATAACTGGCGACCACCAGCAGCGACAGCAGCGCTATCAGAATGCATATGTACACCACCGTGCGCATTTTTTGTTGTTTGTTGTTTATGATGGCATTCAAAAGCGCTTATCCCTTTCTGCCCCGCGCGGGGCGGTCTATTCATGCCAAATGACTGCCTGTAAAAATCAGCCGCCGGAGGTATTATTGTTCTTGCCGTCCTTCAGCGCTGTATTCTGCGCGGGCATAAGCTGCGCGCTGCTGCTGAACTGCAGGTTCAGGGTGCCGGTCATGGATTGCAGCGCGGAAGCCGCCACCATGGAGTTATTCACCACGCTGCCGTCCAGATAAACCAGCGCGGTAACAATCATCGGCGTATCGGCTTCCAGCGCGGTAATGGCGGTCGAGGTGATCTTATTGCCGATGGTAATACCGCCGGTTTGATGGGTCGTTCCATCTGCGTTGGGTTTCGTTGTCATGGAGAATTCATACAGGTACAGCTTGGCGGTCACGGTATTGGTGCCGTCCTCTGCGGTTTTGAACTCTACTGTGCCTGTTGCGGGGAGGTTATTATACTCCGCCTTGGAGATAATATCCGACTTCTGATAAGTCGTCGCGGTCTCCGAGGGGAAGGCATTCAGATAGGCGAAATTATCGTCAGTCTGATCCTTTAACTGAGTATAGTTATTCTTCCCCAACGTGGTATCCAGCTTGGCAAGCTTCAGCACATTCTGGCTCTTATCCATAAAGACCACGCGCACGCCATTCATCAGCTTCACCATCTTGGTGGCGGAAAGTCCCGCTTCCGTCTTAAAGGTCATGTAGCTGCCGCCGCCCTGCAGGGCTTCGTTCTGGGAGCTGCCATCATTGTAGATCCGGTTTGCCGGATCGGTTTGCAGCTGCAGGCTGCTGTTGGTAGCATTGGTACGGAACGCCAGATCAATGGCATAGCCGTAGTAATCGGTGATGGCGCTGCTGCCCGTTGCCTCAATCAGCTCCTGCGCTGACAGCTTGTTGCTGCACGCGGTAAGGATCGGCGGGTTGTAGGTAGTCTTAGTCTCCATGCCGACATCTACATCTTTCAAGGAATTTCCTCCAACAGTCACCTCTTTGACTGTGACCGTTGCCGTGTAGTCGCCCACAAAGTCCGCAATCTCACTCAGCAAGCCGCTGCCGCTGGGTACGGTAATGTTCAAGCCTCCCTGAACCAGTTTCACTGCTGCATCGAAGTTGATTGAGCCGTCTGAGTTCTTCAGTTCCGCTTTCAATTCAGTGACATTTTTGCCGCCAAGGGTCATCTTATCTATATTCACCAAAGGGGTGATAATGCCGGAAATTTCAGACCATGTATAGGTTCTGTTCTGGTTTATAAATGTATCGCACTTCTCAGTTGCATCTTTCACCAATTTTTTTGTATTTTCCAGCTTGGTGATAAAACCGGAAATATCATATTCCGTCGTAATGGCGGGGTATTTCGCATCAAGTTCCGCCAGTGTCAGTGTGTTGATTTCCTCCAGCGCTGCCTGATAGGTTTCCGCAGTAATCCCGCTGGCTTTGGTGGTGATGTAACCGGCATAGACCTGCCGCATACCGTTTTCGATCTGGTCCACGGCAGCCTGCATATCCACCGCCAAGGCTTTGATATTCTCGATATCCTGCTTGGTGTAGCCGTCTTCCTTGCCTTGGAGCGCATAAGCCACCGCGATGCTTGCCATATTGCCGCCGTGGGTATTCAGGGCGGTGCTGGCGGCGCTGCGGGCACTGGTGGTAAAGTTGGAGATCTGCGTGCGGGCAGCGTTCATGCCCAGCTGGAAGGTGCTCATATTAGCGGCGGTGCCGATGGCGCGCACGCCGTAGCCCGTCTCATTAAAGGCTTTGTCCTCTGCCTTGTAGATGCTTGCCACAGCCTTTTCTTCCAGCTTTTTCACTCTGCCGTCCTCGCCATATACAGGGGTTTTCAGCAGGGTACCTAATATTGTATAGTCGTCGGTCCCTTCGATACCAGACTGTTTAATATTCAACCGCGAGGGCTGCAGGATAATATTGCTTAAGCCATAGGTGGCGCTTTCCAGATCCACCAGGTTGCCCCAAGTCAGGTTGGCTGTCACCGCGTTCTGCTCGGTAGTGGCGTTTTCATCAATATCGCCCATATCCAGCCGGCTCAGGTCTGTCCAGCTATCCTTATCCAGCAGGGCGATCTCCAGCGCACCGTTGGCGCCCACCTGCGTTTGAATGCCCTTGACCTCCGGTGCGGTGGACATCACAAACCACGCATAGGAGCTTGTCACCATCATAATGCCGCTTACCAGCAGCATGGATAACGCGGAGTACAGCTTGCGCCGCATAGAGGCTCCGCTTCCCTGCGGCATTGTCATCTTCTTCATGTTCTTCCTCCGTCACTTGTCACATTTTTATATTGCCCGTGGTTCACACCAGGGAGCGCCCTTTGCCGCTGCCGCCCATGCCGCGGCGGTAAAGGCCGCCCCCCGGTAAAACGGCTGTCCCCCAATTCCGTTCCATTGGGTGCCGTGCCGTTTTTCCCGGAGCACGATAGTCTGCCCCCCGCAGCCGCCCATGGGGCGGGGTTGCCCCCGCCCCCACAGACATGCCATAGGGTGCGTATTTTTGCTTTACCAAGGATCAGTTGTTGGTGCCGTTTTTCAGTGCGCTGTTCTCCATGGGCTTCAGCTCAGCACTGCTCTTGAACTGCAGGTTCAGAGAACCGGTAACAGACTTCTCGGCGTTGGCAACCATGCCGTTATCCACCATATCGCCATCCAGGTAAACCAGTACGGAAATTCTGGTGGCGGTGTTCTGCTGCAGCGCCATCAGCTTGTCGACATCAGCAGTTCTTGCGGTCAGGGTCATTACGCCATTCGCATCAACGGTCGCATCCATCAGTGCCAGCTTGCCGGTGGTCTTGCCATCAGCACTGGAGATACCGGTCAGCTGAGCGATACCATAAATGGTGCCGCTCTCGGGATCAAAGAATACCACACGGATCGCGGTCATCAGCTTGGCAACCTGTGCGTCTTGCAGAATGGGGGTAGTGCCGTTCATAACAGACTTAAAGGTCATGGTGCTGCCCGCGCCCATGGTTGCGGTATTCGAAGCATCGGTGTAAACACGCTGTACGCCGTCGCTCGCCAGCAGCAAGTTGCTGTCGGTCGCGTTGGTGCGTACCGCCAAATCGATGATGTAGCCATAGGTATCGGTAATATATGTAACAACACCAGTGGTATTAGTGTTTGCCGTAATACCGCCGATAAGATCAGTTACCGCATTGGTTTTGGTCGAGCTGGTCTTCATGGTAACTGTTGCATTTTCCAGGGTCAACTGATCGGTATTAATATTGACGTCATTCCTTATCGCCGAATAATTGCCGGTAACATCGGCAATACCGACAAACAGACCACTGTCGTCCTGCATATCAATAATCGCGTTGGTCGCTACACCAGCCTTAGCCAGCTTTACTGCATCAACACTAACTTTGTTATTCGTGGTATCCCACTTCCAAACAGTACCGTCGTAGTTGCCGGTCGCATCTGCAGGATTGGGCTTGTTCAGGCTCAAACCGTTCAGCTTTACCTTAGTGGTATCTACCAGGCACTTCACGGCATCGGCGTATTCCTCGTTAGTCACATGGCCTCTTGCCGTGGTAACAGCAGCTCTCATGGCGGTCAATTTGTCAACTGCGCCGGTGAAAGCAGTAGCTTCTGTCGGAGCCGCGACCCCTTTACCTTCCAGTACAGTTTTGATCTGGGTATAAGTACCGTTGGCTACGGTAACAGCAGGCGTACCATTTGCTTCATCTGCTGCGACTGCCTCCAGCTTCATCGCCGCTTCATAGTCGGCAGCGCCCAGCTTGTTAGCGGCATAGGCACGCAGCACATCGCCGTATGCCAGATCGATCTTATCCAAACCGGCATCAATGCCGTCCAGCAGGTTGGTGATTGCGGTTTTCTGAGTTTCATTAAGCACGTAATTATTTCCAGTAGCCAAACCCAGAACAGCATTAAACAGGTTCTGCATATTGGTTTCCAGGCTTGCCTGAACAAGGTTCTTGGCAGCATTCAGGTTGCTGGTATAGGCAGCCTTAGAAGCTCTCAGACCCTTCTCCTGCGCGCTCATGTTGCCGCTCTCGCCTACCGCACGCACGCCGTAGGTATTCTCGGTACCAGCCACAAAGCCCTGACCACCTTCGGCAAGCTTCGCCGAGAACAGAGTGGTGCCGGTAATATCCTTTACACGACCGTCATTGCCATAGGTGGGGGTCAGCAGGGGGCTGGTAAGAACCAGTTTGGTAAGATTCGTATTACCATCGGCTTTTTCATTGTTCAGCCGTGCGGGCATCAGCTGGATCTTATCCAGACCATAGAAGTTGTTGGAGTTGTCAGCTTTGTAGCTCAGATCCACCAGGTTACCCCAAGTAAGGTTCGACTTACCAAGATTGTTCGTTGCCGCGGAAGAATCGCCTACCGCAGAGGTGATCTTATCAAGGTTCTTAAAGGTATTGCTGTTCTCATCGGTACCGCTGGTCAGCAGCGCCATTTCCAGGTTGCCGTTGGCGCCTACGCTGGTGCTGATACCCTTTACCTCCGGCGCCGTAGAAAGCGTGAACCACGCATAGGTGGAGGAAACCAGCATAATGCTGGAAACCAGCAGCATGGAGATGGCAGCCATCAGCTTATTACGGAGACCGAAAGGCATCAGAACTTTTTTCTTCTTTTTGTCTTTTTGGTTTTCCATTCTCTCTTACTCCTTTCGAGAATTTGGATATATTTGGCGGAATAGCCCTCCGTCGGGGGTTTTTATATCAATTACGGCGGCGGCAGCATGGAACGGCATCTTCCGCTTCCGCAATATAATATACATTTTGTAATATTTTGTCGTATTTTACAGCCAGTCCAGCCCGGAGAACAGCCCGCCCTTTTTCTCGGGCTCGCCCGTCAGCCGGAAGCTCATTTCCACACCCATATGCGCCCCGATCAATTCATCGGTCGCCTGCGGGTCGTCGCCCTCCAGCCACAGCACCACGGTGTATTTATGTACCTCCATGGGGTCTACGCCGTTCTGCCCGCCGCTGGTAATGCGCAGGTCGCTCTCGTACTTATCGGGAATGACCCGCCAGTAGGTAACGCCGCCCACCTGCTTTACTATCTCAAACTGGTCGCTTTCCGGCGCCAGCTCCCGCAGATTTAGGTCGGGGTAGCCGCGGGTGTTATCGCCCTGCGCGGGCAGCGCCTCCGCCTGACCGCTTGCGGCAGCCTTGGCATAAAAGCGCATGTGCCCGTCCTCAAAGACCATTGCCCACACCGCGCCGGAGGCTTTCAGCGTCTCGCGGGTGATATCCAGCGTCCACTGGTAGTCTACAGTGCTTTCGCCCTCATTGCGAATGTAGAAGGTGTAGGCAAAGTACACATCGTTGTGCTCGCCGTCTATCTCGTCCAGATCCAGCGGCAGCTGACTGATGGAAACACAGGGTACATCTACCGCGGGGTTGGCAAAAAGCTGGGTGGTGGGGTTCTCAAACCCGACGGTCTCCGAAAGGGTAAAGCCCTCGCGGAACATCTCGTCGGACATATTGATGGTAAAATGCCCGCGCATCTTCTGCACCAGCGAAAACAGCAGCAGCACCAGCAGGAACGCCAGCAGCGCGCCCAGCAGGGCAGCCAGCCAGTGTCGTCCCAGCCACAGCAGCAGTGCCGGACGGTGTTTATCAAAGTACAGCCCCAGGCTGGAAGCCGTCAGCTCAAATTCCTTTTTGCTGCGGATTCCGCGGGCACGCATCTCCTTCCGGAGCTTTTTGCGCCCTGCCTTTATCGCCTGCACCTCGTCCTCGGAGAGCACCACGCCCGCGCGGGTCTTCTTTATCAGGCGTTTCTGCTTTCTTTCGGCGCCGGTTATCTTCGCCTCTTTTGGCTTGGGTTCTTTTTGGTTGGATTTGGGAGGCTCCGGCTGGCTTTCTGCCTTTGCCGCTTCCTCTTGCATCTGCTGTTTTATCTCCTCAGGGAGCTTATCATAAGGGGACGGCACCGGAACCCTCCTTTCGCAGTGTTTTTATGATGCTTACACCCGTTCCCGCAGCAGGCTGTCACGGATCATCTCGTCCTCCTCCACGGCAATGCCATTGATGTTGCCAGAGAACATGGTGACCCCCGCAGCCGAAAGCCACGCAGTCTGTTCGGTGCTGTTCACGCCCTTTGCCAGCAGGGTAATGCCCTCGGCAGCAAAGCAGCGGATCCTGTCATGCTGCATCTGCTCGGTGGGGAGATCCCCCGCCAGACGCACCATGCTGATTCCCAGCTCCTTTACCTTTGCCAGCAGCTTGTCCGTGGGGTGGCAGTCCTCCGCCACCAGCGTCAAGCCGTTGCGCAGGTAACGCACCAGCGTTTCGGCAACGCCCTTGCCCGCCGTCAGAATCAGCTCCTCCGGTACGGTCAGCATCAGCTTGCCGCGCTCGATGGGCTGGTCATCAAAAAGCTGCTCCAGTGCCTTCATGCGGCTGCCCTGCCGGTAAAAGTCGCCCAGCACCGGCAGAATCACGCCGTTTAAGTGCAGCGTGCAGTTCTGGATCCGCAGCAGCGCGTCCGCTGCCTCATACATCAGGTACATGGTTACATCGGCGGTCAGCTCGGTGCGGCGCAGCGCCTCCTCGGTCTCGGCAAGGGTCTGCAATGCCTCGGAATCCTGCACCAGCCCGCTGAACCACGGCTCAGCATCGTAGGCAAGCACCCGACCCTCGGCATCGACCACCGGGCGGTAGCGCAGCCCCATCGGTCTTTCCTTGCGTTTCACCACCAGCGGAATGGTCTTGGGCACCGTTAAGGTGTAATGAATGAATTTGTTATAAACGCCGCGGCAGCGGTCACGGGCGTCGTTCAGCACCCGTATCAGCTCCGGACTAAAAGCGGTATTCTCCTGCCCGCGCAGCCGGTCATACGCCTCGCTGAAGGGATCCTCGGATTTGGTCTCGGCGGAAAGCCTGTCCAGCTCCTTTGCCAGTCCGACGATCTGCGCGATGGGGCTGATCTCATTGCCCTTTCTGCCATCGGGGTAGCCGCTCCCGTCCCAGCGCTCCATGTGCTGCTGGCAGGATTCGCGGATCATCAGCCACGGGATATTCTCGGTCTCCAGTTCAGCGCCATCCGGACGGTTTCTGTCACGGCGCTTCAGGGTCATTTCCTGCAGCGATGCCACCAGTTGTCTGCCGTCGGTGGTGTACTTGCGGTAGACTGCCAGTTCCTCCTCGGTAAAGTCCTTCTGCAGGATCTGATACTCCGGCGGCACCAGCGCCTTGCCCAGCTGATGATACATGCCGCATTTGTAGGCAAGGTCGGTATATTCGCCGGTGATCTGCTCCCGTCCCTCGGGTGTATCATGGCAGAAAGAATTGGCGCACGCCTGCACAAACAGCGCCTGCGTGTAGGCGGCAACACGGACGGATTGCTTGCGCACCTCCGGCGTCAGCCCGCGGAACGCTTCGTCCCAGGATTCATATTCTTTTCGCTTCCAAGTCTGCTGATCCACGCTTTTTTCTCCTTGTCGCAATAGCCGCCGCTACCCCAACGGCAGAATTTACCGTTGGGGCTGGCAGAGCTATCGTTTATGTCAGATATTTACTAATCTTGGGGAAAGAACGAGCCTTACTCATCGTCACTGATCTGGTAATCCACCAGGGGGGTGTTATCTTTCTTGTTCCCCTTGCGGCGCTTGCCCAGCATAATGGCAACAATGGCAAGAATGACATTCACACCCAGGCTGACGAAGAACAGAATGGGCCATACATGGTGAATGGAGATGTTGCAGTATTCGCCCTCATATACGGCGTTGGCTTCACGCAGCTTCTCCAGCTCCTCATTCAGCTGGCTGATGATGCTGTTGATAAGTGCAGCACCGTCATTGACCGCCTGCTGGTCGTTGCTGGTCAGGAGACCCACGCCGTCCTTCAGCGCGTCTGCCAGCTTCATCCACAGGCTGCCCAGCTCCTCGCTGTCACCCAGCTTCTTGGCGGCGGCGATCGCCTCCTCCAGCAGGGTGTAGTCCATCTCCTTCAGCCCCTCAATGGCTTCCTTCAGTGCCTTGGCGCCGGCATCTACCGCGTCCTGGCTCTTGCTGTAGCGCAGGTTCAGTGCCTTACCATAGGCTTCCTCTACTACGCTCCAGGTGTCATTGGTGTACTTGCTGCCGTCCAGCTCCTGCTTTTCCTTGATCCACTTATTCAGCTCGGAATAGTCGATCTTCACCGCAGGCTCGGTGGGCTGGGTGGGCTGGTCAGGCTGGTCGGGGGTGGGGTCGGGAGTCACACCGCCGCTGACAACAGTCACGGTCTCAGTGTAGCTGCTGGGGCTGATATCAGTACCATCTACCGAATAGTAATACGAAATGGAAACTGTAATGCTGTCGCCAACTTTTGCACTGGAAGAAGCGGAAACATCAACAGAAATCCAGAAGGTTGTCGGCTCAGCACTGTAACCAACGGAACCGCTGCTGGTGCCGCCTGATACAGAAGCAGAACCAACCGAAAGGCTGGAAGAACCGCTTCCATCATAGCTGTCAATCTGAACACCGCATACATCGGAAACGCTAAAGGAAACGCTGGTGGAACCGCCCGGAGTAACAGTGACTGCCATTGCCGTGACGCTGAGCAGCGAGATCATCAGAACCGCAAGCAGAACGCCCAGCAGAATTTTACTCTTTTTCATCATATCACCTCATTCAATTATCGCACCATGGAACTATATTCGTCCCATTTGCCATCGATCCAGTTGTTGATCTTCTGCGCAATCCGAACTGCATCGTTGACCATGATTTTGCCATCTTGGCTTGCATCTGCCGCCATGGTCTGTGCGCCTTCTTCCAAAGGCACTTTCTGCTGTTCGTCCACCTGCAAAGACTTAACAATCAGCACGATATCATTGACCATGACAACGCCATCGCCGCTCACATCGCCCAGAATGATAACGGTATAAACAACCTCCTCGGAGGTTCCGTTATCGGTGACTGCCTTGGCAGTTACCACGCAGCCGTTGCAAATACGCATTGCGTTCTTGAACTCTTTCAGCTTGCTGAATGTCAGCTGAACATCATCGGCGGTCGCGTTCTCCGGGTGATAATTGATAATGGCACGGAACTGCGCCTCGGTAATGCCGTCGGGGCAGGTATCCAGAATGATGTACTTGTTCTCGGTATCGACCTTGGCGCCCTTTACAATGGTGCCGTCCTTGGTCACGGTCGGGTCGCTGAGGGTCGGAACCTGGTTCTCACCCACCAGCTTCAGGTTCAGGTGCACGGTCACACGGGATTTATAGGTCTTGGAAAGATCGTAAACGCCGTACTCGCCGGTCTCATATGCGCCGATCTTCTTGCTGCTGCCCGTAATATCCGCATAGCCCAGCGCACGGTACAGCAGGGTCAGAATTGCGTGATAGGTGTTTTCCAGAGTAATTTCATTGCCCAGCTTCGCGGTATCCACACCCTTGCCTGCCAGCAGCTCCAGCACCTTATCAAAGTCAACATTTGCCTTCTTCAGTGCCGCTACCGCATCGGCGGTGGTCAGCGCATCAATGGCTTCCTTGATGGGCTTGGTCTGCTTGGTCTCGGTGTAGGTCTTCAGCGCCTCCACAAACTTGGTCTGGGTCTCGCCGGTGGTGCCGTAAGCCAGCACGGAAGCCATTACCGCAATGTACTCGGGCTTCTCGCTCATATCCATGCTGACGTCCAGGTTCGCCTTGCCGTCCACTTTCAGCTTGCCGTCGGTGTAGGTCACGTCCAGTCCGGAAACGGAAGCGTCGTTCACGGTCGCGATCTCACCCAGCTCCTTGGAAGCGTCCGCCAGGTTCTTCTTGGCTTCGGCATCGCCGCCCACCTTAATGGTCAGGGTGCGGGTATCATACTCCGCCTCGGGGGCAATATTGAACTGAATGTAATCGCCCTCGGCGTTGTAGCTGACGGTGGGGTGCCACGCGCCGGTCATCAGGTCCATGGTAAGGATCGTACCGGCTTCGATCTTGCCAGAAAGGTCGGTAAAGTCGGAAAGGTCAGCCAGTACCTTATTCACCAGACCCTCAATGCCGGTGGCGCTCCAGTCAATGTCGACCAGCTCGTTGACAAGATACGCCTTCAGCGCGTCCTTGTTATCCTTGTACGCCTTTACAAGGTCTTCCTTGTCAATGGCGTAGATGCTGTACTCGGTGCCGCTGTAGTTTACCTTCATACCGGCACTGGTATAGAAGTTCATCAGCAGATCGTCGGCAAGATCAAGCGCCAGCGTCTTCACGGCGGGCTTCTTCGCCTGCAGCGCTTCCGCCTTCAGCGTCACGGTGATATTGCCGTTTTCGTCCTCTGCCAGTGTGTAGAACTCATTGCTTACCTTGCCGTTCTCTGCCACATAGCCCTGCTTCAGCATGCCGCTCACATCGCCGGTGTAGGTACCCGCGGTAAGCACTGCGCTGCCGGAAACGGTGCCGTTCACCTTACCGGTATTGTTCAGGGTGCTGTCCAGTACGGTCACGGTGTCATTGGCGGTAATGCCGCCCTCAATGGTCTTGCCGTTCAGGTCAAGGAAGGTGCGCGCGTTGACCGTCAGGCTGTCGGCAACGTCCTTCAGCAGGATCGCCACAGTCTTGGCACCGGTGGTCTTCAGGCTCTCGGAAAGATCCTTAGTGTAAACTACCTTATTCGCGCCCTCGGCAGTCGGGTCGATCACAATGGCTTCGTACTCGTTCTGCTCCACATTGTTCAGCGTCATGCTGATATTCAGCTCCAGCTTATCGCCGGGTGCCAGAATATCTCTGATGGTCTGCTTCACATCTGCGTCAATGTTAAAGGCGTCCAGCGCGTCCTTGGAATAGGTCGCAATCTTGGCGGAATAGGTGCCGCCGTTGCTCTGCTTATCGGTGATCTCTACCTTATCGCCCAGCAGATAGTTGATATATCCGCGCAGGGAACGATAGGTGCTGTTATACTGCGCCAGGTTGGAGTTTCCTCCGAACTGGTCTACGGTATTATCCACAGTGGTCAGGGTCACACGCTCATCGGCAAACAGCGGACGAGCCATATCCAGTGCGTAATCGACCAGCTCGGCGGTCTCAATGCTGGTCACATCGCTCAGCTCCGCCTTATCCAGCGCCAGCATCGCGGTAAGCGCTACCTGATAGGCACGGTCGGGCAGGGTGCCGCTCAGCGCCAGCGTGCCGTCCTCGGTAAACGCCGCGTCGACATGCTTCTGCGCACTCTCAATGTTATCATAGGCTTTCTTCAGCTTATCGGGGCTGGTACCGTTGCTTTCCATCGTGATGTACAGCGGAACGGTGGTTTCTCCGTCCTCGGTACCCAGCGTAATGGTGGACTGAAGCAGCTTGCCGCCCAGCAGGCTGTTTCTGCTCACATTGCTGTCCACAATGACCGTCTCGCCGTCCAGCGTCATCTCATTGATGGTGCCGTCGGGATTGATCGCGCTCTGGACACCCTCAAGGCTCGCGCCGCTGGCGGAAAGCATATTGATCATTCCGCTGGGGTAAACCTTGCCGTCCACAAAGAAGTTGCTGTCAGCCAGTTTGATCTCGTTCACCTTACAGTCGGCGCTGATCAGGTAGGAACCGATATTGCTCAGTACCTTGGGGTCAAGGCGGCTGCTGATGGACAGTCTCAGCACCACGGAGGAGATCTCACCATTCTGCTCCAGCGCGATGAGATCCATCTGGTCGCTGTTCAGCTTGGCATTCAGACCCTTGAAGAACGCACGCAGGCTCTCCTCCTGAACATTTACCTTTGTGCGGGTGATGGTCAGCTCACCATTTACAAACAGGCTCTTCACCTGCTCCGCGCTAAAGTGGTAGTTGGAGTTTTCGCCCTGAACACCGACCTTCGCGCTGTCGATGTCATAGTCATAGCGGTAGCCCTCCTCGGGCGCCGCCAGCGTGATGCTCGGGCTCTTGATGGTAAAGGTCTGGTCGTTCTCACCGTCAATATGTACGGTAAAGGTCTTTGCCTCGTAGGTCACTTCCTCTACCTTCTGGGTATCCAGTACAGTGCCGGCGGTCAGGGTCAGACCGTTTACCGGCGCATAGAAATCATCGCTGATATTCTTCGCGGCGGCGTCGGTATCCGCTTTCAGTTCTTTCCACAGGTTGTCACGCAGCGTATTCAGGTCAATGATATCGGCTGCGGTCAGCTCGTGGCTCTTTTCGTAGGTCTTGGTGCCGGTCTTGGTCATGCCCTCCGCCGTCACCTTTACGGTCACAACGACCATATTGGGCGCCGCGGCGGTCAGTGTGGCGGTCAGTGTCAGGGCGGGGGCAGAGGTATAGCTGCCGGTATTGCCTGCCAGCGCCTTTACGGCGGCAACAAACTGGATCATATCAGCGGCGGCGCCGTTGGTGCGGATCGCGGAATTGATCTCGGTCGGCAGCGCATCTACCGCTTCGTTGATCTTCTGGATCGCGTCATCGATCTTGTCTGCATAGTCCGCGCCGCTCTTGCCGTCTACCTCAATATCGGAAAGCGCGTCCTTGAAGTTGGGGTCGGCGGAAATGGTCATCAGATAGCCGCGCAGCTTTTCCGCCTCGGTACGGATGACCTTATACTGCTCGTTCTGGTATAGATATGCCAGACCGCTCAGCTCGGTGCCGTTCATGTACTCGGTCACATAGTTATACAACTTCAGGTTATCGCCGTTGTAGCAGTTGTTGATGACATTGTCGATCGCCTGCATGGCGTCGGTGCCCAGCTTATCGGGGGTGCCGTCCTGCTCGTCGCCCTCCATCATTGTTCTTACCAGCTTCATGTTGGTCTTGTTCAGGGTCTTCAGCTGGTCCTCTACATCGGTAAATTTCTTCATCGCCGCTTCGTGGCTCGTTGCCTCGGTCAGCAGCGTCTTGGGCAGGTTCATCATCGCCAGCACTTCGCTGCCGGTCATCGGCTCGTCACCGAAGGTCAGCACATATTCCACCTGCACGCTCTCAAAGGCAGTGGTATTCAGTGTCGCGGTCTCGCCGTTAAAGGAAGCGGTCGCCGCCGCGCTGCCGTTCAGAACGGCTTTCGCGGTCACGGGCTTCCAGCTCAGCCCCGCGTACTTCGCGCTGTACTCCTTGGCGGTCACCGTGGTGGTACCGTTCGCGTTCAGCGTCAGGCTTACCAGGTTATCGCTGTTCTCCGGCACGCGTACTCTTACAATGGTATCGTTGGGGGTCAGAATAGCGCTATTCAGCACATTCTTCTCCTCGGCGGTCAGTCCGGCGGCAGCCTTCGCGGTCAGCTCGCCCAGACCATACCCCGTGCGGGTCTTATCCATCTCTCTGGTAAAGACGGTATCGCCCACCACGCGGTACACGGTACCCTCGTCATAGGTCTCCTCACCCAGCTTATACTGGTAGGACTGCCCCTCGGCGGCGCACACAGGCAGGGTCACACGGTAGCCGTAGGGCACCGTGTGGACGCCCTCGCCGTCGCCCAGCGAATAGCTCACATTCTTTGGGGTATAGCTTACTACATAGGTCACATCACCGGTCAGCGTCTCGCCGAAGTCGGTCACGGTGCGGTTGTAGTGTGCGGTGCCCACATCGAAGACCTTCCATGTCTCCAGCACTTCCGCCTCGTTCACCTTGGCGGCAATCGCTGCCTCTACCTCCGCCTTTGTGGTGCCGCTGCGCAGCGTCACCTTCCACTCGGAGGGATAATTGAGCGTAGTCAGCACATCGCTGTCAATGGTTTTGGCGGTAATGACCTTCGCTTCATATTTCACCGTTACATTAAAGCGGTTCACATTGGCGCTCACAGTGGTATTCAGCGTTCTTACCGCCTTCTCCACGGTGATGTCGCTGCCATGCAGGCTGCTCTGCCCGTTTGCGGCAAAGGCAAGCGTCTCCAGCGCGCTGTAGTCAGCGTCCGCCAAATCGGTTCTTGCCACGGTCTGGTTCAGCACCAGCCACTCGTCCTCTACCGCAGGCTGGATCTTGGTGCACACGGTGCCCAGGTACTCGGTCGCCTTCTGGATCGTCTTCGCCTTGGTAAGCGTATCCTCGTCTATCTCGGCGCCGCTCTCGCTCAGGCTTATCACAGTAGAAGCCACGCCGTACAGCGTGCCGGTATCCTTATTGGAGAGCGCGGAAATATCGCTGTAATACTGCGCGGCAACTTCCTTCATTACGCTGCCGTCGTTCAGCAGATACTTCATTTTTCCGGTGCTGTACTTGCCCAACTCCACATTGATATCCAAAGAGCCGTTGTTCTTATCGATCTGCGCCTTCAGGTCATCGATGGCATTGGCGGTCGCAGAGCCTTCTCTGACTCGGAGGGTCGTTGTATTCGTGCCGAACTTGAACTGCGCGCCATTCATTCTAAAGTCATACAGCGCGTCAAAATACTGTTCCAGCAGCGTCGCAGCGCCGGATTCATGGTCCAGTGTCTCGATATTGGAAAGTCCCTTCGCCAGCATATAGGGGATATTCAGCAGCAGGGACTGGGTCGCCTCGTCGAGCTCCACCGTCGCCGTATAGTCCACCTCTACGCTGTAGGTATTGCCGACATAGGCAAAAGACCCCGTATAACCGGAGCTTCCCTTTGTCAGCGCTACCGCCTCAGCAGCGGAACCGTCCTCCGGCACAATACGCGCACCGGTCGGTTCCCATGTATAGCCGTCTTTGGCAATACTCTTCGCGGTAACGGTCTTCGCCGTCTCATCTACCGCGATCAGATCATCGCCCTCCGACGGTGCGGTGTAGGTCACGCTGCCGCCGGTCAGATAACCGGACTTCAGCACAGCCTGCTCCGCTGCGGTCAATTTGGCACTGTAGGCGTCTGCCACCAGCTCGCCCGCTGTTACCGTTTGCTTGTTGCCGGCAGGCACTTCTGTGTCGACCGCCGCGGCGAAACAGTTAACGGAACTGCTGAGAACCGTTACTACCGCCAGCAGCATCGCCAAAAAGCGCTTGGATGCCGGTACATTCCCCTTCATACTACCTCACTCCATTCTTAAAAAATCCTTGCAAAGAATATGTGTCCGGTGTCAACGCTCCGGCACGGGATACCCTTGGACAAGCTGTTCGTTTCTCCATGCTTTTCATGAAGCACCTCTCGAAACAAACACTCCTCCAATAGTACGCATCTTTACTATAGTGCATATCTTTACTACTGTAGTTTATAACATCAACCCTTGGATTGCAACCTTTTTCTGCATGTTTTCGTTCCAAATCCATTCGCATTTTTCTTGCAATTTATGTGTTTATTACAAACTTTTGGCTAAAACTGTGAGGTGGGTATCTTCCGTCAGGATACCGCTTTCTGCCCATCCCCTCCAGTATATGCGCCTTGTCCCGCCAAAAGAAAAGGATCGCTGCCTCTCGGACAACGATCCCATGTTATTCTATACTACCGTACGACTACCGTACGGTTGTACCTTCGCTTGACAAGAGCACATGCGGTTTTTGCGGGCAGAACTGCCACGCAAAAACTCCGAAGGACTTTTCGGCGAGGGAAAATCAGATGATGACAAGGAAGAGAGCCGCAGAGAGCCGCAGGAATACTTTGTGTATTTCAAGGCTCGATGACGCAGTCAGCGCTGACTTTCACCGCTGAAAAGCGTGTTTTCCCTTGCCAAGCGAAGGTATTCTCATACCGTTTCGTTCCTGCCGGCTCTCTGCCCCGCCAGCAGCGCCACCACGCTGGTAAAAAGGATGTATCCCAAACTGATATTCCAGTTGGGGGTCAGGTCATGCAGCCAGCCCACCACTAGGGGACCCGTCGCCGCCAGCGCGTACCCCATCGACTGCGCAAAGCCGGAAAGCCGCGCCGCGTCCACCGCGTTTTTGGCACGGAAGCCCATCAGCGCCAGCCCCATGCTGAACGCACAGCCGTTGGCAAGCCCCAGAATAATGGTCGCCGTCACCTGCGCTGCCGCGGCGGTAGAGGACATCAGCGTAACAATGCCGATGATATTCAAGATAGAACCGACCAGCAGCCACCCGCGCTGATCCCGACGTTTGCCCGCCAGCGTCGGCACCACCAGCGAGGGCGCCAGGCTCACCACCTGGTACAGCGAGGTCACAACGCCCGCCGTGCCGCTTGCCATACCGGCGGATTGCAGTATGGTGGGCAGCCAGCCGATGACCGCGTAAAAAATCAGCGAGTTGACGCCGAAGTACAGCATCACACACCATGCCAGCCCGCTTTTCCAGATGAGCTTTTCTTTCATCACCGTATCAGGCGTGTCGGGTGTTTCAGCCGTTTCGGTCGGTGCCGTCACGCCCAGCCGCAGCGCGGCGTTTTTCCGCCAAATAACTATCGTAATGATGACCGCGATGCCCCACACCAGCAAAGCCCCGCGCCAGCCCAGTCCCGCCTTGGCAAGCGGTACATTCAGTCCCAGCGCAATGGCGGCAGCCGCCACCATCGCCACGGTGAAGAATGCCGTGACCTGTCCCACACGGGTGGGGTATTCCGCCTTGACCACCGCGGGCAGCAGCACATTGCCCAGCGCGGTGCCGATGCCGACGATGGCGGTACCGAGGAACAGCCCCGCCACTCCGGCAACGCTGCGCAGCACGGTGCCCAGCAGGATCAGCAGTAGCCCGATCAGAATGGTGCGTCCCTCCCCCCAGCGGCGACCTAAGCCCCCCGCCAGCGAGCTGATCGCGGCAAAGGCAAGCAGCGGCAGCGTGGTCAAAAGACCGGAGGCGCTGCCGGAAAGTCCCATGCTCTCGGTGATCTCCGGCAGCAGCGGACCCACGCCGGTAATGATAATGCGCAGGCAGAATGCCACCAGTATGATGCTCAGCATCATGGTACGGTCGGTGCGGGGGGTAGTGTCGGCTTTCATAAACGGTCCCTCATCTCATTTTCTTTTTTTCTCATTTCTCTTTATCGCAGTGGTGCTGCCAGTACAGCAGGTTCACCAACCCGCCAATCAGTATGATGGTCCCCATCAGGTGCAGCCACAGCATCAGAATGATCAGCGATGCCAGCGAGCCGTACACCAGCGTGTACCGCGCCGAAGCACTGATCATCGTGGAAAAGATGATGCTGACCACCAGAATGGCAAGCCCGCCGACCACCGCGCCCGGCAGTACCGGCAGCGCGGGTCGTCTCACCGGCGTAACGCTGCGGTACAGCAGCAGCAACAGCAGCATAATAATGCCGGTCAGCAGGATAAATCTCAGCCAGGTCCAGCTTGCCAGCACATCGCCCACATGGAACCATTGGTCCAAAAGGTCGATGAACCAGTCGCCGGTCGCCACCACCACAACCGAAAGGTAAATCCCCACAAGAAATACCGCCGAGTACAAAAAGCTCATTGCCGTGTGCAGCAGTCCCTTGTAGCGCGGTTCCCCGTACAGGTCTCCCATTGTCACCATAATCGTCCCAAAAGCGCCAGATGCCGCCGTCAGCAGCAGAATAATCCCTGCCCACAGCATCGCCTGCGAGTAATTATCGTGGATATAGCCAAAAAAGGTGACCAAGGTTTCTGTCACCTGCCGTGGGATCACCTCACTGAGCAGCTCCAACAGCTCCTGTGTATCAACACTGGTACGACCGATAATGCTGGCAACGCAGATGAGCAGCGGGAAAAAGCTCAGCATCAGGTAATAGGCGAATGCCGCCGCACTTCGTCCCATGCGCCGGCTGCCATACAGATCTATAATGTAAAAGACCTTTGTTAAAAACGGGCTTTTATCAATAATCTTCTGCAAAAATGACGGCATGGTTCTCCCTCCTTTCTCCGGTTTTCCGCCCGCCGCAGGTCAAATCGCCGCCCCGCTCGTCGGGCTTCGCCCGACGCCCGCCCTTCGGGCGGGTACGGCGCCCCCGTGGGGGCGCCGCCGCGGGGCGGCTCCCCTGCGGTCAATTTCACGCTATGCCAAACAGCCGCTTGGCGTTTCGGCAGGTCATCGCCGCTATCTCCTCTGCTGTCCCCCCGCGGATCTCCGCCAGCCGCTCCGCCACACGGGGCAGCATGCTGCTGTCACAGCGCTTGCCGCGATACGGCTCCGGCGCCATGTAGGGGCAGTCGGTCTCTATCAGCAGCCGGTCGTCCGGCACCGCTGCCGCCGCCTGCGGCGCCTTGCGGGCATTCTTAAAGGTGACCGCACCGGTAAAGCCCATGTACATTCCCAGTGCCGCCGCCTCCCTTGCCATCTCCGCACTGCCGGAAAAGCAATGCAGCACCCCTTGGGGACGCAGCTCCCGCAGCACCTCTAATGTATCGGCGTGCGCCTCTCTATCATGGATAATGACCGGCAGCCCCAGCTCCTTTGCCAGCAGCACCTGCTGCCGGAACAGCTCCTGCTGCCGCTCTTTCGGCGGGTTTTCCGCCCAGTAATAGTCCAGTCCGATCTCCCCGACGGCACGGCACTTGGGGTGTGTCGCCAGTTCCTTCAATTCCGTCAGCCAGTCCTCCGGGGCGTCCCCCGCCTGCTCCGGGTGGATCCCGGCGGCAAAGTACACAAAGTCATACCGCTCCGCCAACGTGCACGCTGCACGGCTTGTCGGCAGGTCGGCGCCTATCGTCATAATATATTCCACGCCCTCGCGGTGAATTCGCTCCAGTAGCTCGTCACGGTCTGCATCAAACCGCTCGTCGTCATAGTGGGCATGGGAATCAAATATCCCGTTCATGGCTTCTCCTTTGGGAAAAAACGGGGCCGGCGGCAACGCTGTTGTCCCGACCCCGCAATTTGTATCTTCTGTTCAAAGGTGCATCAGCACAGCTTTGCACCGGCAGGAATCGCATCGTCCAGCATCAGCAGATGCAGGCTCTCCCCCTGCTCGGCAGAGATCAGCATGCCGTTGGATTCCCGTCCCATCATCTTGCGGGGCGCCAGATTGGTGCATGCCACCACCGTCTTGCCCACCAGCTCCTCGGGCTTATAGTATTTCGCGATGCCGGAAAGGATCTGACGGTTCTTGCCGGTGCCGTCGTTCAGGGTAAAGCATAGCAGCTTATCGCTCTTTTCCACCTTTTCGCACGCCAGCACCTTACAGACGGTCAGCTCCACCTTTTCAAAGTCGGGGAACGCGATCTGCGCCTTGGCGGGAGCGGTCTCGGCAGGCTTTTCCTCCTTGGGGGCGGCGGCAGCCTCCAGCTCCGCCAGCTCCTTTTCCATATCAATGCGGGGGAACAGTACCGCGCCCTTCTGCACCGTTACGGCAGCGTGCAGCCCGCCGAATCTTGCGGCGGAAGCCCAGTCCCGCTCGCCCTCACCGGCGCCGCACTGGTCAAGGATCTTCTCGGCGGAGGAGGGCATATAGGGCTTCAGCAGAATGCCCGCCAGCCGGATGCTCTCCAGCAGGTTATACATCACCGTGGCAAGGCGGGCGCGCTTGCTCTCGTCCTTTGCCAGCACCCACGGGGCGTTTTCATCAATGTATTTGTTGGCGCGGGAAACCAGACGGAAGATCTCCGCCAGTCCGTTCTGGAAGGCGAAAGCCTCCATCTGCTTCTCGTAGTTTTCCCGCAGCCCATTGCCGATGGCGACCAGCTCGTCATCGGCGGGGGAAGCCTCCCGCTCGGCAGGCAGCGTACCGCCAAAGTATTTCTCCACCATTGCCACGGTACGGCTTACCAAATTGCCCAGATCGTTGGCAAGATCGGTATTGATGGTGCTGATGAGCAGCTCGTTGCTGAATACACCGTCGGAGCCAAAGGGGAAGCTCCGCATCAGGAAGAAGCGGATCGCGTCCACACCGTAGCGTTGGCACAGCACCACAGGGTCTACCACATTGCCCTTGGATTTGCTCATCTTGCCGCCCTCCAGCAGCAGCCAGCCGTGACCGTAGACCCGCTTCGGCAGCGGCAGATCCATTGCCATCAGCATTGCCGGCCAGATGATGGAGTGGAACCGCACGATCTCCTTGCCGACAAAATGCACATCGGCAGGCCAGTATTTCTCTACATCGTGGTACTTGTCGTTTTTGTAGCCCAGCGCCGTCATGTAATTGAACAAAGCGTCCACCCAGACATACACCACATGCTTCGGGTCAAAATCCACCGGAACGCCCCAGGTAAAGCTGGTACGGGAAACGCACAGATCCTGCAAGCCCTGGTTGATAAACGCCTTCATCTCATTCACGCGGGAAGCCGGCGTCAGGAACTCAGGGTGCTCGTCATACAGCTTCAGCAGCCGGTCGGCATACTTGGAAAGCCGGAAGAAATAAGCCTCCTCCTCGGCGTCCACCACGGGTCTGCCGCAGTCGGGGCAGCAGCCGTCCTTCAGCTGGCTCTCGGTCCAGAAGCTCTCGCAGGGGGTGCAGTATTTGCCCTTGTAGGTGCCCTTGTAGATATCGCCGCGGTCATAAAGCTCCCGGAAGATCTTCTGGATCGACTCCACATGGTAATCATCGGTGGTACGGATAAAGCGGTCGTAGCTGATATCCATCAGCTTCCACAGCGACTTGAAGCCGCCCTCGCCCTCCACGATCTTATCCACATACTGCTGCGGCGTCACACCGGCAGCCTTTGCCTTGTCCTCGATCTTCTGTCCGTGCTCATCGGCGCCGGTCAGGAACATGACATCGTAGCCCTGCAGCCGTTTGTAGCGTGCCATGCAGTCGGTGGCTACGGTGCAGTAGCTGTGCCCGATGTGCAGCTTATCCGAGGGATAGTAGATGGGTGTGGTGATATAAAACTTTTTCCGTTCCATTTTGTTACCTCCTGCGCGAATGAGCGCATTTTTTCATTATCAGTATATTATACCACGCTTCCCCGCCAAAGCAAAGGATTTTTCTGACCGCGCGCGAAAAAACGCCGTGCGTGCATGCACAGGTGCGCGTGTGAATGTATTCTGTTTTCAAGGTGCGGTTTAGCAAGCCCTCCATTTTTCGATGGGGCTTGAGTTTTGCGGCTGACCCTCGGTATCTTGTCGGGGGGCGGTCGCATTTTTCTTTTTATCGTTAACGATGAGAAGTCCTCTCACTAATACGGACGAAACGAGGGAAATTTGCAGTGAAAGTGTTGAATTCGCACAAAGTTTCATAAAAAGTTTACAGGTTTGGGAAATGGTGGGAGATTTGGGGGTATAAAAAAGCCCTCCCTGTGTAAGGGAGGCGTGGGACTTCGCGGGTCGCGGTGAGAGGGTGCGGGAGGTAGTTTTGCCGAGGACGAAGGAAGAAAGCTAAAAAGTATTAGTCCACTGCCCCCATAGTTCCCCTCCTCAGAGGAGGGGACAGGGGTGGTGGTTCGCCCTTCGCGCTCCAGCGCGCGGGCGATAAAAATGCCGCCGCAGGCTACCTTTGGAGCGCATCTGCGCGCAGTACGGATTTGTTTTTCTGCTGCCGCAGAAAAACAACATTCGTATCCAGCGCAGCCAAGCGTTGCGGGTCTTTAGGGCGGCAGCCCTAAAACGCTTTTGGGTACTTTTGGCGGGTCAAAAGTACCACCCCGCCGGTAGGCGGAGATACAGACCAAGCTATCATCAAAACTTTGTGACGCCGTTAGGCGAGATGGGACTAAGTCATAGAACAGGTCGCGGTGCGCGGGTGCGGGCGCTGATTTCGCCAAAAACAAAACCGCACCTCTCGGCACGGCTTCGCTTTGCTTACTTTTTCTTTTTCCCATTCGGGTTTTTGGGGCGCTTTTTGCGGACGGAATAGCCAAAGGAGCCGATCTTTTTGCCCATGGCAAAGTATTCGCCGTGGGAGTATGCCATCAGCCCCGCTTTTTCCAAATGCAGCTTGCCTGCCTCGTCCAACAGCTTTTCCTCCACATCTACCGCAACGATCTCCGCCAGGAACATATCATGGCTGCCCAGCGGAATAATCTGTTTGACCTTACATTCCAGTGCCAGCGGGCTTTGGGCAATGACCGGCGCCGAGACGGTATTTGCCGGCTCCACCGTCAGCCCCGCGGCGGCAAGCTTATCCATCTCCCTGCCGGAGCGGACGCCGCAGAAATCGGTGGCGCGCGCCATGGCACCGCTGGTCAGGTTGATGACAAATTCGCCCGAATTCTTGATGATGTCGTAGGAATAGCGCTCCGGACGCACCGAGATATAGGTCATGGGGGGATCGCTGCAGGTAATGCCCGTCCAGGCGATGGTCAGGGCGTTGGGGTCTTCCACCGTGCCGCAGCTTACCAGGGCCGCGGGCACCGGCGCCAGCAGTGTGGAGCCTTTCCATTGCAGTTTACTCATAGCCAAATTCCTTTCCGGCGGTCAGCCCGCCACCATATCGCTTATCACCTTGATGAACAGCAGCACCAGCACCGCGATGATGACCGGACGCACGATCTTGCTGCCGTTTTTCATCATCATACCGGAGCCGACCACATGCCCCAGCAGGCAGAAGCCGCCGGAGATGAGCCCCAGTATCACCAGCACCTGCCCTTTCGTCCAGAACAGAATGAGGCTGGTGGCGTTGGAGGAGAGATTGACAAGCTTGACAGTGCCGCTGGCACGCTCCAGCGACATTTTGCACAGTCCGGTGTACAGCATCAGCAAAAAGGTGCCGGTGCCGGGACCGTACAGCCCATCGTACACCCCGATCACAAGGGACAGCACCGCCGCCAAAATCAGCTGGCGGCTGCGGGACATGGTGCTTTGCGGCGCTTCCCCGGCGGGGGCAGGCTTGCGGCGCAGCACCACCACGGCGACCACCGGCAGGGTGGCAAGCAGCAGATAACGGATATATTGCTGCGGAATAAGCAGGATAAGCCGCGCGCCGAGATTGGCGCCGAGGATTGCCATGACCATGCAGGGCAGCGCCGCCTGCCAATCCACATAGCCGTTTTTCAGGTAGCGGAGGGTGGAGGCGGAGGTGCCCATGGTGGCACTTAGTTTGTTGGTGGCGATGGCCTGGTAAGGCGGCAGCCCCGCCAGCAGATAGGCGGGCAGCGAGATGAGTCCGCCGCCGCCGGCGATGGAATCGACCACACCGGCAAGGAACACCAGCGGGCAGATGATAAGCAGTTCTTTCAGTTCAGGCATAGGGGGTCTTCTTTCCAAGTGGGATAATATTAAAGTTATACTATTCCCACCGCGAAAAGTCAAGGGAAGCCGCCTTTACAAGCGGGGCAAAAATGGTATAATAGTTCCAGCAAAGCCCGCAGGGGACGCGGGCTGACGACCCGCAGGGTGAACCGCCCCTACGGGACGGTTCCGGCGGCTTCGCCGCCGCGCCGGCGCCCACGGCGCCGGCGACCCTGCGGGTCGTTCTCCCCCTTTCCTAAAATCTCTGCCAAGGAGGCGGCAGCCAAGGCTGCCGGTATCAATGCCATGAAATACGGATTTATCAAGGTCGCGGCGGCAAGCCCCGCTCTGCGGGTCGCCGACTGCCGCTATAACGCGGAACAAAGCGTTGCCGCCATGCAGAAAGCCGCTGCGGCGGGCGTTCATCTCTTGGTGCTGCCGGAGCTGGGGCTGACCGGCTATACCTGCGGTGATCTGCTGCTGCAGCCCGTTTTGCAGCAGGGGGCGCTGCACGCTTTGCAGACGCTCCTTGCCCTCAGCGCCGAGCTGCCGCTGACCACCGTGGCGGGGCTGCCGCTGGAGGTGGAAGGCAAGCTGTACAACTGCGCCGCTGTCCTGCACGGCGGGCAGATCCTTGGTGTGGTGCCCAAGACCCACCTGCCGAATTACGGCGAGTTCTACGAGGCACGCTGGTTCACCCCCGCCCCTGCCGAAACCAAAACCATTTCCCTGCTGGGGCAGCAGGTGCCCTTTGGTACCGACCTTCTGTTCTGCTGCCGGGAGCTGCCGGAATATCAGCTCGCCTTGGAGATCTGCGAGGACCTGTGGGTGGCGCTGCCGCCCAGTACCCGTCACGCCATGGCAGGTGCCACGGTCATTGCCAACTGCTCCGCCAGCGATGAGACCATCGGCAAGGCGGAATACCGCCGCATCCTCGTTGCCGGTCAAAGCGCCCGGCTGATGGCGAGCTACCTGTATGCCGATGCCGGACGGGGCGAATCCACCACCGATATGGTATTTGCCGGTCACGACCTCATCGCGGAAAACGGCAAGCTGCTGGCGGAGACCGCCCTCTTTACCAATGATATGGTCATTTCCGAGATAGATGTTCACCGCCTGACCGCCGAGCGCCGCCGTACCACCACCTGGCAGGCGGCAAGGACGGCGGGCTACACCGTGATCCCGTTCTCGCTGCCGGTGAGCGTGACCGCCCTCACCCGCTTTATCGATCCGCACCCCTTTGTTCCGGCGGACAGCGCCGAGCGGCGAGAGCGCTGCGAAGCGATCCTTGCCATGCAGGCGGAGGGACTGCGCCGCCGTCTGGAGCACATCGGCTGCCCCACCGCGGTGCTGGGCATTTCCGGCGGGCTGGATTCCACCTTGGCGCTGCTGGTGGCGGTGCGTGCGCTGGATCTTCTGGGGCGTCCCCGCACCGATATGGTCGCCGTGACGATGCCGGGCTTCGGCACCACGCAGCGCACCCGCTCCAATGCCGAGATCCTCTGCGAAAAGCTGGGCGTCACGCTGCGCACCGTTTCCATCGCCGCGGCGGTACGGCAGCACTTTGCCGATATCGGGCATGATGAAAGCGTGACCGACACCACCTATGAAAACGCGCAGGCGCGGGAACGCACCCAGGTGCTGATGGACATTGCCAACCAGCAAAACGGCATCGTGGTGGGCACCGGCGACCTTTCGGAGCTGGCGCTGGGCTGGGCGACCTACAACGGCGATCATATGTCGATGTACGGCGTCAACGGCTCGATCCCTAAGACTTTGGTGCGCTATCTGGTGCGGCACGCCGCCGATACCTGCGGCGACGAGGCGCTTGCCGCGGTGCTTTACGATATACTGGATACCCCCGTCAGCCCCGAGCTGCTGCCCGCCGAGGAGGACGGCAGCATCGCGCAGAAGACCGAGGATCTGGTAGGGCCCTACGAGCTGCACGATTTCTTCCTGTACCACTTTATCCGCTACGGCTGCCCGCCGGCAAAGATCCTGTATCTGGCGGAAGCTGCCTTTGACGGACGCTACGACCGTGCCACCATCATAAAATGGCTGCGTACCTTCTTCCGGCGGTTCTTCCAGCAGCAGTTCAAGCGCAGCTGCCTGCCGGACGGTCCCAAGGTCGGCTCCGTGACCCTTTCTCCCCGCGGGGACTGGCGAATGCCCAGCGACGCTTCCGCCGCCCTGTGGCTGCGGGAGATAGAGGAACTGGAATAAAACCCAAAGGTTCAAGAATAGAATAGATATCCGGCGGCGGACGCGAAGCGGACGAGGGTTGCCCGACAGGGCGACCCGAGGGGGAGCGGAGCGTCCGCCGCCGGATTTGGTACTCAAAACTTGCAAAAATGACTATAATGTGATACAATATCATCTTAGATTTGAGACATTTTCCCCAAAGGAGGCTCCTTTTTTATGACAGAACTCATCACCCGCATGAACGAGGCGATGCCATGGGGCTATCAGCTCGCGTTTTTGATCCGTGTGCTGGTGGCAACTCTTTGCGGCGGCGCCATCGGCTTTGAGCGCACCAAGCGGCTGAAGGAAGCCGGTATCCGCACCCACTGTCTGGTGTGCTGCGCTTCCGCCCTTATCATGATCGTTTCCAAATACGCCTTTGCCGACCTCACTGCCGGCGGAGAATTCTTCTTCGGGGCGCGCGGCGCCGATCCGGCACGCATCGCGGCGCAGGTCGTCAGCGGCATCAGCTTCATCGGTCTTGCCGTCATTTACCGCAACGGCAGCACCCTCAAGGGCCTGACCACCGCGGCGGGCATCTGGGCGACCGCCGGCATCGGGCTTGCCATCGGCGCGGGTATGTACCCCATCGGCATCGCCACTACCGTTATCATCATTCTCATGCAGACCGTCATGCACAAGTTCAATATCGGCAACGACGCCCTTGCCACCCGTGATATCAACATCACCATGAAGGATACGCCGGAGCTGCGGGACGCCTTCCTTGCCGAGCTCCGCAAGATGGAGGTCTCGGTCATCGGCAGCCACATCACCCACAACGGCGACGGCACCGTGAACTACGGCTTGACCATCAAGTTCAATCGGGAAATCAGCTTCGAGGAGATCCTCGCCTTTATGGACAGCCACCCCGATGTACGGAATATTGCCATGTAACAAAAATCCGCTTCCCCCGTCCGGTAAAGGGCGGGGGAGTTTTTTGACTGAGTTTTCTTTCGCCTGTCGGCGTCGCCAAGTTATTAGATGGCTCAGTTTGTACGCCTATCCGGCGGGGACTTCCTTTTGCTCGTGCGCGTCGTCGCGGGCTACGCTCCATGTCGGGTCGCTATTCCCATGGAATAGACAACCCTCCAACGCTCCGCCGCTCCTCCTTTCCCCAACGGGTCGTGCGACCCATCGGGGTCCCCTATTGCAAAACACGCTTGGGGGTACCCCGAGACCCCACGCTCGTCGGGCGCAACCTCCGCTTCAATCGGGCAGACCCTCCGTTACACTACGGGCAGCCCTCTCCGCTGCGGTACGCCCTCCTCTCCCCACAAGGTCTTGCGACCTTGCGGGGACCCCATTAGCCCGCTCGGAACGGCTTTGCCGTCCCGAAGCGTGGGCTAAACGGTGCTTATAGGGTGTCTGCGACGCATTTTTATCGCCTGCCGTGCTGGAGCACGGAATGGCGAACCACCACCCCTGTCCCCTCCTCAAAGGATGGGAACTATGGGGGTAGTAAGTGAATACTTTTAGATTAGTTCTTCCCTTATTTGGGGTTCATCATGCTTTTATCCAAAACCAAGCCCCCGCCTTAGCTGCACAGCCAAGACGGGGGGTTTCGTTTTTATCTGATATTTTGGTTTACGCCTGCCACTCGCGCACCTGACGACGCAGCCAGTCACACCAGGCGTCCACCCCTTCGCCCGTGCGGGCACAGATGGGGAAGATCTCCAGCTTCGGGTTGCGCATGCGGGCATACTCCGTCACCTTATCCATATCAAAATCGAAATACGGCAGCACATCGATCTTGTTGATGATAAGGGCGTCGCACACGGTAAAGATCAGCGGGTATTTCAGCGGCTTATCGTGCCCCTCGGGGACGGAAAGGATCATGGCGTTTTTCACCGCGCCGGTATCAAATTCCGCCGGACAAACCAGATTGCCCACATTCTCCAGCACCACAAGGTCCAGATCCTTTGTCCCGATCTCCCGAAGTCCCTGCTCGGTCATGCCGGCGTCCAGATGGCACATCCCGCCGGTATGCAGCTGAATGGAGCGCACACCGGCGCCCGCCATGGTGCGGGCGTCCACATCGCTGTCGATATCCGCCTCCATCACGCCGATGCTGAGGTCGTCCCGCAGCCGCTCCACCGTCCGCAGCAGGGTGGTGGTCTTGCCGCTGCCGGGGCTCGACATCAGGTTCAGCAGGAAGGTCTTATCCCCCTTCAGCTCCGTCCGCAGGCGGTCTGCCTCGCGGTCGTTGTTGGCAAAGATGCTTTCCTTCAGCTCTATCGTCTTAAATTCCATTATATCGCCTCTATTTCCTTTATGCTAATCTCGCTGCCCCGCAGCAGCCATGTTTTTTCGCTGCTGCAGTGCGGGCAAATGCGTCCGTGACGGACGGTGGGATAGTCCTCCCCGCAGCCCTCACAGTGGGTCACGGCGGGCAGCGTCTCTATTTTCAGGGCTGCCCCTTTCATCAGTTCCGTGCGGTTCACCGCCCAGTCCCAGCAGCTTATCAGCTCCTGCGGGATAGCGCCGCTCACCTCGCCCAGCTCCAGCGTCACGCTGCCCACCTTGGAAAGTCCCTGTGTCTCAGCCACGCTTTCTATGGTGCGTATGGTGTGGAATACGATCCCCAGCTCATGCATTATCCGTTCCTCTTTTCGGCTTTTTTGGCGCGGCTGATGCGTATTTTTCGCTTGATCATGTAAGGCAGGATCCCCTTCATCTTATCCTCCGCCGAGCGCATAGTGCTGCACTCCGGCAGGTCACGGTGCAGGTGAATGGCATCAAAGGCGCAGCGGGTGGTGCAGATGCCGCAGCCAATGCACTTGTTGGGGTCTACCACGCTGGCACCGCAGCCAAGGCAGCGTGCTGTTTCGGCTTTCACCTGCTCCTCGGTAAAGGCAACGCGCCCATCACGGAAGGTCTTGCGCAGCGCCTCGTTGTAGCCGATGCGCTGACGGGGGGTATTATCATAGCTTGCCTCGTCCAGCAGCAGGTCATTCTTGTTCAGCTCTATGAATTCCCGCTTATCCCGTCCGATTGTCAGGGTGGCGTGCTGTACCCAGCGGTGCAGCGAGACCGCGCCCTGCTTGCCGGCGGCAATGGCATCAATGGCGAACTTCTGTCCGGTGTAGGCGTCGCCGCCCACAAAGATATCCGGCTCGGCGGTCTGATAGGTCACGGGATCCGCCTTGGCGGTGCCGTTGGGGTTCAGCTCCACGGCGGTACCGGTCAGCAGGTTCTGCCAGTCCACCTTCTGCCCGATGCAGTACAGCACCATCTCGCAGGGAACCTCCTCGGCCACGGCGTCATCAAAGGTCGGGGCAAAGCGACCCTCTGCATTACGGACGGAAAGGCACTTGCGGAAGCGGATTCCGCTGCATTTTCCGTTTTCGGAAAGGATCTCAGTCTGACCCCAGCCGGCATGGATCTCTATGCCGTCCTCCTCGCACTCGGTGCGGTCCTCCGCGCCCATCGGCATGGCGTCATAGTCCTCCAAACAGTAAAGTGATACCTTCTCGGCGCCGCAGCGCAGGGCGGTTCTTGCAACATCGGCGCCGATGTTGCCGCCGCCGATGACGACCACACGACCGGAAAGGGACTTTTTGCCCTCGATATTCACTTCGCGCATCAGCTCGATGCCCGCCTTGACGCCCTCGGCGTCCTCGCCGGGCACGCCCAGCTTGCCGCCGCTTTGCAGACCCACCGCAACATAAAAGCCCTTGTAGCCCTGCTCGCGCAGCTCGGCGATTGTCACATCTTTACCGACCTCCACGCCGCAGCGAAGCTCAACGCCCAAAGCGCGCAGCACCTCTATTTCCGCCTCGATGATATCCTTCTCCAAACGGAACTCCGGAATGCCGTGCATCAGCATGCCGCCCATTCGGTTCTCTTTCTCAAAGACGGTGGGGCGGTAGCCCTTTTCCGCCAGATAGTAGGCGCAGGAAAGTCCGGCGGGACCGCCGCCGATAACGGCGATCTTCTCCTCAAACTCGCCGTCCACCTTAGGGATAACCTTTTCGGGGACAAAGCGGGTCTCGGCGTGCAGATCCTGCTCGGCAATAAAGCGCTTCACCTCATCGATAGCGACCGCCTGATCGACGGTGCCGCGGGTACAGGCGTCCTCGCACCGGCGGTTGCAGATGCGTCCGCAGACTGCGGGGAACGGGTTATCCCGCTTGATGAGCTGCAAAGCCTCGCGGTACTTGCCCTGCGCTGCCAGCTTCAGGTAGCCCTGCACGGCAATGTGGGCGGGGCAGGCGGTCTTGCAGGGGGCAGTGCCGGTCTCGTAGCAGTTCACACGGTTCTTATCACGGTAATCCACTGCCCATTTTTCGGGACCCCACTCGTGGTCGTCGGGCAGCTCCTGTCGGGGATAGGTGATGGGGCCAAGCTGGGTACAGAGCTTCTGCCCCAGCTTGACGGCGCCCGCGGGGCAGCCCTCCACGCAGCGTCCGCACGCCACGCAGTTTTCGGTCTCCACCTTTGCCACATAGGCGCTGCGGGACATATTGGGGGTATTGAAAAGCTGGCTGGTGCGCAGGGCGTTGCAGATATTCACATTGCAGTTGCAGATGCCGAAAATCTTTTGCTCGCCGTCGATATTGGTGATCTGGTGGACGAAGCCGTTTTCCTCCGCACGGCGGAAGATCTCCAGCGCCTCCTCCTTGGTGATGTACTCGCCCCGCTGCGTCTCCACCACATAGTCCGCCATATCGCCCACGGCGATGCACCAGCTTTCTGGGTCGTCGCCGCAGCCCTCGCCCAGCTTTTGGCGGCTGGCGCGGCAGGAGCACATACTCTTGGCATATTTGCCCTCGTATTTCTCCAGCCAGTAGCTGATCTTCTCCAGCCCGATGGCTTCGTTTTCGCTTTCGATCGCTTTTTCCACCGGAATGACATGCATACCGATGCCGGAGCCGCCGGGGGGCACCATGGGGGTGATCTTTTCCAGCGGCAGGAAGGTCATGCGCTCAAAGAACGCCGTGACCTCAGGGTGTTCCTCTATCTGACTGTGCCGCATATTCAGGAACTCGGCGCTGCCGGGCACGAACAACGGCAGGATCCAGCGCTTTTCGTGGTTCGGGTTCTTGCCGTCAAGGTTTTCCCAGTTATACTCAATAATACCTGTCCACGCCATTTCGGTCAGCAGCTTTTCCAGCGGCTCCCGCTCCATTTTGGTCAGCTTCATCAGCTGCTCGGTGGTCTTGGGCTTGCGGACGCCCATCTTCAGCGCGACCTCCACCATTTCATCGGTCATCACGCTGGCAAGCCCCCAGTATTCAGGGTCATCTGCCGTCGCCTTCAGCCCGATGCGGTTGGTGATCATGCTGCCCAGTTTTAACAGGTTTTCGCGAGGGTGCTCATCACGGGGGATCTGAAAGGACAGTTTGCTTTCGTCCAAGGGGAAATTGGTCGGCTTACTACCGTTGATGTCGCTCATACTTGATCTCCTTTTCTCTGCGGCGTGCCGCTTTTGGGGGAAACGGGCACCTTTTCGCCCAGCATGATTATATTCTACCAGTTCCATGCATGAAATGCTATTGACCATTCCCCTAAAGCTATGCTAAAATTATTTATGGTTCTGGTCTGACCAAGAAGCAAGGAGGGTTTTTCCATGCCGTTTCAAGAGATCTCCGCTCCCTCGCTGCGGGAGCTTTTTATCCAGCAGCTGGAGGGGCTGATTCTTTCCGGCGAGCTGTGCCCCGGCGACCGCCTGCCCACCGAGCGGGAGCTTGCCGATGAAATGAAGATCAGCAAGACGGTGGTGCACGAGGGACTGCGGGAGCTGCACCGGCTGGGCTTTCTGCACATCGAGGCACGCAAGGGAGTCACGGTAGCGGATTACGCCCAGACCGGCAGCCTGGAAACGCTGATGGCGATTATGGGCTACCACGGCGGTCTACCCGATAAAAAGACCGCCTCCAGTATCCTTGACCTGCGCTACTACCTGGAAGCCCCTGCCCTGCGGCAGCTGGCGGCGCACCACACCGCCGGCGATATCGCTGCCCTGCGGGCTTTGCAGCAAAAGGCGGAGGAAGCCTCGCTGGGCGGCACCGTCCCCTTGGCGGAAGCGTTGCTGCGCTACCATCGGGGCGTCACCTTCCTCAGCGGCAATACCATCACCCCGCTGCTGTTCAATGCCTTTGCCAAAGTCAATCTGGAATTCTGGTCGGACTATGTGGAGATGGAGGGCATCGCCCGCAGTCTGCAGACCCTTTCGCGGTTCACCGAGCTGGTCGCCGCCGGCGAGGGCGACACCGCCGCCGAGCTGCTGCGGACAGGGCTGGAGCGCTTTCGGGCGGAGCTGTAACGATACCCCATTCGGGGCGCGCCGGCTCCGCTTTCCCTCGGGCTGACCCTGACGGGCAGCCCTCGCCGCTGCGCCGCCGCGCCCCTTACCACCGCAAAACGCAAAAAAGGAGCCTATCCCTCAGCGGAAAGGCTCCCTTTGTTTTGTTCTGTTTTGGCTTAGTTCAGCTTCGCTTCGGCAACCATCGCTTTCAGCTCGGCAAGCGCCTTGGGGTCGCTCTTTTCCCAGCTGAATTCGGTGTCGTCACGACCGAAGTGACCGTATGCCGCCGTCTTGCCGAAGATGGGCGCATGCAGCCCCAGTTTTTCGATGATGCCCGCCGGGCGGAGATCGTAATTGCGCTCGATCCAATGGAAAATGTCCGCTTCGGGAATGGTGTTGGTGCCGGCGGTCTCTACATAGATGGAAACGGGGCGCGCCACACCGATGGCATAGCTGAGCTGGATCTCGCAGCGGTGGGCAGCGCCCGCCTCCACGATGGTCTTGGCAATATTTCTTGCCATATACGCCGCAGAGCGGTCCACCTTGGTGGCGTCCTTGCCGCTGAAGGCGCCGCCGCCGTGACGGGCATAGCCGCCGTAGGTATCCACTATGATCTTGCGGCCGGTCAAACCGGTATCCGCAGCGGGGCCGCCCAGTACAAAGCGACCGGTGGGATTGATGTAATACTTGGTCTCATCGTCCAGCATTTCGGCGGGGATACAGGGCTTGATGACCCGCTCGATCATATCCTGACGGAGCGTTAAGGGGTCGGCGTCCTCATCGTGCTGGGTGGAAAGCACCACTGTGTTGATGCGGACGGGCTTGCCGTTTTCATATTCTACCGTAACCTGTGCCTTGCCGTCGGGACGAAGGTAGCCGATCTCCCCGCTTTTGCGGACAGCGGCAAGCCGGCGGGTGATGCGGTGAGCCAGTGTGATGGGCAGGGGCATCAGCTCCGGCGTTTCATCACAGGCAAAGCCGAACATCATGCCCTGATCTCCGGCGCCCAAACCATCGGTATCGGTGGCTTCCTTGGCCTCCAGCGCCAGGTCTACCCCCTGGGCGATATCCGCCGACTGGGTGTGCAGCGAGCAGCTGATCTCACAGGTATCAGCATCAAAGCCATACTCGGGCTTGGTGTAGCCAATCTCCCGAATGACTTTACGAGCAATCTCGATGTAATCTACTTTTGCCGAGGTCGTTATCTCCCCCATGATGTGTACAGCGCCGGGCTCTGCGGTGGTCTCGCAGGCGCAGCGGGAATAGGGATCAACAGCGAGCAGGGCGTCCAGTACACCATCGGAGATTTGATCGCAGATTTTGTCGGGATGACCTTCGGTCACCGACTCGGACGTGAACAGCGTTCTCATGCGTCTTTCCTCCATAATTCGGTTTTTCGCCGCCTTGCGGCGGCAGAATATCGGCAATACTTGCCGAATACTTTGGGACTTCCCCATTCTACACGATAGTGTGCCCCGTTTCAAGCACTTTTCCAAAAAAGCCTGCGGCATTTTGTGCTTTCTGTCCAAAATGGAAAACTCCTGCGCGCGCGGACACGCGCACAAGAGAAAGAGAGTCTTATTCTGTTTTCAAGGTGCAGTTTAGCAAGCCCCCAATTTCTCGATGGGGCTTGGGTTAGCGGCTGACCCTCGGTATCTTGTCGGGGACGGTCGCATTTTTCTATTTATCGTCAACGATGAGAAGTCCTCTCACTAATACGGACGAAAACGGGGAAATTTGCAGTGAAAGTGTTGAATTCGCACAAAGTTTCATAAAAATTTTACGGGTTTGGGAAATGGTGGGAGGTTTTGTGCGCAAAAAGCCCCCTCGCCCTTTAGGGGAGGGGGTTGGGGGTGGGGTGCGGACTGGCGGCAGGCAGAAGCTAAAAACAGCAGCAAATACTTGCGGCATAGGGGGGCGACTGACTGCAAAGTATTAGCCCACCTGCGGCTTAGTTCCCCTCCTTTGAGGGGCAAGGAATTGGAGCGCCGCCGGTGGCGGAAACAGCGACAATTCCTTGGGGAGCGAC
>CAKSYU010000002.1 GCA_934524965.1 uncultured Angelakisella sp.
TCTTTCCCGTGGGTAGCTACCGTCTTGCCTACCTCAAGGCAGCAACCGGTCACTTCTTGCTGCTCCCATACGGCATAGAAAGTGGTATCTACGGTAATATTGTAACTGTTACCTGTAATCACGTTCCCATTGGGAGAGACCGCCCAGCCCTTAAATTGCTTTCCGGAAGGGGCTTCAAAAGCACAGGAAGGCAGCGTGTACGGGCCGGAAATATTGCTGACCGCAGCCATGCTGCCGTAGCCGCCGTTAGCGTTGAAGCGAACGGTAAAAGTTGTTGCTTCCGGTGTGTTAAGCGTCCACCCGTTGCGTGCCTTGGCTTGTTCCCCGCTTGCGGGATAAACGTTATTACGAATGACAACAAGCGGTCCGTTTTCATCAAGAATGGTCAGGTCACTAATATTATCTAAATGGAAATAATACTTTCCTGCCAAATTAAGATCCTTTGGGATATCATATCTAGCTATACCGATCACATAGCAGCCGGGCATTGTCTTCTCCGGCTTTTCCTTGGGAATGTACCTTACAAACTTTGGAAGCGGTCCTCCTGTTTCTGTTTCATATTCAAAACTGGAGTACTCACCCTCCAAGGAAAGAACTGCCCGACTTTCGTAATTGATAAAAACAGGAATATCTACTGTCTCTCCCGGTGTAACACTTACACAATCTATCCCCACGAACAGGCCGTTTTTCTCATGGGACCAATCCAGCGCCCAAATAGCAACCAGTTCCATATTACCTTTTATGGTAACAGTATCACCTGGCTGGTAAAGCTTATTTGTATTAGCCTCCTGCCAATACATAAATTTCCCATTCGGCCGGGTCGGAATCTTTTCAGGAATCGTAACGATGCTATCCAAACTATACTCTTTTGTATCCGGAATGTTGGTGCATACACCTACATCGCCGGTGTTGGATCTATAGGTAACGGTGTAGGTGACAGGCGGCGCCTCTACACCCACCACATTAAGGGTCACAGGTAATGTCTTCCCGTTCCCGCAGTCGTAGGTATAGCTTACTTCATTAACGCCTGCATTAACCTTTATTATGCTTCCTTGAATCGTACAGCCATTCCAGGCTTTTGCCTTGCTAACATCAAAGCTCCCCGGCAGTTTTGAAAGGTCATAGCTCCGGTTTGCATTAAGGGTAATATCGTAGCTGTTCTTTTCGCAGCCAAAGTTTGTAAGCGCCGTATTCTTACTGACATCAAGGCTAGTGAGCTGGTTGCTCTCACAATGCAAGTACGTCAGTGCCGTATTCTTACTGACATCAAGGGTAGTGAGTTGGTTAGTGCGGCACTCCAACTCTATCAATTCCATGTTCTTACTGACATCAAGGGCAGTAAGCCGATTATCCCCACACTCCAGCTCTTCCAGCAGCGTATTCTCACTGACATCAAGGGCCGTAAACTGGTTACGTTGACACCACAGCGTTCTCAATGCCGAATAATTTCCAACATCGAGTGTGGCAAGTTGGTTATCGGAACAGCATAAGAAGCTTAGTGCTGTATTTTTGCTGCCGATGAGAACGGTGAGTTGGTTGTTGGCACAGCTCAATTCTGTCAATGCTGTATTCTTGCTGACATCAAGGGTGATCAGTTGGTTAGTGGAGCAGCGCAGATTTTTAAGTGCCGTATTCTTACTAACATCAAGGGTAGTGAGTTGGTTGCTTTCACAGCACAACTCTGTCAATGCTGTATTCCTGCTGACATCAAGAGCAGTAAGTTGGTTACCATAACACTGCAGTGAAGTCAGGGCCGTAAAGCATTCAATTCCCTTTAGGCTGGAGATGTTTTTCCCGCTGCAATCAATCTCGGTCACCGCCGTAATCTCCGACTCATTCAGTTTCCCATCCCCGTTTTTATCAAAGGTGGAAACAACAGCGCGGAAATTGGCGTCCGGGAAGTTAGCTGCATTGATTGCTATTGTGTTCAGTTCTTCCCACACCGCATACAGTGTAATGTTGGCATTGGCCGTATAGGTGCTGCCCGGTTGGTACTGCGCCGACGCAGCAGAAGAACTGGTCGCCCAGCCAAGGAAGTTGTACCCCGCGCGGGTAGGACTCTCCTTACTTATTGTCAGTATAAAATCTTTCAGCTTAGTTTGATCTTTTGGTGGATTTTCGCCTCCATTAGCATTGTAAGTAACTGTATAGGTAACAGGTGCTGCTTCCCACAACGCATAAAGAGTAATATCTTCATCCTTTGTATAAATATCTCCCGGAAAAAACTGCGCATCGGTCGCTTGTCTTCCGGTTGCCCAGCCAACAAATCTATATCCTTCTCTTACAGGGATTTCACTAGTTAAGGTCAGCTTCTCCCCTTTTATTTTAAACTGTTGTGGGGGTGTCTGACTGCCATTGTTGGCATTATAAGTAACAACAGAAACACCCTCTGGCCTTGTTTTCCACACAGGATAAAGCCTTGTATTTGCATCAATACTAAACATATCTCCAGGCATATACTGCACATTCTTTGAATACTGTTCTGTTGTCCATCCTTGAAATATATACCCGTCTTTTGTTGGAATATCCTCCCGAAGTTTTAAATCCTTACCACGGGTCTTTAATTGACGAGTAAGGCCCTCGTAGGTTATTCTGTAAGTGAAATCCGTGTTTGCATAAATTGCATAAAGCGGATCGAGATTAGATTGTGTTATCCCTCCTGTTGCAGCATTCTTACCATTTGTAATAACCTCCAACTTGCCAAATTGGTCATAAACCCATAATTTCCAAAAGGCGAAATCAATACGATACTCGCTTACAATCTCTGCATCTCTCGGTATAACGTGTTCTACCCATCCGATTATTATGCCTTCATCCGTTTCCTCAAATACATCGCTCTTTTGAAAATGTCCATCAGCTGTTTCAAGAAAAACTGTCTCTTTTAACAATTTGCCATCTGAATCGATATAATTAATGTGAAAATTGCCCAAACTTTTCTCAATATCTATTATAGGATTTGTCAGCTTCGTAATCAAGACGGGCGTTCTAATCGTCTGGCCTGGAGGTGCAAACTGACCACTATTTGCCCAAATCTTTACATGCAAGCTTTCATCTAATGCCCATACTGCCTCAAGCTTATGGTCGCCTCCTCCACGGATGGTATCCCCTGCACGGTAATTATCTTCATAAGGGGACACTTGATGCCAATACAAAAATTTACCATTCACGCGGGTCGGTACTTTGTCTGTTACTATAATGTCGCTTCCATCTGCACTACACTGTTGTTCAGGTGCATTTTCACCACCACCTGCGTCATATGTTACCGTAAACGGGTTCGACCGCCAAATAGCATATAACGTAATGTCAGCATTCCCTTCATAAGAATCGCCCGGCTGGTACTGTGCTGTGGTGGTAATATAGCTGGTCGACCAACCGATGAAAGTATATCCCTCGCAGGTAGGTCTCGTCGTGCTCAAAATCAAGGATACATCCTTGGTCTTGGTCTGCGCCGAAGGTGCCCCGCTGCCGCCATTAGCATGGTAGGTAACGGTGTAGGTTGTTTGTTGCACCTCCGGGGTAGCGGCGGCCGCCGTCACCGGACAAGCCGTCATCACCATCATAATCGCCAGCAGCAGGCTGCATAGCTTCCTTGCAAATTTCATCATTTTGCCTCCTCATTTTGTTTTGGGGAAAGAACCTCTATCCGTCAAGATACTGCTCCAGTATCCCAATAATTACATGATAGCACTTCCCCCCGGAAAGTGAAGCCGAATCACTCCTTCCGACATAATCAGTTAAGTTAGTGTCATTATTGTTTCCATTTAATTCTACATCTCAATATCTTCCCCTCCATCCATGCAAAAAGGAGGAAGCCTTTCGGCTCCCCCCTTATAGGTGTCACAGATATAATAACAGTCGGTGTCTGTTGGCCGGTCTCCTACGCCCCCACCCTCCCCGGACACTTCCCCCGCATAAAGGGCAGGAAGTCCTCCGGGCGGCCGGCGGAAAAGGCGGTCTTCTCCAGCATCAGCGCCGCCTTGCCGGTCAGCTCCAGCAGGTAAAGGCGGGGGCTTTGGCGGACTGCCTGGATCTGCCCGTACTTTAGGTTCTCCGTAACGCCCTCCTGACGGTTGTGTACCGTTACCCTGTCCTCATAAAAGCACAGCTCGACGGTAACATCGCTGCCATACAGCTTATAGTTTCGTTTGGCAATCCGCAGCGCCACCCGCGCTGGTGCGCCGTAGGTGGTCATCACCAGTGCAAATGCCGCCAGCAGCAATAATCCTGCTCCCAACCCGATCCCGTGCCGGAGCAGTTCCCAAACGGCGGCTGCGGCTGCAAGCGCTGCCGGCACCAGTCCCACCAGAATGCTCCATTTCGGGGCGGAAGCACGCGCCATTTCGGTCAGGTTCTGGCGGTTAAGGGTTGTCGTGTTTTCAAAAATGCTTTCCATGGTGTCCTCCGGTCTTCGGGGCGAATTTGAGAAAAAGGCTCCCCCATCGTATGGATTGAGGGAGCCTTGCTCTATTTTACTCGGTTTCTGCGGGAGTGCTTACTGAAGGTTCTTCTTCAGGGTCTCCAGCTCCTCACGCAGCTTGGCGGGCAGGCGGTCGCCAATGGAGGCATAGAAGCTCTCGATATTCTCGGCGTCCTCGCGCCACAGCTCCTTGTCCACCGTAAGCAGCTCATCAAGCATCATGTGGGTGAACTCCTTGCCGTCGTTCTCCAGACCCTCGATGTCGATATCCTTGACATAGGGCAGATAGCCGATTTCGGATTCACGGGCGCTGACCTTCCCCTCACAGCGGTCAAGGATCCACAGCAGCACGCGCATATTATCGCCGAAGCCGGGCCACAGGAAGTTGCCCTCGTCATCGGTGCGGAACCAGTTGACGTGGAAGATCTTGGGTGCCTTTTCACCCAGCTTTTCGCCCATCTCCAGCCAGTGAGCGAAATAATCACCGACATGGTAGCCGATGAAGGGACGCATAGCCATCGGATCGCGGCGAACAACGCCGACAGCGCCGGTAGCGGCTGCGGTGGTCTCGCTGGCAAGAACGGAGCCTACAAAGACACCGTGTGCCCAATCGCGGGACTGATAGACCAGCGGAGCGGTCTTGGCACGGCGACCGCCGAATACGATCGCAGAGATCGGAACGCCGTTGGGGTTCTCATATTCGGGAGAGAGGCAGGGGCAGTTGAGGCTGGGGGCAGTAAAGCGGCTGTTGGGGTGTGCGCCGGGGGTGCCGTCGCTGCCGTCCCAAGGCTCGCCCTTCCAGTTGAGAGCATGCTTGGGCGGGTTCTTATCCAGCTTCTCCCACCAAACAGTATTGTCGTCCAGATTTTGCACGACATTGGTGAAGATGGTATTCTTGCGAGTGGTGGCAAGGGCATTGGGGTTGCTCTTTTCGTTGGTGCCGGGCGCTACGCCAAAGAAGCCGTACTCGGGGTTGACTGCCCACAGGCGGCCATCGGGACCGATGCGCAGCCACGCAATATCATCACCGACACACCAGGCCTTGTAGCCCTGCTCGGCATACTTCTTAGGCGGAATAAGCATGGCAAGATTGGTCTTACCGCAGGCAGAGGGGAACGCAGCGGTGATATATTTGGTCTCCCCCTCGGGATTCTCGATGCCCAGAATGAGCATATGCTCTGCCATCCAGCCCTCGGTCTTTGCCTGGAAGGAGGCAATGCGCAGGGCAAAGCACTTCTTGCCCAGCAGAACATTGCCGCCGTAGCCGGAATTGATGCTCCAGATGGTGTTATCCTCCGGGAAGTGGACGATGTAGCGTTCCTCCTCGCAGAGGTCCTTCTTGCTGTGCAGACCCTTTACAAAGTCCTCGCTGTCGCCGAGGAAATCCATCACCTTCTGACCGATGCGGGTCATAATAGCCATGCTGAGAACGACATAGATGGAGTCAGTCAGCTCGATGCCCACCTTGGCAAAGGGGGAACCGACATGCGCCATGCAGTAGGGAATCACATACATGGTGCGTCCCGCCATGGCGCCGTCGAACAGCTTACCCAGCTTTTCGTATGCCTCCTTGGGGTCCATCCAGTTGTTGGTGGGGCCGGCATCTTCCTGTTTGCGGGTGCAGATAAAGGTACGACCCTCCACACGCGCTACATCATTGACTGCGGAGCGGTGCAGATAGCAGCCGGGCAGCTTTTCCTCATTTAATTTGATCATCTCGCCGGTGGAGCAAGCCTCGGCGCGCAGCGCCTCAAGCTGTTCGTTGCTGCCGTCGATCCAAACGACCTTTGCAGGCTTGGTGAGTGCCACCATCTCATCTACCCACTTGAGAACATGTTTGTTGGAAGTAAGTGCCATTTTACAATCTCCCTTCTATATTGCCGGAGAAGCTCCGGTCTTTTTTATGTCCCTATTATACCCTATCGCTGCGGGAAATGCTACCTAAAAATTTGTTAAATTTTTGTCAACGCCGCATGAGAACGTCAGAGCAGTCGGGTCTTGCGTCAAAATTGCTCTGTGATTTCCATGGTGGGCAGCCCATTCAAAGAAAGCGATGCGGTATGCCCCGCCATGTATTCATAATACGCCTGCGCCCCGATCATCGCAGCATTATCGCCGGTAAGGGAAAGCGGCGGCATATAAAGCTGCCAGCCCCTTTCTCCACAACCTCTCTCCGCACGCTCCCGCAGCCAGCTATTGGCGGAAACACCGCCTGCCAGCACGATCTTTTTGCAGCCGAAGCGCTCGGCGGCAGCGGCGGTCTTTTGCCACAGGATCTCGCTGACATGGCAGCAGAAGCTGGCGGCAAGATCGGCGGGAACCAGAGGCTGTCCCTTTTGCTCGGCATTGTGCGCCAGATTGATGACCGCCGTTTTCAGCCCCGAAAAGGAGAAATTAAATTCGCCCTCGGCGTGCGGGGTAGGCAGCTGGTAGGCGTGCGGATCGCCCTCGTGAGAGATCGCGTCCAATGCCACCCCGCCGGGGTATGGCAGCCCGACGCAGCGGGCTGCCTTATCAAATGCCTCTCCTGCAGCGTCATCGGTCGTGCGCCCCAAAATGGTGTAGTCGCAGTAATCCCGCACCAGCACGATGTGGCTGTGCCCGCCGCTGACGATGAGCGCCAAGAAGGGTGGCTCCAGACCGGGGTGGGCAAGGTAATTGGCTGCCACATGACCGCGGATATGGTGAACCGGGATCAGCGGCTTTGCGGCGGAAAGCGCCAGCCCCTTGGCAAAGTTGACCCCCACCAGCACGGCGCCGATCAAGCCCGGCGCTGCGGTGACGGCAACGGCGTCCACCGTGCGGGCGGTCATACCCGCCTGTTCCAGCGCTTCGGCGGTCACACCGCAGATGGATTCGATATGACGGCGGGAGGCAATCTCCGGCACAACCCCACCGTAAAGCTTATGCTCCTCCACCTGCGTGTGAATGACGGAGGAACAGATCTGCCGTCCGTTCTCGATGACTGCGGCGGCAGTCTCATCGCAGCTGGATTCGATACTGAGAATTTTCATACAGTCTCCGGTTTAGTCCTCTTTCTTGTGGCGGCGGGCGATACGGCGTACCAGTCGGCTGATGCGCCAGAACAGGAACAGCCCTGCCAGCAGGATCACACCGGCTTTCTTCAGCTTATCCAGCGAAAGGGCGTTGCTGACGTAGACGACCTCCGGGTGCTTGCCCTCGGCGTCCTCGCGGGTAACAACCAGTCCGTTTTTGCGTCCCCAGTAAAAATGAATCGGATTCTTTTTCATGGTGATACACTCCTTTTCTTTATTTTATTTAATAGCAGGTGAAGTGGTAATAAAACAAGTATGCGTCATTAGTATAGCATCTTCCGGGGGCGAGGTATAGTAGTTTTTGCGCCGTCCCACCGGTACAAAATCATGTTTTTGGTAAAGAGCGATGGCAGGGGCATTGGTTTCCCGAACCTCCAGCGTCACGGTGGAAAACTCCAGCGCTGCTGCGCGGTACAGCAGCTCCTTTATCAGGGCATCGGCGATTCCCTGCCGGCGATAGGCAGCAAAGACCGCCACATTGGTGATGCTGCCCTCGTCCAGCACATATTCCATACCAAGGTAGCCCAACGGCTCCCCTTCCCGCTCTGCCAAAAGGAAGATCGAGCGTCCGTTTTGCAGCGTTTCGGCAAGGCTGTTTTCGCTCCACGGGTGGGAAAAGCATTCCCGCTCCAAAGCAGCAAGGGCAGGCAGATCCCCCGCCGCAGCGGGACGGACGGTGCAGTTCATGAAATCAGCTCCTTTTGGCAGATTCGGTGCGGGGCAGGGGCGGACGGCGCAGCCGGCGCGCTCCGCGCGCCTGTCGCCCCCCTGCGGGGGGGCGACGCCCAAGCCTGCGGCTTGGGCGGCTGCGCCGCCCCGCCACTACCCCCCCAAAATCCGAACAAAATCAGTGGGCTTCGCCCCATGTCCTGCCCACCTTGGCGTCTACCAGCAGCGGGACGGAAAGGGAAGCAGCGGCTTCCATCTCCTGCCGCACCAGCTCCCGCACCGCATCGGCGGTTTCCTGTGGGGTCTCCACAATCAGCTCATCATGCACCTGCAGGATAAGGCGGGCAGCAGGGACTTCCCTGCGCAGACGGCGGTACACCCGCACCATTGCAATTTTAATGATGTCGGCAGCGGTCCCTTGAATCGGGGTGTTCATTGCCACCCGCTCACCGAAGGCGCGCTGTACCCGATTGGAGGCACGCAGCTCCGGCAGCGGGCGGCGGCGTCCGAACAGCGTTTGTGCATAGCCCTTTTCCTTTGCCTCCTCAATCGCGTGCTCCAAATAGGCGGCAATGCCGCTGTAGGTCTTTTTGTAGTTCTTGATATAGGTATCGGCCTCCTGTATCGAGACTCCGATATCCCGAGAGAGGGAAAATGCGCCAATGCCGTACACGATGCCGAAATTGACCGCCTTGGCGCGGGAGCGCATCTGCGGCGTTACAAATGCCTCCGGCAGATCAAATACCTGCGCTGCGGTGCGGGTGTGGATATCCACGCCCTCGCGGAATGCTTCGATCATTGCGGTATCGTTTGCCAGTGCCGCCAGCACCCGCAGCTCAATTTGCGAATAGTCGGCATCGACCAGCAGATTGCCCTCCTCCGCCTCAAAGAAATCCCTCATGCGGCTGCCCGGCTCGGTGCGAATGGGAATGTTCTGCATGTTCGGCTCGGCGCTGCTGATGCGTCCGGTTCGGGTATCGGTCTGACGGAACACCGAACGGATCCGGCTGTCTGCCCCGATGGTATCCTTCAGTCCCTCCACGTAGGTGGAGGAGAGTTTTTTATACTTACGGTATTCCAGGATCTTGCTGACGATGGGGTGGTAGGGGATCAGTTCCTCCAGCACCTCGGCATTGGTGGAATAGCCGCTTTTGGTCTTTTTCTTGGCAGGCAGCTCCAGCTTGCCGAACAGCACTTCGCCGAGCTGACGGGGGGAATTGATATTGAACTCGCCGCCCGCAAGGGTGTAGATCTCCTGCTCCAGCGCGGCGGTCAGTCCGTCCAGATAGACACCGAATTCCCGCAGCCCCTCGCGGTCGATGCGGAAGCCGGTCAGTTCCATCGAGGCAAGCACCTCGCAGAGCGGCTGCTCCACCTCCCGCAGCAGCTTTTGCTGACCGTTCGCTTCCAGCTCCCGCTCCAGCAGTGGGGAAAGCTGACACAGCCCCATGCACTCCCGCGCCAAGGGCAGCAGCTCCTCCGGCGCTTCCGCCGCGGGGAGAGAAAGCCCGTGCTGCGCCAGCTGGCGCTCCACGGCATAATCGCTGGCGTTGGGATTGAGCAGGTAGCCCGCCAAACCGGTATCCAACCACAGATCTGCGAAATCGAGCCCCGCTTTGAGCGCCGCCTTGTAATAGGGCTTGGCATCGGCGGCGATTTTGGGATTGGGGAGGGTAAATATTTTCTGCCACAGGGCGGCGGAGGGTTCTTCGCAGCCCACAAGGGTCTCCCCGCACAGCAGGCACAGGGCGGCGGGGGCGCCGTCCTCGCCCCAGTGGGCGGAAAGTACCAGCGGCGCGTCCGCTGTCCAACCGGAAAGGTCGGTTTCCTCAGTCAGCGGGGCGAAACAAAGGACAGGGGTATCCTCCTGCGGCTGCGGTTCCTCCGGCAGCGTTTCCGGCGCAGTAAGCCCCAAACGGGTGATGAGCCGGTTCAGCTCCAGGCGGGAAAGGAACGCGTACAAGGCGTCCTCCTGACGGGGCTGGGGCTTCAGCTCGCTCCATGCCGGCACCGGCACCTCGCAGCAGATGGTGCCCAGCTCGCGGCTGAGGGCAGCGCTTTCCCGCCCCTCGGTCAGCTTTTTGCGCAGGGAGGGGGTCAGCTCCAGCTCCTCCAGATGGGCATAGATATATTCGATGGTGTGGTATTTTTGAATAAGGGCAAGGGCGCCCTTTTCCCCGATGCCGGCAACGCCGGGAATGTTATCGGAGGTATCGCCCATCAGCGCCTTGACCTCGATGAGTGCTTTCGGCTCCACGCCGTATTTTTCATGGATCGCGGCGGGGTCCATCATCTCGTAGACGGCGCCCTGCGGGGCGGTCTTTGCCAAGATGACACTGACCTTATCGGTGATAAGCTGGAGCGAATCCCGATCGCCGGTGCAGATGAGGACGGTATCGCCGTTCTGCTCCCCCTGCCGTGCCAGACTGCCAAGAATGTCATCTGCCTCGTAGCCCTCCACTTCCAGAATGGGGTAGCCCAAAAGCCGCAGCATCTCCTTGACCAGCGGCATCTGCTGACGAAGCTCCTCCGGCATTCCCTTACGGGTGCCCTTGTACTGCTCGTACATTTTGTGACGGAAGGTGGGAGCGTGCAGATCGAAGGCGAAGGCGACGGCATCCGGCTTCTGCTCCTCGATGAGCTTGTAAATGATATTGAAAAAGCCATAGACGGCATTGGTATAGACGCCCTCGCGGGTGGAGAGCAGCCGCACGCCGTAAAAGGCGCGGTTCACAATGCTGTTGGCATCAAAGGCAAGGACTTTCATGGGGTGACCTCCTTGGGGGAGTTTTGGATAAGACAAGTAACAAGCCGCTTCAGTCGGATTTTTTTACAGGATTTTTTACAGGATATTATATTATACCATATTCTCCCCCAAAGGGAAAGCGAAATCCCATTCATTTTGGGCGGCAAAGGATTTGTCTCCCGCTGCCAAAGCTGGTATAATGGAGAAAATGCAAAGGGAGGCATATTCTATGCGGGAAATGCGGCGGAAAGACCGCCTGGTGACCGACCGGGCGGCGATAAAAGAGATCGTGGCGGCGTGCGATGTGCTGCGGCTGGGGCTGGCAGACGGGGACTATCCCTACATTGTGCCGATGAACTTTGGCTGGGAGGAACAGGGCGGACAGCTTCTCTTTTACCTGCATGGGGCAGCAGAGGGCAGAAAAGCCGAGCTGATGCGGCAGAATGGCGTCTGCTCGTTCCAGATGGACTGTGACCACCGCACCGAGCTGCAGCCCAACGGCATGACCACCCGCTACCGTTGCCTGATGGGGAAAGCCACCATTCGGCAGCTGACTGAGGAGGAAAAGCCCCGCGCCATGCACATTTTAAGCGGGCGCTATTTCCCTGACGCGCCCGACTGCCCGCCGCAGGCACTGGCACGTACCGCCATGTGGCAGCTGACCGTTACCGAATGGAGCGGGAAGGAGAACAAAGCGTAATACCCCAAAAAGCTCACCCCCGCAGGTAATTATGCCTGTGGGGGTGAAAGTATGGAAGGAGAAGATTTTTTATTTCTGCACGCTCTTGAATTCCTGTACGGTCTGACGGATCGCCCGCTCCACGGGGATACGCTCCATGCTGGAGGCGCCGATGAAGCCTACGGCGCAGGTCTCACGGAATACACGGGCAAAGTCTGCCGCGCTTTCGATAGCGCCGCCATGGCACAGGGGAATAATCTCCGGATTGACCTTCAGACCGGCAGAGAGCACCTTCTGCACCTTTTCGATGGCTTCCTCAAGGGTGCAGGCGCAGCCCGCGCCGATATCGCCGCCGGAGGTAAGCCCCGCGTGCGCCGCCAGAATATCGGCTCCCGCTGCCGCCATCGCACGCGCGTCCTCCTCGGTATAGACATAGCCGATGGTCAAAAAGCCTTTTTCGTGCGCCAGACGCAGCATGGCGGCTTCCCGCTCGTACCCCAGCCCGACGCTTTCGATCTCCTCACGGAACTTGCCGCTGAACTTGCCCACCGTGGGGTAATTGATGACGCCGGAAAAACCGATCTCCGCCAAATCGTCCAAGAACTTATCCATATCGCGGGTCGGGTCCACACCGAACACGCCCGCCGCTACCGGCATGTGATGTACCACGGGCAGGATCAGGTCGCGTCCCATCTCATATACGATGCGGTTGGCATCGCCCACCGGCAGGTTGCCGATAATGGAGCTGTGCCCATTGATGCGGAAGTAGCCGGAATTATAGACGACCGCCATATCGGTGCCGGCGCTTTCCAGCACTCTGCCCACGATGCCGGCGCCCGCCCCGCTGATGATAACAGGGACACCCGCTTGTATCTCAGCCCGCATTTTATTCAGTGTCTCCTCGCGGGAGACTCTGCATTGCACCTGTTTCATATTTTCTATGCCCTTTCTCATTTTATCCGTGAATGACCGACTGCCAGTTGACCATCGACATCAGCTGTTTGACCAGCAGTTCCGCAAATTCCTTATCATTGATGTGATGGTCGCTGCAGATCACCGGAACGTTCTCCGGCATGCTGCTGACCAGCTCGTAGGTAAAGGCCGCATCGATCTTGGGGTCGTAAAACACATTCCCCGCCTTATCCACCTCGCTGAAGCCGCGGGTGGGAACAATGACCTTGGTGTTCCCCTTGCTGTCCTTCAGCCGGTCGGCAAAGAGCCTCGCAAGCTGCTTTGCCTCTTTTTCATTGGCACGCAGCTTTAACAGGCTGCTGTTATTGTGGTAATACTTGATGTGGTCCTTCTGCTCGGGCTTGAGATATTCCTCGGGACCGATATTGATCATATCCGTCGCGCCCGGCACCACGATATAGGGGATCCCCTTTTTGACCGCCGTGCGCAGGCGCTGCGGCCCTACCACATAAGCGCCACCGGCGATCTCATCGATCAGCTCGGTGGTGGTGATATCCAGAACGCCGCAGAAGAAATCCTCCTCGATCATCTTTTCCATGATCTTTCCGCCGGAGACCCCGCGGGCATGGAATATCAGTATCTCGTAACCCATTTCCTCCAGCAGCTCACGGCAGCGCTGCACGCAGGGCGTCGTCACCCCGAAGCAGGTGATGGCGATGCTCTTTTTGCCGTTCTTCGCCAGACGCGGCATCCGTGCCATGCTGTCGATGATGCGGGCAGCTTCGGTGAGGATATGGACGCTCATAAAATTGAGACTTTGGATATCCACCACCGAGTTGATGAGCAAGATATCCTGCCCCTGCACATAGGGCAGGGTATTGCCGCTTGCCATGGTGCCTACCACGACCTTGGGAAGTCCCAGCGGGAGCTGCTGCATGGCGCCGGTGGCAATGGTCGTGCCGCCGCTGCCGCCCAGCGAAATGATCCCGTCCAGTCTGCCCTCCCGCAGCAGGCGGCGGGTAAGGGTGGTAAGCCCCGTCACCATGTACTTGCTGGCTTCGCTGCGCAGCAGCGTCTGCTGTACAGTGGAAAACGGTACCGACGCCGCCTCTGCCACCTGCTCCTGCGTGTAGTCGATGGGATAAGTCTTTTCGGTCTCCCGCAGTGCTACATCTATAATGTAGGCGTGGTTGCCGCAGGCTTCTACCTGCTGCTTCAGATACACCGCTTCCTCGCCCTTGGTATCCATGGTGGCGCAGATGTAGATATTCTTCGGCTGCTTTTCGCTCATGCTGTCACTTCCTTTGCGGCTTCCTTTTTACGACGGGCAAGGTGCATAATGACCACCGTTGCCGTCAGCACCAATCCGGCGAAATCCAGTATTTCGATGGGAATGATGCAGGCGACACACGCCAGACCGGAGAGGATACGCTCGGTCACGGTGAGCTTGATCAGGAAGAAGTTTTCGCAGGTGATGATAAAGGTGAACAGGAACACCAGCACCATAAGCGTTGCCCATGCCCAGCCGCCTACCGTGCCCAAGCCGAACAGGATAGCCGGACGGAACAGGAACATAAACGGCAGCACAAATCCTGCAATTGCCAACCGCAGCGATATCCAACAGGTCTTCATAAAGTCCGCCTTTGCCATGCCGCTTGCCACCAGACAGCCGATGGCGACCGGCGGGGTCAGGGCGCTCATTTCGCCGTAATAGAACACGAAGAAGTGTGCCGCCAGCAGCGGTACGCCGAAGGTGGTAAGCGCCGGTGCGCCCAGCAGCGCGCACAAAACATAGGCAGGGGCGGCGGGCATTCCCATCCCGAAGATCAGGCAGCTGATCGCTACGAAAATACCCAGCAGGAACAGGTTATGCCCTGCCGATGCGGTAACAAACTGTGAGATCTTGGAGGGCAGGCCGGTTGCGGTCAGGATCTGCACCACAACACCCATGACGCCCAGCACCACGGAGATGGAGGCGCAGGTTTTTGCACCCTCTTGGAAGCCCTTGATCACCTTGGTAATGAAATTCTTGAGCGATTGCAAAATCGGCATACCGCGCTTAAACTGCTTTACCAAGCCCACCACCATCATGGTGATGATGGCAAAGAACAGGGAAAGCTGTGCCGAATAATTCTTAATGAGGAAAATAACCAGCACGACCAACGGAATAATATAAACAAGGAACTCGCCGATGGCTTCCTTGAACTTTGGCAGGGTGTCATCTACGACCTTTTCATCGCCCAGCTTGATTGCCTTGATGTAGACCGAAAGGGAGATACCGAGATAGTACAGCAACGCGGGCGTAATCCCCAGCACCACGATGGTGATGTAAGGGGTATTGGTCCAGCTGGCAATGATAAATGCCGCAGCATTCATGACGGGCGGCAGAATGGCGCCGCCGGTGGAGGCGGATGCCTCACACGCCGCTGCGAATTCCGGTGGGTAGCCGCGCTTTTTCATGAGTGGAATGGAGATGGAGCCGGTCATGGAGATATTCGCCGCTACGCTGCCCGTTACCGAGCCGATAAGCCCCGAGGAGATGACTGCGACCTGCGCACCGCCGGAGCGCACCTTACCACTGGCGCTCATTGCCACATTCATGATGCTTTGCAGCGCACCGAAGGCGCTCATCATACCCGCAAACAGCGAGAACAGGATAATGGTATTGGCGGTAATCTGCCCCAGCATGCCGAATACGCCGGTGAAGTTGGTGGTGGAGTAGGTGATCAGGCGCTTGACACTGAGCCCACCATGCCACAAAAAGCCCGGCAGATGCGGTCCGAAGTAGCCGTAAGCCAGCATGACGACCACGATGATAGGAATGACCTTACCCCACGCCATATAGGTGGCAATGAGAAATACCAGCAGATAAATAGCGCCAGAGACGATCTGCCCCGTGGTGTAGTTGCCCATTGCCTCCAGGTACTGGTCGTGGTGGGCATAAATGAATATGGTATCTGCCAGTATTGCAACTGCGCAGATCACGCACAGAATATTTTTTAACTTGCTTTTGGTATTGGCTGCCGGTATGCGCAGCGTGGTTAAGAACAAAATCAAAAAGCAGCCCAAAAAGTGGATCATGATATGCCGGTAAGAGCTGACGATAGTAAATCTTGCCGCCAAGAAGTGATAGATGCCCAGCGCCGCCGCTATCACGGCGATGAGGGTATCTATGGTCTTCACCAGACGGCTTTTCCCTCCAATGGTGCTTTCCATGGCTTACCTCCTCTTGCAATGTCACTTGCTTTCTTAAATTTTGATGAAATGTCCCTGCCCCGAACAGTCAGAGCAGGGACAATGCGGTTTTTATGCTGTTTTGTTTGCGGTAATATTACTCGCCGTACACGGTAAAGCTGTCATCCCACAGACCGGCTTCCTTCAGGGCGCGGGCAGCGCCGGGGTGGAACGGAATGGAGGGAACGCATACGCTGGTGAGATAGTCCTTGAGGACCTTGAGATCCTGAGAGATGTTGCCCAGCGCGTCGATATTATCGATACAGGTCTTTACGAAGGTATAAACGGCTTCCTCGTTGACATTGGCTCCGAAGACGCACACGCCAGAATTACGGGCGGCGTAGCGCACCTCGCCCTCGGGGATAGAGGAATCGTTGGCGTTGGTCATCGCCTGATAAGCGATACCGTCATTGGCGGCGTGCAGCTTTTCGCCCACTTCCTCGCTCATCGGCAGAATGACGAGATCACGGGTGGTGCACAGCTCGATGATGCCGGAGGCGGGAATGCCATTGGACCAGCTGCCGCATGCGGCATCCACACGACCGTCCTTCAGCGCCTCCCATGCATCGCTCCAGCCGAAGTACTCGATGTTGGCCTTGCCGGTCAGCCCGTAGCAGTCAAACAGGATCTTCATGACCTCGGCGGAGGCGGAGCCCTGCTGCGGGAACGCTACGGTCTTGCCCTCCAGCTCCTCGTAGGAGGTGATGCCCTTATCGGCAGTGGTGATGATGGGCAGCATCCAGGAGACGAAGCCGAATGCCTGGCACATGGCTTCCATGGGAATGGCGGTGGTGAAGGGTGCCTCACCGTTCAGTGCCTGAATGAGGTTGATGGTGCCGGCATAACCGCCCTCCAGCTCGCCGCTGTTGATGAGATTGATGATCTCCACGGCGCCGGTGGTCACAACGGTCGAGGTCTTCATATCGGTATTCTGGTTTACCACGGCGGACATTGCTTCCAGCGCGGTATTGGCGGTGCCGCCTACGGCATCAGTGCCAAGGCGCAGCACATAGCCCTTGGTCGGGGAGTCATTGTTTCCAGTGGGATTTTGGGTATCGCCGCAGCCTGCCAGAACGGTACACAGCATCATGGCAGCCAGCAGCAGCGCGAGAGCCTTTTTCATTTTCTGTTCCTCCGTCGAATCATCTTTTTTCTGGTTTGTTTTACGGATCCGTCCTTGCAATCTCATGTTAGTGGTCATTGGGCAGAAAATCAAGCACTTTTTGTCATGTTGCACAAATTTCCGCTTAATCCATATATAAATCGACACATTTTACCCCATTTTAACGAAGCAATTTCCGATTTATTCGTCATACTTGCCAACTTTTCCGCCTTTCTTTATGCAGGATTTTTCTGGATATCATCCTGCCTTTTTTCTATGTTTCTTTTTGCCGCTTTTTTGCCGGACGGCACTTCCCTTCTCCCTGCTTCCCTTTTGCCCTGTTCCATGGTAAAATAAGGGGCAGAATAACGGTGCCGGAAACGCCCGCAGGGCTGCCCGCCGAAGGCGGGCACGGCGGACGAAGTCCGCCGGCTCCGGCGCAGCCGGAGCGCCCTGCGGGCGGTTTTGCCGGCTGGCTAAGCACTGGAGGAGGAGCCTATGGAAGAAGCCACTGCCCTGAAGATCATTGCGGAGATCCACAGCGATTTCCCCACCAAGTTCGGGATCCCCCGCCAGAGCGGACTGGTGCCGGAGCTGGAATCGCTGGTGGTGTTCCGCCCCGAGTACCGCGTGCCGGAGGCGCTGCGGGGAATTGAGGGCTACAGCCACCTGTGGCTGCTGTGGCAGTTTTCAGAAACAGTGCGGGAGGACTGGCGCCCCACTGTGCGTCCGCCGCGGCTGGGCGGCAACCGTCGGGTAGGGGTATTTGCCCGCCGGTCACCGTTCCGCCCTAATGCCATCGGGCTTTCCTGCGTGCGGCTGGTTGCCGTGGAGCGCCACCCCCAGTGGGGCATGGTACTGCGGGTCGCGGGCGCCGACCTGATGGACGGTACCCCCATTTATGATGTAAAGCCCTATCTTCCCCACGCCGACTGCCACCCCGAAGCCACCGGCGGCTATTCCGCCGAGGGACTGGCACACGCCCTTACCGTGGTGCTGCCGCCCCAATGGGAGGAAAAGATCCCGCCGGAGCGCCGCACGGCACTGCGGGCGGTACTGGCGCAGGACCCCCGACCGGCGTACCAGCAGGACAGCGACCGTGTGTACGGCTTCCCCTTTGCGGGGCTGGAGATCCGCTTTACCGTCTGCGGCGATACTCTGACGGTCTGCGGAGTCTCCCCTGCCGAAAAACCATGAACGATTTGTTAAAAGGGCGGCGGACGCATTGCTTTTCCCCCGCCTTTTCGGTTATGATGAGAGTGGAATAGAAGCCCCGTCTGCGGGCTGTGAAAGGAGAAAACGACTATGCTGGGTTTAGCACTGGAGGGCGGCGGCGCCAAAGGCGCCTATGAGATCGGCGCGTACCGAGCGCTGACCGAACTGGGCTACCGCTTTGATGTCATCTGCGGTGTTTCTATCGGCGCCATCAATGCGGCACTGCTGGCACAGGGAGACTGCGACCGCGCGGCGGAATTCTGGGAGACCATGTCCAATGACGACCTGTTTTCCGAAAAGGATAAGGGCTTTCTGGAGATCATCAACCGTCAGGTAAACCTCAATACCCTTTCGGCACTCAAGGAAAATATTAAAACCGCGCTGGAGAACGGCGGCATTGATACCTCCCGCATCCGCGCTTTTCTGGAGCAGAACATTGACCCCGAGCGGCTGCTGGCAAGTCCTGTGGATTACGGCATGATCGCCGTGGCGTTTCCGGAGCTGCAGCCGCTGATCGCCTATAAAAAGGACATGTCACCCGAAAATGTCATTGACCATGTGCTTGCTTCCGCCACCTTTCCCGGTTTTCAGCAGACTGCCATCGGGGAGCGGAAATACCTTGACGGCGGGCTGTATGACGCCTGCCCCTATAACGAGCTGCTGGACTACGGCTGCGACGAGGTCATCGCCATTCGTCTTAACGGCTTCGGCATCATTCACCCGCTGCGGGATAAGGAAAAGATCCGTCAAATCTTCCCCAGCGAGCAGCTGGGACCGGTCATGCGGTTTGACCCCGCCAACAGCCGCTGCAATATCCAGATGGGCTACTATGATACCATGCGGCAGATGAAGGGGCTGCCCGGACAGCTTTACTATTTCAGCACCGCTGCCGATGGCTTCGCGGTTTTCTCCGCGCTGCCGGAGGAGGCGATCCGTGCCGCTGCCATTCCGCTGCGCCTTTCCGACGGGCTTTCCCCCCGCCGCGCGCTGTTCGAGCACATTCTGCCCGCCATCGCCGCGGAGTTGCACCTGCCGCGGGAAGCGGGCTATGACGACCTGCTGCTGGCGCTGCTGGAACAGCGCGCCGAGCAGCTCCGGATCGGACGCTTCCGCTGGTACACCCCCGCCGAGCTGCAGGCGGTCATTGCCGCCTCCACCGCCCTGCCGGAGGAGCCGCGCCGTCCCCTGCTGCGCAGCCGCCCGCTGGAGGCTGCCGAAATTCTTGCTGCCGCGCTGCCAGACCTTGGCTGATGGGCAGTTTTGTTGCGCTTTTCTTCTCTTTTTGCCCCCTTTTTGTGCGATAAGGAGATTTGATGCAGGATATCTTGCATTTGCGGCAAAAAGGACTATAATACCCTTACCCTATAAGACTATTCCCTGCCGGAAAAGGAGCTGTTATTCCCTTGGCTACTGCACGCCATAAATATGAAATAGATATGTGTACCGGCAGCCTGCCGCAGAAGATCCTGCTGTTTTCGCTGCCGCTGATGGCAACGGGCATGCTGCAACTGCTCTTCAATGCCGCCGATATTATCGTAGTCGGGCGGTATGTGGGCAGCCACGCGCTGGCGGCGGTCGGCTCCAACGGTTCCATCATCAACCTGATTGTCAATCTGTTCATGGGCATTTCTATCGGCGGCAGCGCCGTTATTGCCCAGCACTACGGCGCCGGTCAGTACGAAGATGTCTCCGAAGCCACCCACACCTGTATGCTGGTGGGGCTCATCAGCGGCTTTTTTGTCATGGCGATCGGCGTCTGCTTTACGCCGGCGATCCTGCGCATGATGGATACCCCCGATGATGTGTTGCCGCTGGCGATACTGTACCTGCGCATCTACTTTTTGGGTATGCCAGGCAGCATGCTGTATAACTTCGGCGCGGCGGTTCTGCGCGGCGTGGGTGATACCCGCCGTCCGCTGCTGTTCCTCTTTTTCGCCGGCATTGTCAATGTCGGGCTGAACCTGCTGCTGGTCATTCAGTTCAATATGAGCGTGGCTGGCGTCGGCATTGCCACCGTTGTCTCACAGTATATTTCCGCCGGGCTGGTGCTGTGGTGCATGCTGAAGACCGACGGCTGCTACCATATCGTCCTCAAACAGCTGCGGTTGCATCGGGATAAGCTCGTCCGGATCCTTCAGATCGGTGTGCCTGCCGGCTTGCAGGGCGCTATCTTCTCCATCTCCAATGTACTTATCCAGTCCTCCATCAATTCTTTCGGCAGTATTGCCATGGCAGGCAATGCCGCTGCCGTCAACATCGAGGGCTTTGTCTTTACCAGCTGCAACTCGGTGGCGCAGGCTTCCCTTACCTTTACCAGCCAGAACCTTGGAGCGGGACTGTATAAGCGTCTACGGGGCATCACCATCTGGTGCCTGGTGCTGGGCGTACTGCTGGCGGAGATCACCGGCTTTATCGCCTACGGCTTCGGCACCCCGCTGCTTTCCTTCTATAATAAGGACGCCGAAGTTATCTCGATGGGTCTTATCCGTCTGATGATCGTCGGCACCACCTACGGTCTGGACGCCATCATGGACGTTCTGGCGGATATTATCCGCGGTATGGGCAGCTCCGTTCTGCCCATGATCGTCACCCTGATCGGTGCCTGCGGCTTCCGTGTGGTGTGGATCTACACGGTATTTGCCGCCTACCACGATCTGCGGGTCTTGTATATCTCCTACCCCATCAGCTGGATTTTGACTTCGCTCACCCACCTCGTCTGTTATTTCATCGTCAAGCGCCGACGGCTGCGCGGCGTCACGGAGGGAGTTCCATCAGTATGAACCGCATGAAACTGACCGCCCTGTTCCTTGCCCTGCTGCTGGCAGTGATACTTGCCGCCTGCGGCAACCCCATCAGTGAGATCGTCCACGGTGATACACCGCCTGTCCAGACTCCCGATACTCCCGATGAACCCACGCCCGAACCCGAGCCGGAGCCGGAGGAGACCGAGGAGGAGTGCCGTGCCCGTCTGGTTAAAAAGATGGAGGACATCTTTGCAGCGGCGGAACCGATGGAAAACTACACCTTTGTCCTCAATGATCCGGTGACGGTGGAGGGACGGGAGTATTACTACGGTGTGTGGCAGCGCATCATTACCGACTATGATACCCAGTCCCGTTACCTTTCCACCGTGGCGGAGTTCTTCATTACTCCCGACGGCGAGGAATGCTACATCGGTAACTATTACCCCGCCAATGAGGGGAATGGCGAAACGGTGGTCTTTTCCTCCGGCAACATCTTTGAGGAGATCAATAACGGCTGACAAAAATCCCTCCCCTGCCCCACGGCAGGGGATTTTTTTGCGCCCATTTTATTTTTTACGGTTCTATCCGCCGCTGGCAGCCGGTAAATATCTATCGTCCGCCGTATTTCACTGTCACCTGCCGGAGGTATCCCATGAAAAAAACCGCTTTGACCGCTCTTGCCGTTTTATTTGCCCTGCTGCTCCTTGCCGTTCTGCTCTTTACCGGCATTTACTTTACCCGCCTGCAAAGCGCCGCTTCCATTCAGCAGATCACCCATTACAGCGATGGCTATAACCTGTACCGCATGAATGTGCGCTATAACTACAGCCTTGATGACATCATCGGGTACGGCATCACCGACGACCAAAGCATGGTAGATGCTATCCTACGCGAGGCGCTGCCGCTGCTGCCTGTTTCCATACAGGCACCCTCCTTTGGCTGTACCGCCTTTACCGTGACAGACAACACCGGCACTGTCCATATGGGGCGCAACTACGATTTCCGCAACGATACCTCCGCCATGGTGGTGTACTGCGCCCCCAAGGGCGGCTACCGCTCGGTGGCATTCGCCGCTTTGGATAACATCGGGGCAAACGCGCCGCTGGAAAGCATGAAAGCCCGCTTTGCCGCCCTCACCGCGCCTTTCATCTGTCTGGACGGTCTGAACGAGAAAGGAGTTTCCATCGCCGTGCTGACACTGGATAGTGACCCCACCTACCAGCAGACCGGCAAGCCGGTTATCGCGCCTACTTTGGCGATCCGGCTGGTGCTGGACCGCGCGGCGACGACCGCCGAGGCGGTGGAACTGCTGCGCAGCTATGATATGTTCGCTTCCGGCGGCAGGGACTATCACTTTTACATCACCGATTCCACCGGTGACGGTCGGGTGGTGGAATATGACTGTGACGACCCTGCCCGCCCATTAGTGGATACCCCTGCGGCGGCTGCCACCAATTTTTACGCGCTTTATGCGGTCAGAGTGAAGCCTGACCGGCGAAACGGCATTTACGGGCACGGCAAGGAGCGCTATGACACCGTTTTACGGGTACTTGCCGAACAGAAAAACACTCTTAGCGATATGACGGTATGGGACGCCCTGCGTGCCGCCGCGCAGGAGCCTGACCCCGAGGATATCACCAGCAACACCCAGTGGTCTATCAGCTTCAATAATACCGACCTCACCGCCGAGGTAGCGCTGCGCCGCCATTGGGAGCAGGTTTTCCGCTTCCGGCTGACCGCCGATACCGTAACATAGGAGCAGTAGCTCTCCCCTAAGCATGGAAAATCCCCCTTTCGGGGGATTTTTGTTCAGCGGTTCAAAAGCCAGATGGCAATGTTGAGGTATGCCGCAAAGCACAACCAGATAAGATACGGGATTTGGAGATATGCCGCCTTGGGGCTGGTTCGTTCAAAACGCAGAGTCATTGCCATTGCCAGCGCGATAAGGAGCAGCAGCCACAGCGCCGCAAAGCCCCGCATCTCCCACCGGAAAAAGAAAAACGACCACAGGTAGTTGATCAGTAGCTGTCTTGCGTAAATGCGGATCGCCCCGCCTGCCGCGGCTGGCTCGGTATTTATCACCATTGCCAGCCCTATCGCCATCAGCAGATATAAGACACTCCACACCGCCGGGAACAGCCAGCCCGGCGGTGAAGCCGGCGGTTTGATCAGCTCCGGATAGCCTACCCCGCTGCCGGAAAGCAGCCCCGCCAGTGCGCCGCCTGCTATTGTCGGCAGGATCGTCCACAGGTATGTTTTCCACGGTTTTCGCTTCATTAGCCGCGCCCCCTTTCCTTTTAGTATATGTCGTGGTATTTAGGCTTATACGGGCGGCAGCTGTCCCTATCCCCGCCATGTTAAAATCTGTTGCTTGCCACCGCACCGCGTTCTGTGCCATAATAGCGGGTAGGAACCGGAAAGGGGCGATACCGTGCTGGGCGAAAATATTAAGGCGCTGCGAAAGGCAAAAGGACTTTCCCAGCAGGAGCTGGCGGAGCGGCTGCATGTGGTGCGGCAGACGGTAAGCAAATGGGAACAAGGACTCTCGGTGCCCGATGCCGACCTGCTGGTGCGGCTGGCGGAAGCCCTAGAGGTAACGGTGGCGGAGCTGCTGGGCACCCCGGAACCGGAAAGCACCGTCCCCCGGGAGCCACAGGCGATATTGGCGGATAAACTGGGCGCCCTTACCGGCGAACTGGCGGAACAGAATAAACGGCGCCGCCGCTTCTGGAAATGGGTCGCGATCGCGGCGGGGGCGTGCACCCTGCTGCTCCTGCCGGAGCTGACCGCCGCCCTGCTGCTGATGAACGGCTTTTCCGGTAGTTCCAACGGCAGCATCGGCATCATCGGCGGTGCTGATGGACCCACTGCCATTTTTATTACGGCGGGCTTCCCGTGGGGGCTGGTGCTGACGGTATTGCTTTGCGCGGCGCTTTCCGTACTGGGTATCGTTATGTGCCGCCGACCGGAATAAGGAGGAAACTATGAAACGAATTATAATGTTGATCCTTGCGGGGCTTTTACTGCTGACCGGCTGCGGCGGGCAGGAGATCAAATACCGCATCGAGGGAAAGGACTGGCAGATCGTCACGGTGCAGTCCGCCGAGGACGGCAAGGTGATCGCCGTAGGAGAAAGCATGCGGGAGATCTACCCCGAAGCCGAAGTGATTGGGCTGACCTGCAAGGCGGAAAACGGCAGGCTCTCCTTTAATATGGGCGAACAAAGCTGGGAGGGCAGCTACACCCGCACGGACAGCAGCGGCGTGGAAGCGGCGATTTATACCGTTACACTGGAGGGGGAAAGCGGTCCCGCGGCGGTTGCCGCAACGGTGCGGCAGGACGGCTCCGCCGAGCAGACGCTGGTCATGCAGCTGAGCGGCTGGTCGCTGTATTTTACGGCAGCAGCGGAATAAAAGACGATTTGCGGGGTTTTCGGTCATGTATCCCGAAAGGGCTTGACCGAAAGCCTTTTCTTTTTGCCTTGTGAAAGAGAAAAATGAAAATTGACATATTAGAAATCGAGAGAATAAGTGAGAAAACAAGAGAAAATAAAAGTATGATATACTGTAAATTAAAATTCAGCAAAATCTCCCTTGACACCGGCAGGGGGCGCCGCTATAATAATCATTGTCGCTTTGTATGTGCGCCTGAACTTCATGGGGCGCAGAAAGAAAGCTAACAAATATTCAGGAGGAAAAAGATATGTCCACTACCATGGCAAAGCCCGGCATGGAACGCAAATGGTACATCATCGATGCTGCCGGCAAGCCGCTGGGCCGCACCGCTGAGAAAGCCGCTGTTCTGCTGCGCGGCAAGCACAAGCCCACCTATACCCCCCACGTTGACTGCGGTGATCATGTTATCATCATCAACGCTGCCCAGGCTGTCCTCACCGGTCGCAAGCTGGAGCAGAAGTACTATCGTCATCATTCCGGCTATGTAGGCGGTCTGAAGGAAGTACAGTACAAGACCCTGATGGCGGAGACCCCCGAAAAGGCGATGATGCTCGCCGTTAAGGGCATGATCCCCGATAATACCATCGGCCGCAAGGCGCTGACCCGCTGCCGCGTTTACCGCGATGCCAACCACGGTCATGCCGCCCAGAAGCCCGAAGAAATTTGATCGAAAGGAGAAATAATCCATGTACGAGAGCAAAAATCCCTACTACTACGGCACCGGTCGTAGAAAGAGCTCCGTTGCCCGCGTCCGTCTGTACGCCGGCACCGGTAAGATCACCATCAATGGCAGAGACATCGACGATTATTTCGGCCTTGAGACTCTGAAGCTGATCGTCCGTCAGCCCATGGCACTGACCGATACCCTGGGTCAGTTCGATGTAGTTTGCACCGTCGCAGGCGGCGGCGTTTCCGGTCAGGCCGGCGCTGTTCGTCACGGCATTGCCCGCGCCCTGCTGCAGCATGGCGATGAAATGCGTCCCATTCTGAAGAAAGCCGGTCTGTTGACCCGCGACCCCAGAATGAAGGAGCGCAAGAAGTACGGCTTGAAGGCTGCCCGCCGCGCGCCTCAGTTCAGCAAGCGCTGATTCAAGACCTGTACGATCCTTTGTATGGCACAGACCCCCAGCTTTGGTTGGGGGTCTGCTTTTTGCCAAAAACGCAAGTTTTTTGCCGACAGCCTATTGACAACACGGCTGTAAAATGATATTATAACTAAGCTGACCTGCGGATGTGGCGGAATAGGCAGACGCGCTAGATTCAGGTTCTAGTGGTAGCAATACTGTATGGGTTCAAGTCCCTTCATCCGCACCAATAAAAAAGACGCCTTTTGGGCGTCTTTTTTATTTGCACAGCACACGGGTGCTAATCAAACACAAGGGGGGGACCCGCAAAGGTTCCCCCTTTTTTATATTATTCTCGCCTTATAAGGTCGGTCATTCCGCGTCCCGATCCGCCAAAAGCTCTAAATTGAGAACTTCACAAAGGCGCAGAAGAATATCCAACGAGGGCTTTTTTCGCCCTTTCTCTATCTCGTTCATAAAGGGCTGGGAAATGCCGACAAGCTGCGCCAGCTTGTTCTGACTGTAACCCAGCTTGGTGCGCTTTTTGATAATGACTTCCTTATAATCCATGTCCGATCCCTCCTGTTTACAGTATAGCCTTTGGCTATTTGTATGTAAATTTATAGCTTTCAGCTATTGACAAAGGTGGTTAGCCACAATATAATAGCCACAGGCTATATGTCAAACGGGAGGAAAATATATGCTGTTGATGGATTTGTACCACGGAGATCTGATGGGACAGCAAACGACCATGCCCCGCGGTTCCGAATTGGAACAGAGGGTACAGAAAATGTTGGCGCTGGAGGAAAAACTGAGGGAGGGAATTCCCACAGAAATGTTCGCCTTGGTAATGGAATATGGGGAATTACAGGCGGAATGTCAGGGGATCGCGGGCAGGGACGGCTTTTTACGCGGGATCAGTATGGGAATGCGGATCATGACAGAAGCAGAAATATTAGTCTCCCAAAATAGAGGGTGACCTTCTGCCCAAAATGCGCTATTATTAAATAGGAACAGCAAGATAGAAAGGGAGGCACCGGTATGGCAGAAACATTAACAGTAAACGGCAAGCCGTGGCAGGTGGTGCGGCTGCTGGGGCATGGCAAGGGCGGGTACAGCTATCTGGTGACAGACGGTACACGGGAAGCGGTGCTCAAGCAGATCCACCATGAGCCGTGCGACTATTATCAATTCGGGGATAAGCTGCAAAGCGAGCTGCGGGATTACCGGCGGCTGGCGGCGGTGGGGATCCCGATGCCGGAGCTGCTGGCGTGGGATACCGCCGAGGAGCGGCTGCTGAAGGAATACATTGCGGGCTGTACGGCGGCGGAGCTGGTGGCGGCGCGCCTGCTGCTGCCCTGTCACCGGCGGCAGGTGGAGGAAATGTGCCGGCTGCTGTATCCGGCGGGGCTGAATATCGACTACTACCCGACCAACTTTGTGCTGCGGGGCGGGCGGCTGTACTATGTGGATTACGAGTGCAACGAGTACCATGAGGAGTGGGATTTTGCGCACTGGGGCTGCCGCTACTGGAGCCGGACGGAGGAATTCCGGCAGGCATTTGGGGAGTAAGCGGAACGGATTTTTCCTTAATAAGCACCCAACCGAAAATTCATAGAACTTTAATAATTACCCCCTTGCGACGTACGGGGGAATACGGCTATACTAATAATATAGCTGGTTCCTGTTTTCGACAGAATGTGTCCCTAACGCCGGAAACGGGGGCTTTTTTATTATCCTTTTTTATATTTTGGGGGAGGACGAGATGGTATTTTCCAGCCTGCTGTTTGTGTTTCTTTTCCTGGCGCTGAACCTGGTCTCGCAGGCGGCGCTGCGCGGCGTGCGAAAAAAGAATATTGCCATGCTCATCTTCTCGATGGTGTTCTTCAGCTGGGCGGGTCCGCGGTATGTGATACTGCTTCTGCTGGATACCGCCCTGTGCTGGTTCTTCGCCATTCGCATCGAGCGGGAACCGAAGCGCAAAAAGCTGCACCTTACGCTGTGCGTGGCGCTGGTGCTGCTGGTGCTGGGTATCTTCAAATACACCGGCTTCCTGCTGGAAAACCTGCAAAGCCTGTTTGGCGTGCCGGAGCTGATCCCGGAGATCGTGCTGCCCATCGGCATCTCGTTCTACACCTTCCAGCTGATCAGCTATGTGGTGGACGTGTACCGCGGCGAGGTGCAGGCACAGAAGAAATACTGGCTGCTGCTTTTGTACGCCAGCCTGTTCCACCAGTGCATTGCCGGCCCCATTGTGCGCTACCGCGACGTGGCGCATGACATTGATACCCGACGGGTACTGCCGGAGGAGGTGAGCCGCGGAGTGAGCCGCTTTACCGTGGGGCTTGCCAAAAAAGCGGTGCTGGCAAACTCGGTGGCGGTGCTTGCCGACCGTTGGCTGCCCATGACGGCGGAGGGCATTGCCGCCGTTCCGACGGCGGGACTGTGGCTGGGCGGGCTGTGCTATATGCTACAGATCTATCTGGATTTTTCCGCCTATTCCGATATGGCGATCGGCATGGGGCTGATGTGCGGTTTTCATTACAAAGAAAACTTCAACTATCCCTATATTGCCTCCTCCGTGACCGATTTTTGGCGGCGGTGGCATATCTCACTTTCCACCTTCTTCCGCGATTATGTGTATATTCCGCTGGGCGGCAACCGGTGCAGCAGGGCGCGGCAGCTCCTCAATCTCTTTATTGTGTGGGGGCTGACGGGACTGTGGCACGGCGCTTCCTGGAACTACGTGCTGTGGGGGCTTTACTTTTTCCTGTTCCTTGCGGTAGAAAAATTCCTGCTGGGGGAGCGGCTGCAAAAAATCCCGTCGGCGGTGCGGCACATTGCCGTTCTTATCATCGTGTATTTCTGCTGGGTCATCTTCCGCTTCCGCGATGCGGCGGCGCTGGGCATGGCACTGCGGGGGCTTTTTGGCGGTGGAACTGCTGCCTCTGCCGGTATGACAGTGGGGCTGGCGCTCAAGAATAACATTTTCCTGCTGCTGGTATCCTGCATTGCCTGCACCCCGCTGACGGCGAAGCTGTGGCAGCGCTGGAAGGCGGCAGCCGACGGAAATGAGGTTTTTGCCGGCAACCGCCTGCTGCGGGGCGCCGCGGCGGTATGGGAAGCCGTCCACCCTGTCCTGTTGCTGCTGCTTGCCGCCATGGCGCTGGCGGGCGACAGCTATAATCCGTTCCTGTATTTCCAGTTCTGAGGGGAGGCGAGCCGCAATGAAACGAAACAATTGGCAAAGCAGAATCCGCCCCGTCAAGCTGGTGATCTTCTTTGGGGTGCTGGCAGCGCTGTGCGTTATCGGTATTTTTCTGCCCCGCCCTACCGAAAGCGAGATAGAAAAGCGAAAGCTGACCGAATTCCCCGCCCTTACCTGGCAGAGCTTCTGGGACGGAAGCTGGTTTTCCGGCATTGATACCTGGTACGCCGATACCTACCCGCTGCGGGAGGTTTTGATCGCCGGCAACAAAGCGGTGCAAAGCCTGTACGGAATCCGCACCGATGTGATCGTCGGCGGAGAGAACCAGGGCGAGGATATCCCCAATATTGACGAAAGCAATGGCGAGTTGCCTACCCTGCCGCAGGATAATCCCGAGCAAAAGACCGACGAACCGCTGCCCGACGGCAATGTAAGCGCCGACGGCGAGATGATCAGCGGTATATTCGTCAGCGACAATGTGGGCTACGGTCTGTACTACTTTGTGCAGAAAAATGCCGACTGGTACGCGGCGATCCTGAACGAGATGGATAAGCGGCTGGAGGGCAAAGCGCAGCTGTACAGTCTGATCGCCCCCATCAACGGCGGTGTGCTGTTAAGCGACGCGCGGCAGCGGGAGCTGAATGTCAGCAACCAGCGGGAATCGATCCGGTATATTTATAGCCGTATGGCGGCGGATATCAAAACAGTGGAGGTCTTTGACGCGCTGCGGGCGCATGTCGATGAATATATCTACTTCCACACCGACCATCACTGGACAGCACTGGGCGCCTACTATGCCTACACCCAATACGCTGCGGCGGCGGGTTTGACCCCGCACACGCTGGAGCAGTTTGAGCAGGTGGAATATCCCAACTTCCTTGGCACCTACTATTCCGTCAGCGAAATCACCTCGCTTGCCGCCAATCCCGATACCGTTATTGCCTATAAGCCGATGGGCACCAATAAAATGAAGATGACCATGGCGGACGGCGTGACATACGATTGGTTTGTGGTGAACGATGTTACAAGCTACGGTAGCAGCATGAAGTATGGCACCTTTGCGGGCGGCGACCAGCCCTACAGCGTGGTGGAGAACCCCAATATTACCGACGGTTCGGCGTGCCTTGTCATCAAGGACAGCTACGGCAACGCGCTGATCCCCTATCTGGTAGATCACTACCAGTACCTGTACTGGGTGGATTTCCGGCACTACAAAGGCTCGATATACGACCTTGTGGAGGAAAAGAACATCAAAGATGTCCTTGTACTGCAACAGATCTACAATACCGGCGACAGCGGCGCGCTGAAGAAATTGCAAGCCTTTGCCGAGCGTTAATGCAAAAATGAAAAACTCCCCCTGCAGTGGGAACGCTGCAGGGGGAGTTTTTATAGCAGGTCGGATATGATGGGAAAATCAATCGGTGATGGGGGTGAAAACATTGTCCTTGCTGGTTTCGGCAACGATATCGGTGAGATAGAAGGTCGCCTGAACTTGACCGGTCTCCTCATTATACAGCTTGCGCAGGCTGGGAGAGACCTCGAACATATGCGCCTGCACCTCGGGACGCATATCAAAATTGGCAACGCCCTTGACGCGGATAAAGCTGCCGTCGGGGTTCATGGCGCAGATTTCCACATTGGGGTTTGCCTTGACCTGCTTATAGCTTTCCTTATGGGTGCCCATGCCGAAATACAGCTTATCCTCAAAGATCATCATAAAGCCGAAGGGACGCACGCGGGGCTTGTCGCCATCGCAGCTGGCAAAGAAAAAGCCGTTGCACTCTTTGAGGTAATCATAGATCTTCTGAATTTTGCTCATTGTAAATTCCTCCTTAATTTATATATGGATACCTTATATAAAAGGCTATTTATATGGTAACACAAGAAAAAGGGTTCGTCAATGCGAGTAAAATGCAGGAAACGATGACGGTAAAATGCACAAAATTATATTTTATGGGAAGCAAAATGTCCTCCATTCACGCACAGCGAACAAAATAAAAAGTTGGCTGTGGAAAACACTTTAGCTAAATGAAGGGCGGCTTGCAAAAATGAATCGTCAAAATGCACAAGTGAATGGGATTTTACCTTGCAAAGCGACGAAAATGCAATAAAAAAATAGTAGGCAAACGGGATTTCGGTTGCTATAATACTACTAATATCTTCCCTTGGCGCACAACTGTACGCCTCCGGAGGTACAATCCCAATATTCCATAAGGAGGAATAAACGATGAAAAAACTGATCGCGATTCTGCTGTGCCTGGTCATGGTCGTTTCCATGGTAGCCTGCGGCGGCGAAAAGAATCCCACCCCCACCGATGAAAAAGTCATCACCATCGGTGTGTTTGAGCCCACCTCCGGTCAGAACGGCGCCGGCGGTAAAAAAGAGATCCTCGGCATTCAGTACGCCAATTCTCTGTATCCCACCGTTACCATTGGCGGCGAGGAGTACAAGATCGAGCTGACCTATGCCGATAACCAGTCCGATTCCGGTAAGGCGCCTACCGCTGCCCAGCAGCTCGTTTCCAAGGGCGTTACCGCTGTTCTGGGTACTTACGGTTCCAGCTGCGCCATCGCCGGCGGTCCCTACTTCGAGAGTGCCAAGATCCCCGCGATCGGCACCTCCTGCACCAACCCTCAGGTCACCCAGGGCAATGATTACTACTTCCGTGTCTGCTTCATCGATCCTTTCCAGAGCGTTGCCGATGCCCAGTTTGCTAAAAAGCAGGGCGTGACCAAGGCTGCCGTTATCACCGAAGCCGGTGACGACTACTCCGCCGGTCTGGGCACCTACTTTGTAAAGGCATTCGAGGCACTGGGCGGCGAGGTCGTTGAGGTCAACTTCCAGACCGGTGAGACCGACTTCTCCGGCACCATGGCAAGCCTGGCTTCTCAGGGCATCGAGGCGATCTTTGCCCCCACCTCCATCGAGACTGCTCCCTTCATTATCAAGCAGGCGCGTGAAGCCGGCATCAACGGCTGCATTCTCGCCTCCGATACCTGGGACGATGTTTCCATCATTCAGCGTGTTGTTGAGGCAGGCGCTTCCATTGACGGCGTTTACTTCTCCACCTTCTTCATCGAGGGCGACGATACCAACCCCGCTGCCAACGCCTTTGCCGAGGGCTTCAAGGCTTGGCTGAAGGAAGATTCCGCCCGCCTGACCGATAATTCCAACAGCGAGGAGATCTCCGCCGTGACCGCCTGCGGCTACGATGCTTACATGGCGATCTACTACGCGCTGGAGAAGGCACAGTCCACCGACGGTGCGACCCTGCGTGACGCGCTTGCCGCGCTGGATGTTCCCGGTCTGGTGACCGGCGACCTGAAGTTTGATGAGAACGGCGACGCTGTTAAGAGCTACGCCATCATCAAGACCGCCACCACCGAAGGCTTTGTATTTGCCGATTCCGTTGCCATTGAGTAATAAATGAGCAGATAAAAGTTCCTACAGCAATGATGTAAAAGCTACGGCTGCGCGGCGAGGGAGACCCCACGGGGTTTCCCCCGCTGCGCTTGCCGCCATTTTAGCAGACAATATGGTGCGGCGTTCTTTGCGGGGGCTTTGACCCGAAAACGGGTGAAAGCCACGGCAAAGGGAGCCGCAGCACCTAAGACCTTTCCGGCATATCCTTTTTATAACGGAGGCAGTTCTATGCATGACTTTACCTACTACGCCCAAATATTGATCTCCGGCTTGACCATCGGCAGCCTATACGCGCTTATCGCCATCGGCTACACCATGGTTTACGGTATCCTGCGGCTGATCAACTTCGCCCACGGCGATATGTTCATGGTCGCGGGCTTCATTATGATCTACATTACCAGCTGGAGCAGCGGTTTTCTGGGCGCCGGCAGCATTGCCGTCGGCTTGATCCTTACCCTAATCCTGACGGTGGTGCTGGGCGTGATGATAGAAAAGGTGGCATACAAGCCGCTGCGTTCCGCCCCCAGAATGTCGGTTATGATCTCCGCCATCGGTGTTTCCTATCTTTTGCAGAACCTTTCCACCTATGTCACCGGCGGTCTGGCGCAGGCGTACCCCAATATTCCGTGGCTGCGTACCGAAATTCAGATTGGATCGATCACCGTGCGCCGGCTGGCGATTCTGACCCCCGTACTGACCATTCTGCTGGTCGTCGGGCTGGTACTCATCATCAAGCATACCAAGATGGGCATGGCGATGCGTGCAGTAGCGAAGGACTTTGACACCGCGCAGCTCATGGGGATCCGCATCGACCGCGTTATCTCCATTACCTTTGTCATCGGTTCGTTCCTCGCGGCGGTCGGCTCCATTCTTTACTTCAGCTATATCGGACAGGTCAGCCCTACCATCGGCGCTATGCCCGGTCTTAAATCCTTTGTCGCGGCGGTGTTCGGCGGCATCGGCTCGGTGCCCGGCGCAGTGATCGGTTCCTACATCATCGGCATCTGCGAAACATTTATCAAGTCCAATCAGGATATTTCCATTTTCAGCAATGCCTTTACCTTTGCACTGCTGATCATTATCCTCCTTATTAAGCCTAACGGCTTGTTCGGAGAGAAACTGAAGGAGAAGGTGTAAAAGATGAAAAACAAAAAAACACGCAACTTAGTCTGTTCCCTTCTTCTTGCCGCGGTGCTGGCGGGCTTGCTGCTGCTGATCGATAACAGCCCCTTAAAAAGCTCGATGCTTTCCACCGTGCTGCAAAAAGGTGCGATCTATGCCCTGCTGGTCGTTTCCATGAACCTGCTGAACGGCTTTACCGGCTTGTTCAGTCTGGGTCAGGCGGGCTTTATGCTGCTGGGCGCCTATACCTACGCCATTCTTACCATTCCGGTCGATCAGCGCATCAATGTGTATCAGTACTTTGACGGCGGCATTGTGCAGTTCCAGATGCCGCAGATCCCCGCGCTGATCCTCGCGGGCGTAGTAGCAGCACTGTTCGCGGCGCTTATCGGCGCGCCGGTGCTGCGGCTGAAAAGCGACTACCTCGCCATTGCCACCCTCGGCTTTGCCGAGATCATTCGCGCGGTCATTCAGTGGGAGAAGCTGGGACCGCTGACCAATGCCTCCAACATTCTGCGTAAGTTCACCGGCTACGATTCCATTCTGTTCCCGTTCATTGTTTCCGGCGTCTGCATTGCCCTTATCGTGCTGCTTATCAACTCCACCTACGGGCGGGCGTTCAAGGCAATCCGTGAGGACGAGATCGCAGCGGAGGCAATGGGCATCAACCTGATGAAGCATAAGATGCTCTCCTTCTGCACCAGCAGCTTCTTTGCGGGCATCGGCGGCGCGCTGCTGGCTATGTTCCAGTACAACGCCCACGCCAAGAACTTTACCACCGCTATGACCTACGAGATCCTGCTCATCGTCGTTATCGGCGGCATCGGTTCCATCACCGGCTCCATTCTCGGCTCGTTCCTGTATGTGGCGTGCAGCGAGTGGTGGCTGCGCTTCCTGGATAACCCCACAATGATCGGCACCTTCAAGGTGCCGCTACTGGGGCACGGCTTCCGCATGGTGGTATTCTCGGTGGTCATCATGGTCATCGTGCTGTTCTACCGGCAGGGGTTGATGGGTACCAAGGAATTCAGTTGGGACGCTATTTTCGCGTTCTTCGGCAAGATCGGCAGGTTTTTCAAGAACCTGTTTACCAGCAAAAAATCAGTGAAAGGCGGTGCGGTCCATGAGTAACTCCGTTCTGAAGCTGGAAAATGTCACAATGCAGTTCGGCGGCGTGGTCGCCGTAGATGACCTTTCGATGGAGGTACGGGAGGACGAGATCGTTGCCCTTATCGGGCCCAACGGTGCGGGCAAAACGACTGCGTTCAATGTGGTGACGGGCGTGTACGCCCCCACCAACGGCTGCCTGTATCTTGATGGCAAGCCCTATCTGTGCGAGCACCCCAGCGGGCGCGGCAAGCGGGAATATCTGGGCAGCAACGCGGAGAAATTCGTCGGCAGCCCCACCCTGCGCAAAACGCCCGACCAGATTACCAAAATGGGGCTGGCGCGCACCTTCCAGAATATCCGGTTGTTCGGCAACCTGACGGTTTTCGATAATGTACTGATCGCCAAGCATATGCGTGCCAAGGGCGGCTTTTTGGCGGCGACCTTCCACCTGAACTACAAGGAGGAAGCCCGTATGCGCCGTGAGGCGATGGAGCTGCTGGAGATCGTGGGATTGGCGGAGCTGAAGGACGAAACCGCCAGCAACCTGCCCTACGGACAGCAGCGGCGGCTGGAGATCGCGCGCGCTTTGGCGACTGACCCCCGACTGCTGATCCTGGACGAACCCGCGGCGGGCATGAATCCGCAGGAGACAGTGGAGCTGACGGAATTTATCCGTGAGATCCGTGAAAAATTTGGTCTCAGCATTCTGCTGATCGAGCACCACATGAACCTTGTTATGGATATTTCCGACCGGATCTATGTGCTGGAATTCGGCAAGCTGATCGCCGAGGGAATCCCCGAGGCGGTGCAGATGGATCAGCGGGTCATAGAAGCGTATTTGGGGGTGGATCTCGATGCTTAAGGTACAGGAGCTGCAGGTTAATTATGGCGGGATCCGCGCTGTCAAGAACATCTCCTTTGAGGTGCCGGACGGCAGCATCGTCACGCTGGTAGGCGCCAACGGCGCCGGAAAATCCACCACGCTGCGAACCATTGCCGGTCAGGTCAAGGCACAGGCAGGTTCCATCACCTACAACGGTGAGGAGCTGCTGGGCAAGCCCAGTGATGAGATCGTCAAGCGCGGCATCACACTGGTGCCGGAGGGGCGGAGGGTCTTTCCCGATATGACGGTGCTGGAGAACATGAAGATCGGTGCCTATCTGCGGCGTGAAAAGCTGGATAATGATATAGAATGGTGCTATGAGCTGTTCCCCCGTCTGAAGGAACGCCACTGGCAGCTTGCCGGTACGCTTTCCGGCGGCGAGCAGCAGATGCTGGCGGTTGCCCGCGCGCTGATGAGCCGTCCCAAGCTGATGATGATGGACGAACCCTCGCTGGGCTTGGCGCCGCTCATCGTGCGGGATATTTTCCAGATCATAAAGGAAATCAACAAGCAGGGCGTTACGATCCTGCTGATTGAGCAGAACGCCAACATGGCGCTGCATACCGCCGATAAGGGCTATGTTATGGAGACCGGCGAGATTATTCTGGAGGGCGCGGGACGCGAGCTTCTGGAAAATCCGGTGATCCGCGAGGCGTATCTTGGCAAATAACAGCATATTTCCCCCATGGGTTTTCGCCCGTGGGGGATTTTTATGCCATGGGGGGACTTTGCAAAATCGCCGTAAAATGGTATGATTATGCCAAAGAGGGAAAAAGGGAGGGAAGCCCCTATGCCGCCCATTGAGCGGGACGAGACCTATACCAAGTGGGAGCAGGACGCCATTACCATGCTGCTGCTGCATCTTTGCGCCCTGCTGATCTGTCTGTATCTGGGCAGGCTGGGCTATGCCGAGGATACCGCGCCGGTCATCTTTGTGCTGGCGGTATTCCTTACCGGCTTTTTTACCGATGGCTACCTGTGGAGTCTTTTGGGTTCGCTGCTTTCGGTCTTCGTGGTCAATTACTTCTTTACTGAGCCGTTTTCCAAGCTGAGCTTTTCAGGTCCCGGATACCCCATCACCTTTGTCACACTGTTTGTGGTAGGCATTTTGACCGGCACCATGACGGTACGCAGCCGCGACCAGCAGCGCCTAAGAGCAGAAAACGAAAAGGAGCGCACCCGCGGCAACCTGCTGCGCGCGGTCAGCCATGACCTGCGCACCCCGCTGACGGCGATCTCCGGCGCCATCAATACGGTGCTGGAGCAGCAGGAAACGCTGCCGCCCGAAAAGCAGCGGGAGCTGCTGCGAAGCGCCGAGGAGGAAGCGGACTGGCTGATCCACATGGTGGAAAACCTGCTGACCATCACACGGCTGAACGGGGACGGCGAAACAAGGCTCATCACCCAGCCGGAGGCGGTGGAGGAGATCATGGCGGGAGCTGCCGCCAAATTCCGCCGCCGCTACCCCGATTTTTCCGTAAAGGTGACGGCGCCGGAAGAACTGCTGATGGCGCCGATGGACGCCACCCTGATGGAGCAGGTGCTGCTGAACCTGCTGGAAAACGCCGCCCTGCACGGGGAGAATGTGACCGATATCCTGTTGACTGCCCGCCGGCACGGGGATAAGGCGGAGATACGGGTGGAGGATAACGGCGTGGGGCTGGACAGCCACCGACTGGAAAATGTATTTGACGGGGTGCGTACCCGTTCCGAGCAGACCGGCAGCGACCGCCGCAATATGGGCATCGGGCTGACGGTATGCCGCACCATTGTAAATGCACACGGCGGCGAGATCACCGCCGCCAACCGCCCGCAGGGAGGCGCCTGTTTCTGCATCACGCTGCCGATAGAGGAGGACAAAGGCAATGAATAAAATCCTGATCGTAGAGGACGAGTTTTCCATTAGTAACTTTATGAAGACGGTGCTGGAGGGCGACGGCTACACCGTGGAGGTCGCTACCTGCGCGGCACAGGCACGCACGGCGCTGGGCAGGACGGAATTCTGCGCCATGCTGCTGGATCTGGGGCTGCCTGATGCCGATGGACTGGCGCTGCTGCGGGAGCTGCGGCAGCGGTATGCCCTGCCGGTCATTGTGGTCTCCGCCCGTACCGAGGAAAGCGAAAAGGTCGCCGCACTGGACAGCGGCGCCGATGACTATATCACCAAGCCGTTTGGCTCGCCGGAGCTTCTGGCGCGTATCCGCGCGGCGCTGCGCCGTGCCAGTCCCTCCGCCAATACCTCCGCCTTTACCACCGGCGATCTGACCATCGACTACGATAAACATTTGGTAACGCTGGCAGGGCAGCCGGTACACCTGACCGCCAACGAATACCGGCTGGTGGAGCTTTTAAGCCGCAGCGCGGGCAAGGTACTGACCTATGACCGCATCAGCGAGGCGATGTGGGGCGACGCCGCGGGCGGCAACAGCCAGCTGCTGCGCGTCAACATGGCGAATATCCGCCGTAAGCTGGAGCAGAACCCCGCCGAGCCGCAGTATATTCTTACCGAGATCGGCGTCGGCTACCGCATGCGGGAGCCGAATTGACCGGGCAAACAAGAACCCCCTATCCAACGCGGATAGGGGGCTTTCTGCTTTTTACAGGCTTTCGTGGGTCTCCTCGCGGCAGCAGGTGATGTTCAGGTTGCCGTTGCGGCAGCGCAGTTCGTCCAAAAATGCCTTGGGCACCGGCTCCTGCCGCAGGTTAATGCGGTAGCGCAGCTCATACAGGGTGCCCATGTTGGTGGTTTTCACCTTTTCCAGTGTGTGGGCGGTGGTGTAGCGCTCGAACAGGTCATCAAACAGTCCGTCGTAGTCCAGATCCTCCGGAATGGTGATCTTGAGGATACGGGCATCATCGCCCCGCTGCCCGAAGCGCAGTGCGGTAAGCGCCAGCATAACGCCTGCCAGAATGACAAACAGCAGCACGGCAAGTACAACATAGCCCATACCGGTGGCAAGACCGATCGCCATGGCAAGGAAGATCGCGGCGATCTCTCGGGCGGAGCCGGGCGCGGAACGGAAGCGCACCAGGCTGAACGCGCCGGCAACGGCGATCCCTGCGCCGATGCTGCCATTGACCAGCATAATGACGGCCTGTACCACTGCCGGCAGGATCGCCAGTGTGACGGCAAGGCTTTGGGTGCTGCGGCTGCGGTAGCCCGCCACCAGCGCAATACCGATACCCAGCAGCAGCGATACGCCGGTACAGATGAGGAAAGAAGTAAGGGTGATCTCGGTTCCTAAAATAGAGTTAAGCACAGCGATGCGCCCCCTTGGAGTAGTTTGTCAGGATTGGGGTTCCCGTTTCCTCGCACATTGCCTTGTAGCAGGCGCCGTATTTGGAAAACGATGTGGGGTAGATGCGAAGGGCGGAAAGCGACCGGCAGAGCCACAGCGGGCAGGCGCCCGGGATCTTGACCTCCATCAGAATCTGATCCTCCGGCAAGAGGAGTTTACCGTCATTGCCGGCGTCCAGCGTCAGGCGGTCGGTGCGCCAGCGGATATTGCGGTCAAAGGTGATCCGCAGCTCCGGTTCCTCGGTACCAGCCCACGCGGTACGGTCGTACCCGATGAACATACGCGGGACGGTTTCATAGAACCGCTGGAACCACTGCAGCTCCTGCCCGATCTGTCCCCACTCGGCGGGGGCGGTATCGGTGCGGAGGAAATGCTCCGCCTGCGGCAGAGGGGCGGTAACACGGCGTTTATACACAATGCCGCCGCACTTCTTTTTCAGCTCCACAAAGATCTTATCCTCGGCTGTGGGTACGCCGTAGCTGCGCAGCCGCAGCTTTTCTTTATAGGCGGGCTTTTCCAGCGAGGCACGGATCAGCCGGTAATTCTCGGTATCACAGTAGATGTTGCCGATGGCGTATTCGCCGTAGCGGTCGGCGGTCATGTGCCGGCGCATCTCGCCCAGCAGGGCTTCCATCTGCGCGGGAGAAATAAAGTATTTCTTTTCGATGCGCCGGAAGCAGAACTGTGTGGTGTTTGCCATATCGGACACTCCTTTCGGATTTGATGGCATTATCTTATAGCTGCCGCCTAAAGCCTGCCTAAAGGGAAAAAATTATTTTCTTTAACTTTTCTTTAGCAACCGGCTTTAAGATAGGGACATCAACCGAAAGGAGGAGCATTCCCTATGAAACGCAAATACCGCATTTTATCTATTATAATAAGCGCCGCACTGATGGCAGGCTGCCTGACTGCCTGCGGCGAAAACGGCACCACCCCCGGCGGCAGTACCACCGATGGGAATACAGCGACTACCGTGACCGGCGGAGAAACCACCGTCACCACACCGGAGCTTCCTGCTGATGTGGAGGCGCCCGATATGACCGACGCCGTAACCATCTCCCTCTCCAGCGAAACGGCGACCGTGACCGGCTCCGGCGCAGAGGTCGCGGACGGTGTTGTGACCATCACGGCGGGCGGCACCTATGTGATCACCGGCACCATGACCGAGGGACGCATCATTGTAAATGTCCCCAAGGAGGAGGTCACGCTGGTTCTGCAAAATGCCTCCGTGACCTGCTCCACCGGCAGTCCCCTGTATGTGTATAAGTCCAAAACGACCACCATCTACCTGCCGGACGGTACCGCAAGCACCCTGACCGATGGGGCAAGCTACACCTTTAATGACAGCTATTCCTCGGCGGAGGAGGACGAACCGAATGCCTGCCTCTATTCCAAGTCCGATCTGATCATTGCCGGCACCGGCAGTCTGACCGTAAAGGCAAACTACAATAACGGCATTACCGGCAAGGATACCCTGCTCATCGAAAAGGCGACCGTGACCGTAACTGCCGCCAACCACGGCATCAACGGCAAAGACAGCCTGACCGTCAAGAACGCTGCCGTTACCGTAACCGGCGGCGGAGACGCTCTGCGTTCCACCAACGACAGCGACAGCACCCTCGGCTATATCGTTATCGCCGACAGCACCTTAAACCTTACCGCAGGCGAGGACGGGATCCAGGCGGAGACCACCCTGATCATCAGCGGCGGTACCACCACCGTGACCACCGCAGGCGGGGCGGGCGGCTCCATCAGCAGCGATGCCAGCGCCAAGGGTCTGAAAGCCGGCACAAATCTCACCGTTACCGGCGGCACCTTTGAGCTGAATTGCTGCGACGACGCCATTCATGCCAACGGCGATGTGACGATCAGCGGCGGCAGCTTCACCATCGCCACCGGCGATGATGGCATGCATGCCGATGATACCCTGACCATCAGCGGCGGTACCATCAATATCACCCGCAGCTACGAGGGGCTGGAGGGCGCCACCGTCAACATCACCGGCGGCAATATCTCCCTTGTTGCCAGCGATGACGGCATCAACGCGGCGGGCGGCAGCGACCAGAGCGGCTTCGGCGGGTTCTTCATGGATCAGTTCGGCGGCTCGGGCGACTACCTCATCAGCATCTCCGGCGGCGTTATCAATATTGATGCTTCCGGCGACGGCATCGACTCCAACGGCGATATCGAAATTTCCGGCGGCGAGCTGTACATCAGCGGACCGACCTCCAACGGCGACGGCGCCATCGACTGCGACGGCAGCGCCACCATTACCGGCGGCATCGTGGTGGCGGCAGGCTCCACCGGCATGGCGGAAAACTTCGGCAATGCCTCCACACAGGGCAGCATTCTGGTGAACCTTTCCGGCAGCGCCGGTCAGACCATCACGCTGAAGGATTCTGACGGCAATGTGCTGGTCAGCTACACCCCCACCAAGAGCTACGGCTGCGTGGTCATCAGCGCCCCCGGCATTGTCCAGGGCGGTACCTACACCATCACTGCCGGCAGCGCCAGCACCACCGTCACCATGAGCAGCCTCATCTACGGCAGCGGCATGGGCGGCTTCGGCGGCGGCAGCATGGGCGGCGGCGGAATGGGCGGTCAGCAGCCCCCGCAGGGCGGCGGCAATATGGGCGGAGGTCCCGGCGGACGGGGCTAAGCTGCCAGAGAAAGCCCCGCCAAGAGCGCATCTTTCCTCCGGCTCACCGGAAAAAGACAACAGAAACCGATCCCCCAAGGGGACCCTTACCGACAGGGTCCCCGCTTTTTATTCCCCAAAAGCTGCGCTTCGCGCCGGGGCTTGCAACGGGGCAGTCGCATCTGCTACAATAAGGTGGGAACAATACCGCCATCTCGGGCGGCACCACAAAAAACAGTGTGACAGGAGGATAATATTTATGGGCTTGTTGGGCAAAAGAGAACCCTGCGCCATCTGCGGCGGAAAGGTAAAGGGTCTGCTTCCGTGGAAGATCGAAGGGAACTACATCTGCGATGATTGCCACGGCGTCATTGACGCACAGGACGGCAACGACTTTACCATGGAGCAGTTCCTGAAATATCGGGACTTCCGCGAGCAGAACCATGCGCTCAAGGAACAGTTTACCATCTCCCAGACCATCGATTTCGGCTTTTTCGGCACCAAGATCGTGTTCGACTACGAGCACGGGCTGTTCTGCATGGATAAGAATCTGAATAAAACCATCTTCCATGGCAGCGAGCTGAAGTCCTTTGTCATCAGCGAGGACGGCATGCCCCTGCTGGAGGGCAGCGCCAAGGGTCTGGAACGCCACGAAAGCAATGTGCCGAAGCGCATTGATGAGCTGCTGCCGCAGGTCAATCAGATGCTGATGCAGCGGCAGATGCAGGAAACCATGGAGCGTCTCGCCAATCGAAATAACGATAACCGCACCACCTACACCAGCAGCATCGATATCCCCGAGCCGTTCAAGAAATTCTACATCAAGCTGTACTTTGATCACCCTTACTGGAAGCTCATCGAATTTGAGCGCACCGGTCCCGTCCTCATCGGTGACCTGCCGGATCTGACCCAGTACCGTCTGGAATATAACGAGCAGGTACAGCACATGGAGGAACTGGCGGAAGCGCTGATGCGCGTCGCGTTCCCGCAGGCGGGAGAAGTTGCCAAAGCCGGTGCCGCCCCTGCCGCAGCCGCAGCGGTTGCCGTCGCGGCGCAGCCCGCTGCCGATGCCGTGAGCGAGATCAAAAAGTACAAGGAACTGCTGGATGCCGGCATCATCACCGAGGAAGAATTCGCCGCCAAGAAAAAACAGCTCATGGGGATCTGACAAAATCAAAAACGCCAACCGCGAAGGGACGGGAGCCGCCAAAGCTCCCGCCTCTTTTTCGCCCTTCTTGAGAAATGATGGATATTCATGTATAATTGACCTATAAAGTGTAAAGCAGCGGGAGGGAACCACCATGCCCAAGCGTCGGGGAGACCTGAATACCATTTACATCTCGGAGCGCCTGCAGGAATGCCTGCGCCCCATCTGCCGCGCTGCCCTCACTACGGTGGTGGCGCCCATGGGCTACGGCAAAACCACAGCGGTCAACTGGTATCTGGGCGAGCGCGCCAAGGCGGAAGCGCCCCTCATTATTCGCATCAGTGTCTATTCCGATAATATGGCGGTCTTTTGGAAAAGCGTGCAGGCGGCGTTTGCCCATGCAGGGCTTTCCCTGCTGCGGGATTACGATTGTCCCACCGATGCCGCAAGCGGCGGGCTTTTAGCCGATGACCTTTGCCGTGCGCTGGAGGGGGAACGCCCCTGCTATATTTTCATCGATGATTTCCACCTGCTCACCGATGGCCGCGCGGCAGGCTTCCTGTGTACCCTCGCCAATCGCCTGCCGCAGAATGTCCACCTTATCGTGGCAAGCCGCGACCGCTTTTTATCGGGGGAGGAAACGGTGCGGCTGGGCAGTCGGGTCTGCCCCATCGGGACGGATCAGCTCCGGCTCAACCACACCGAGCTTTCGGTGTACGCCCACCGCTGCGGCGCCGAGCTTTCGGAGGAGCAGGTCGATACGCTGCTGTATGCCAGCGAGGGCTGGTTCTCCGCTGTTTACCTTAATCTGCGTACCCTTTCGGAGCGGGGTGAGCTGCCCGACAGCCGCTCCGATATCTACACCATGTTTACCGCCGCGCTCATTGAGCCGCTCCCCCCACGGCAGCGGGAATTCCTTGCCGTAATGGGACTTGCCGATGAATTTACCGTGGAGATGGCAAAATATATCACCGGCGATGAGGACGCCGGCAGCCTGCTGACCGCCCTGACGGAGCAGAATGCCTTTGTGCGCCGCCTGCCGGAGGGCGGCAGCTTCCGCTTCCACCACATGATGAAGGAATGTGCCGGTCGCACCTTCCTTGCGCTGGAGCCATCAAAACAGGTGCTGTGCCGGCGGCGGTACGGCGCGTGGTACGAGCGGCACCGGCAGTATCTGCACGCGCTGGCGGCATACCGCGCGGCAGCGGATTATGACAGCGCCCTGCGGGTGATCCAAAGCGACGCGGGCATTCTGCTGGCATCGCTGCGCCCGCAGGAGGTGCTGGATTTCCTTGCCGAGTGTCCGCAGACTGTGCTGGCGGCAAATCCGGCAGCGATCCTGGTGCTGATGCGCCGTATGTTCACCTGGCGGCTGATCCCCAAGATGATGGAATTAAAGGGGCTGCTGCTTTCCTCCCTCGCGGCGGATCCGCAGATGACCGCGGCGGAGCGCGGCAATCTGCTGGGGGAATGTGACCTGATCGAGAGCTTCCTCAAATACAACGATATTTCCGAGATGAGCCGCCTGCACCGCAGTGCCAGCGCTCAGATGACCCGTCCCGCCATCAGCATCGAGCCAAGCGGCGGCTGGACTTTCGGCTCTCCCAGCGTTCTGATGATGTTCCATCGGGAAGCCGGCGCCGCGGAGCGGGAGCTTGCCGAAATGGACGAATGTATGCCCCATTACTACCGTATCACCGGCGGGCACGGGCAGGGCGCAGAGTACATCATGCGGGCAGAGACCGCCTATTTGCAGGGACGCTTTGCCGATGCGCAGATCGGGCTGGAGGGTGCCTACGCCGCGGCGGAAACCAATGCGCAGGAAAATATGGTGCTGTGCTGCGATTTTCTGTCGTGGCGGCTGTCTCTCGCTGCCGGCACAGTCTCCCGCTGCACACCGCAGCAGCGGAAGGAAACGCTCAGCCGTCAGCATCACGCCGCATGGCTGCACCTGTGGGGCAGTGCTGCCGCCTACTATTACGCGCTGCTGGGCGCACCGCAGCGGGTGCCGGAGCTGTTCCGGGAACACCGGCTTGCCACCGTCAATTTTCTGGCGCCCGGCAAACCCATGATAGAGATGATCGAAAATCAGGTCTATCTGGCGCAGGGCGCTTTTGCCCGTGTCATCGGGCGGTGCGCCGCCCAGCGGGAGACCTGCCGCTCAATGCACTACGCGCTGGTGGAAATACACCTGCTTATCCAGTCCGCTGCCGCCTATGCCCAGCTGGGCAAACGCGGGGAGGCAGCAGCGCAGCTGCGGGAGGCGCTGTCGCTTGCCGCTCCCGATGGCTTTGCCATGCCCTTTGCGGAAAACTACCACTCTCTGCGGGAGATATTGCTTGACTGCCGTCAACCGGAATTAGATGCACTGCTCCGGCAGGTCGAAACGCTGGGTGAAGTGTACGAGCGCCGCTGCGCTGCATGGGATAAGGAGATCACCCGTCCCGCGGCGCTGGCAGCGCTTACCGAGCGGGAGCTGACCGTAGCCCGTCTCATGGGGGAACGGCTCAGCAACCGGGAGATCGCGGAAAAGCTGTTTCTTTCGGAGGGCAGCGTCAAACAGTACATCAACCAGATCTATTCCAAGCTGCATATTGAGGGAGCGCCGCGTGCCCGCCGCCAGGCGCTGGCAGCGCTCCTGAATTCCTAACCTTTGGTTAATATACTTTTCGTTGGCTCCGCCGTACAATTAGGGTACGGTGGAGTTTTTTATCTGTAAAAAAGGAGGGAGCACCCATGGAACGGAAATATATCACCGCCGTCACCCCGCTGGCGGAGCATGTGCTTCAGGTGGATTTTGTATCGGGCAGCCGCCTGCTGCTGGATATGAAGCCCTATCTGGATCGACTGCGCTTTCGGGAACTGTGCGACCCACAGATTTGGAACAGCGCCGTGACAAACGGCATTTTCGTCCGGCTGGGCAATGTGGAACTGAGCCACGATGAACTGCTCTCCATGGCGGAGCGCGGTCCCATATCCATTTAAGAAAAGAGGAGAAATACCATGAAGAAACGAATTTCCCTGCTGCTGTGCCTACTGCTCACACTCGGTCTGCTGCTGACGGGCTGCGGCAGCACCCCCGCGAATAACACCGATAACGACGACAACGATGACGAAATCCTTCAACCCATCGATGAGTTGGACGATGAAAATACGGGCGACGATGATTTGCTGCTGCCGGGCGAGGATTTCGACCTCAGCACACTGGAGGGCATCTGGCTGTGCGGGGCGGAGTATGACTATGACTACATGAGTATCGCCGCCGACGGCAGCTGGGAGCTGTACCGGGGGAGCGATGTCGTTATCAGCGGCTGGCTGGAATATGTGCCGGAATATGAGGCGGTCTACGCCTTCGATGCCGCCGATGGCTCCGCCTGCCGCTTTGCCATCGAAAACGACGAGCTTTACTTTGCTTCCTACGGCTATTTCAGCTACGCCGACGGCATGGAGGGGATCTGGTACGAAAATGGCTGATCTCCCCTGAAGCAACATCATAAAAAGGAGAAAACACCATGAAGCATATTAAGCTGTTTTCCGTCGTGACGGCGGCACTGCTGTGCCTTGCCCTTGCCGCCTGCGGCGAATCCGCTGCCGGCAAGGACTGGCGCACCACCGGCGTGGTAGCGGCGCAGGGCACCCTTACCCGCGGTGGGGAGGAGGTCCACGTCTGTCTCTGCCTTGACCAAAAGGGCGCCGCGCTCTATCTTGATGACGAGACCCACACGCTATTCGGCAGTGTCCAGTTCCCCGATGAAATGACTGACGCCGTCGATAGTTTTTCGGCGCTTGCGTTCCCCGATTGGAACGACGACGGCGAAAGCGATGTGGAGCTGCGCTTTTTCCACGCGGATATGAGCGAGGAGCGCATGGTCTGGCTGTGGAATGCCGCGTCGGGTGAATATACCTACGCGCCGGAATACTATTCCAACCGCAGCGAAGCCGCCCCCGACCCCACAGAGGACAATTTCCTTTCCGATTATATCGGTATTTGGGCGGTCAGCGGCGAAAACCTCTGGCTCTGCATTTTTGAGGACGCTACATGGTCGTATGTCAATTCGCAAAATGAGGTGATCGAATACGGCGTGGTGCTGTGCGATGCCGATGGTATCGAGCTGCACTATGACGGCAGCGGCGATGTACAGCGACTGGATCGTACCCCAAGCGGCACGCTGGTGGATCTGATCAATGATCTGACCCTGGTGCAGGTGGAAGCGGTAGGCGAAACGGAGGCGAAAAAATGAAAACAGAACAAAACAATACAACTGCCCGCAAAATGAGCGAGAGCGAGCTTTCCGAAAAGCTGGGCAGGCTGCAAAAAAGGCAAGACTTTTGGAGCCTGATGCTGGTCGTCGGCATCGTTGCCGCCATTGCGGTGGGTATCATTGTCCGCAGCTTTGTCTGGGGCGGTGTGGTGTTCTTTGCCTTCGCGGCGGTGGCGGTGCTGCTGGGCGGCGGCGCGCAGAAGCGTAAAAAGGCACTCATCGCGCAGGAACTGGGGGGTGACTTTGGCACCGAGCTGGAGCGGTTCTTCGGTGCCGATCCGCATGATCCCGCCCTTGCTGTCACCGCGGACGCCCTGCGGGAGCTGCGGCTCATTGCGCCCTGCTGGGAGGAATGTACCATCGAGGACACCCACGGCGGCAGCTATCAGGGGGTGTCCTTCGCCGCCGGCAATGCCGTTTTGTGCCACAGCTACGAGGAAAAGGTGGGGCAGGATTGGATGACCCAGACCACCACGGTTTTCCGGGGGCTGGTGCTGCGGTGCCGCACCGTCGATTCCCTGCATGAAACGGTGTGGGTGTACCGCCGCGCGGAAAAGGAGCAGGGCGGCATCTTAACGGAAAACGCCCGTTTTAACGAGCGCTTTTTCATCACTGCCGAGCGGGAAAATGACGCTTTCCTGCTCCTGACACCGCAGTTTATGGAAACGCTGGAGGAACTGGAGCGGCGCACCCGCGGCGAGCTTTCGGGGCTTTGCTGGCAGGGGAATACCCTTTCGCTGGCGCTTACCACCCCCTACTGCTTCGCGCAGACATCGGAAGGGGTCAATGCGCGGGATATTTCCGCCCTGCGCCGCAGCTTTACCGATACCCTGACCGGCATGACACAGATCCTTGGGATCCTGTTCCGGAACACCGCCCTTTTCAACGCACAACAATAACCGTTCGAAAGGAGAAGCAAGATGACAGCGATCATTATTATTGCGGTCGTGGTGCTACTGGTCGTCCTTTGGGCGGTCAATACCACCAACGGCTTTACCAAAAAAGAGATTCGGGTGCAGGAGGGGCTTTCCGGCGTGGAGGTCGCCCTGACCAAGCGCTGCGATATGCTGACCAAGCTGCTGGATACGGCAAAGGGCTACATGACGCACGAGCGGGAGATGTTTGCCCAAACCGTCCGGCTGCGGCAGGGCATGAGCGTAGAGGAAATGAGCACCGCCGAGCGGGAGATGAATGATCTCAGCGGCAGGCTCTTTGCCGTGGCGGAAAGCTATCCCGAGCTGCGCTCCAGCGAGGTCTTTGCAGAGCTTCAGCGCGGGATCCGCGATGCCGAGGAGCACCTGCAGGCGGCGCGGCGGCTCTATAACACCAATGTCACCGCCTACAATACCGCCATCACCATGTTCCCAGCAAAGCTGCTGGCGGGCAGCCGTCAGCCCAAGGCGTTCTTCGAAGCCGAGGAACCAAAGCGGCAGGATATCAGCATAAACTTTTAACGACAGCATAAGGAGGGCAAAACTATGGCAGAGACTGATTTGAAAGAGACCGGCATGACCGATGAGCAGCTTGCCGCGGCGCTGGGTCAGCATCGCTCCAAGGCGGCGTTCGGCAAGGTGCTTACCGGCATCGGCATGGCGATCTTCCTCATCGGCATTTTTACGCACTTTGCGGTCTGCGTCATCGGCTTTATCGTCGCCGGCGTCGGGACGGTCATCAGCGGCAAGCATAGCGAAGCCCTCAAGCGGCAGCTGGGCGATGAGCTGGTGCGCGGCGCGCTGGAGGAGGTGTTCGGCAAGGTCGAGTACGAACCCTTCAGGCACATTTCCGAAGAAACAGCGCGGTCTGCGGGCATGCTGTTTCCCTTTGGCTTCAATGTCGTCAACGGCAGCGACCGTATTCGGGCAGTCTACCATGGGCTGAATATCGAGCTGAGCGATGTGGAGCTGGTAGAACGCACCGACTACTACGATGAGGAGACCAGCGAGTGGAAGCATACCGATAAAAAGGTGTTTTCCGGTCAGTGGCTGGTGTGCGATTTCGGCAAGGAGCTTTCCGCCGACCTGCGTCTGGCGGAGAGTGCCAAGCTGAACCGCAAGGAACGGGCGAATACCATCACGACCGATAACGAGGCGTTCAACCGGCGCTTTGTTGTCCGCTCCGAGAATGAGCACGAGGCGTTCTATATCCTTACCCCGCACATGATGGAATATATCCTTTCGATGGCGCAAAAAAGCGGCGGCGAGGTCTATATGAGCTTTTTGCGCGGCGGCAAACTGCATGTGGCGCTCGCCAGCGGGCGCGATCTGTTCGAGCTGGGCAGCGGCAAGGTGAATACCGCTCTCCTACGGCAAAAATTCGCCGGGGAGATCCGCTGGTTCACCGGACTTCTGGATGAGCTGCGGCTGGTCGATACCCTGTACAGAAAGGACTGAGTAAATGGAGCTTTGGTCAGCAGCCGCATTGCTGGTGCCGGCGGTCATCGGCTTTGCCGCCGCTTCCCGCTGTCTGCGGCAGAATAAAGCGGCGCGGGTGGTCTGCATGGTGCTTTGCGCCCTCGTCGCCGCGGCGTGCGTTACATATATCGGCTTAACGCTTTTCTTTGTCGATGCCGTCAGCCACCAGCCGCCCGCGGTTTAACAACCGGATAAAAGAAAAACGGTGTCGCCCGCCAAAGTGAAGCGGGTCGCACCGTTTTTTGTTATAATGCCGTTCCCTTTTGGAGGCGGAAGAACCGGCTCATATCCGCCTTTTCCAGCTCCAGCAGCCGGATCTTCTTATCCAGACCGCCGGCATAACCGGTCAGGCTGCCGCCGGTGCCCACTACCCTGTGGCAGGGAATGATAATGGAGATCTCGTTATGTCCCACCGCACCGCCGACTGCCTGTGCGGACATCGTTTCCAGCCCCATTTTCGCCGCCATCTGCCGCGCCAGCTCACCGTAGGTGGTGGTCTGCCCGTAAGGGATCTGCAAAAGCAGCTGCCACACCGCCTGCCGGAATTCCGACCCGATGGGGTGCAGCGGCGGGGTGAAGTCCGGCTCCGCTCCCGTAAAATAAATATCCAGCCAGCGCTGTGCTTCGGTCAGTATCGGGGTCTCCTGCTCCACCTGCTCCGCAGGCAGGTGTCCGCCAAAGTATTTCTGTCCCTCCAGCCACAGCCCGACCAGCCCCGTTTCGTCCGCCGCCAGCAGAATATTGCCCAAAGGGGAGCGATAGGTTTGTGTGCAGATCATGCGGCTCACCTCCATGCGGTTTTTCTTTATTCTACCACGCCACGGACATGGTATCAATCTTAAACGGAAAAGGGAGAGCCGATAAAGCTCCCCCTTTTCTGCCGTCTTCTAATGTATTCTCTCTTTACCGGTTCCAGTACCGTTCCACCAGCCGCTTCATATTTTCCCGCCCTACGGGGTTCATGGTGTGCAGCCGGATAGGATAGTGCCGTCCCGTTTCCGCCAGCCAGTCCAGCAGTTTGATCCCATCGCCGCCACCGGCGGCATAGTCGCCAAGGTCGTGGTCGCAGTCGATCCACTCGATCGGCTCCGTCGCTGTCAGGATCGCTTTCTTAGCCTCATTGACGCTGCGGCACCAGAGATACCCCTCCGGCGCCGGGCGCAGATCGTCCAGCCATAGCTTTACTGGCTTTCACACCGCCTTTCGCTGTCATGATGGGGCTGGGTCGTTTTTCCCAGCCCCATTGCCGATAAAAACGCATCATCATACTGCTGCCTGATCTCCTCTCCAAAGCGGCGGTTGTCCTCCTCGGCTTGGATCGCGCGGGAAGTATTTATCAGTTCCGCAAAACTGCTTTCGCCCTTAAGGTACCCGCTTATCCCATACAGCAGACGGTCGCGCCCTGTCAGCGGCTCGGTTTCCCTCACAAGGTTAAGGTAGTTGCTTACCGCAAGGGAAAAATAATCTCCCGCCCACAGCCAGCCGCTTTCATCATAGCCGCAGCAAAATGCCTGCATATCACTGCAATCTCCCATCTGGCGGCAGTGCTCCGCGGCTTCATCAGCATGCCGCAGCCACGGCTCGTTTGCCGGGAAGCCGCGCTCCAGCAGCGTTCTTTTATCCCATGCGGGCAGGTAATACAGCACAAGTGGCGGCTTTTCGCTTTCTCCGTAAGGGTTCATCTCCCGCACAATATCTCCGCAGCAAAACGGTGTAGGAATATCCACCCAGATATCCAAAAACAGCTCCAGCATGGGGTCATGGCTGACGCCGCAGGGCTTAAAGGGCGGCAGCATCAATCGAAAGTCCCTGTCTTGATATAATCTGCACTTTTCGCCGTCATAGATGTATTTGCTGTCCCCATACACCCGATGTCGGGTAAATTCTATCAGGGCAGTTGCGTCATATTCGCGTTTATCCTTTCCCTCCATCTCCCGCAGGTGTTCTTTTGCCGCTTGCCGGCAGATTTCGAAGCTTGTATAGGGCGCGCTTTCCGGCGACCAGCCGGTACTTTCCGCCTCTCCCGCTCCGCCGCCGTGATAGTTGAGCCGAAAGGAATAAATACAGCTTTCCCCATCGGGGAAACTCTCGACCGCCTTTTTCTGTGCCTCCATATACTGCCGCAGAAAGCCGTAAAAGCTATCCGTCGCCGGAAGATGCAGTCTCTGTGTCATGGCGCGGTCCGGAACCGTCATCATCAGTTCCTCCCACACGGTCATTTTCTCCTCCAGCGTAGCGTTGTAGCTCATATAAATAAGATAAGCTGCTTCTATGGCATTCGGTTGGTAATTGATTGTCCTCAAATGTTCACGGATATCCCGCGAGCCGACAAAGCTGTAAATATCCATATTTCTCTCCCATTCGCAGTCAAAACCAATTCCTTCGCTTGATAAAGACCCCCCGCTTTTTAACGGTGTAAATCCGGATCAGCCCGAACCAGCGCGTCCATCATTTTGTGATACACCACCTGATTGGGGTAATAACGGTAGTCGGCAAAAATCGTGATACCCATACCTTCAAAATGCTCCAGAATAGCGGCGGCACAGGCGGCACTGCGGCTTTGTCCGTACTCGCATTGGCACAGAATATCCAGTCCGTCTGTTCTTGCTTGATAAATAAACTCTGCCAGCTCATCTGCCTCCGGCAGGTAGGTTTCATAGGTCAGCCCCACATCAGTCAGCGCTTTCAGGTCTAAATCGTGAGCAGCCACAGGGAACACCCGCTCCGCTTTGCCGTTATAGTCTGGCGGCGGGGTAGGCACAGCGTTCCGCCGTGAGGGCGGATCATAAAAGGTGATTACCGCCGTGCGGGGCGGAAATCCGGTGCGCAGCAGGTTTTCCGCATCTTTTCGGGAACAGATGGTCACCTTCATAGGCATTCCTCTCAGTAATCAAAGTCAATATCACATTCTGTCATGCCGGGCAGCAGCGGATACTTGTACCAGCGTGCTACTTCAAATTCCGGATATTCGTCATGCTCCACTACATATTGCAGAATATACCGGTAGAAAGAAAAGTACTGGTACTCCAGCGTATTGGCAAGCATCGGCAGTATATACCGCTTAAAGGCGCAGAACTTCTCAAAAGTGCGATCGACCAGTTCCTCTGTAACAGGTTTGTCAAGGACGCCCTCGCCGTAAAGGTTCTCCAATATAGACCTGCATTCATCGGGGAATTCGCAGAACGGATCAAAGACCCGTTCCTCATACTGCCTCATTGTCAGCTTGTTCGCCCGCTTCTCAAAATACTCGTCGTCGGAAACCTCGGAAAGATACACCAAGGAGGAGATCGTCTGCAATCGGCAGCACACCTTGGTTGCCCATTCCTCATAGCGGGGGTGGTCTTTCCCCAGCGCCAGCGCCGCAGCCAATGCCCGGGGGCAAGAAAAATGATGGTATCCCAGCTGTTGGCATAGCTCCTTTTGGGTCACCGCAATAAACCTCGGGTGCATATTTATAATCCACTCCGGTCTTTCGATGTTTGCCATGCCGACCCCTCCCACCTTGTACAGCTCACGGTACTCCCGCAGTGACATACCGTTGCCGGGGGAATACTCGTCCTCATTTTCCATATCCAGCGGGTCGTACTCCCAGCCGCAGTGCTCACAGATCCATTGCATATCCAGCGTAGGGTGTCCGCACACCGGGCAGGTCACAACGCCAAATTGTCCTAAGCGGTACTCCGGCGTATTTTTCAGGTAACGCAGCTCATGCATGGAATAGCCTCCCCATGCCCTTTCGGGCGTTCTTCTTGCTTTTTTCTGTCACTTTGATCAGGTTGCTGAAAGGGTCTGTCTGCTCCGTCCAGCTGATGCAGTTCAGGCAGCCGCCCTCAGCGGCGATCCGCGGGATCATAACCGGCTCCACCGGTTTTGTAAAAAGCCGCCGCGCCGTCTCCAGCGCCTCGGCGTCCTTCTCCAGCCCAAACACCGGTAGGAAGATGGCTTCGTCCGTTTCCAAAAAATTGAGGTAGCAGCCGGCAGCGCTGATTCCCTTAGCCGGCACAAAGGGGAAATCCACCGTATCCAGCCCGTGCCATTCCAGCACGGTTTTTACCTGCTGCTCAAAGCCCCGGGGCGAAAGCGGACGGTTGCACAGCACGGTATTCTTGCTCAGCGCCCGCACCATGCCGTCGGCATGACCGGTCATGTCGCTTTTCAGCGAGGGGATAATGATGACCGGCATATTCAGTTGGCGGGTAAGCCGCCGCACCAGCTTCGCCGGCGCCGTCTCGGGGTTTTCGGCAAATACACGGTCGCTGATGATAACGCGCGGACCGTTGCCGCATTCCACAAACACCATGTTGCCCCCGTCCAGCGAGATCACGCTGAAATGCTTTACCGGCTCCTCCAGCTGCGGCGCAACGGTTTTCATGTCCGTCCGCAGCTCAGGGTTTTCCGCCAGATAGGATGGCGCATAGCGGAAAGAGACCATCTGCCGAACGGCGCCGTTCTCCCGCACCGGCATAAAGTCCCGCAGCCAAATATCCTTCGTACCCTCCAGCAGCCGGTAGGGCACATGGTGCTTTCCCAGCGCCGCGAAGATTGCCGCCGCTTCCTCCGGGAACCTTTGCGGCAGGAGGGCAGAGAAGTAGACCATATGTAGGCTCCTTTAAAACAGAATTTAGATGGCACCCAAACGATCAGCTTTGATATGTCCCCAGAATTTCTTGATAGCCGGTGCGAGATATTCCACGAATTCTTCTCGCGAGATCATATCGCTTTTGGCATTATTGCAGATAACACAGGCGAACCTGCAATTCTCGGGACAATACCCTCCGTCAGGATCCATACGCTCAATTTGCAAATTGCCGCTAAAGCTCGGCTTTTTGGAATGAATAAGCCCATTATCAAATGCCGCGCTAAGGGTTTCATCATCTACCCCGCAATAGCAGCAATGGCATTTTCCGTTGTCGTCCATCTCGGAAAGCCACCACTCCATAAAAAGACAAAAATCATTATGAAAGGGAGCCTCATTCTTTCCGTTCTGTTTGGCAGAGAACCGCCGGTAGATATTCTGAATACCATCTTTTACAATACGGGCATACTCCTTCTCCTTAAAGTATTTGTCAAAGGAACTGCCCAACCCCAGTTCTTTCAGCATAGCAACGGTATTACTTTGCTGCCGTTCAATTGCGTACCTTGCCAAAAATGTCTTGTCCCCGTCCGAAAGGTTCTCCGCCAAGTGCGGGTATTTCTTTGTCAAGTACAGATCTAACAGTTTTTTGCTTTCCATTTTTCATTCTCCTTTCCGTTTCGCCATGGTTCATACACTTTCATTATACCAGACCTCCCCAGAAAAGCAAATGTTTCCAATCCCCGATCATTCTCACCTGTTACCACCCCAGGTACTCGTTGCGCTCGTGGATCGCCGCAATGGCGTAGCAGCGGTACCACTTTGTCGCCAGCGGATAGTCCTCCTCGCTTTCGTACATCGCCGCTATCCGCTCCATCGCGCAGTTATTGCCCAGCCGTGCCGCCTGCATATACCACGCAAAGGCCTTCGAGGGGTCACGCTCCGCCCCTCTCCCATACTCATACCGCCACGCCAGCCGCATCATCGCGTCGGAGCCTTTCCGCCGCTCGGCGCACGCCCACAGGTGGGCATATTCCTCAAACGCAGGTGATACTGTTATCTCCATTTCTGTCTCTCCTTTCATGCGGTGCTTTTGCTGTCACGCTTCATTTTCAGCCATTCGGTTTCTCTGGTGCTCCTCCAGCTTGCGGCGGATCTCTTGTCTCAGCTTCTCGGCACGCTCGCTCATCGGCTGCCCGTCTTCATTCGCTTCGTACTGCGAGGAAACCTCTATAACAGCGTCCTCCTCTTCGCCATTGTACTGCAAGGAAGCATCGGGAACCGCCGCGGGACTCCCCTTTACGGTTGTGCTGCGGATTTTTTGGATATCGGAATACAACAGCGTTTTCTTCTCGATCAGTGCCTCCGTGACCGCTTTCAGGAATGCGTCGTTTTTGGCAAGGATACCTTTCGCCTTGTTGTAGCACCGCTCCAGCTCCGCCTGCACTGCAGTCTCGCTGCGGGCATTCAGGCTTTCGGACATGCCGGAGGAGTCTTTGCTTTCAACATCATACAGCGCAAATCCCATTCTTCCGTCAAGGGAAATGGTATTGCGAATAAGATTGACCGCCCGGTTAATGTCGCTGCGGCAGCCGTCCGCCGTCTGCCCCGCATAGTGCATTTCCACCGCGGCTTTGCCGCTCAGGGTAATGATCGCATCGTCGATATCATCGTAGATCGTCTGACAATTGTGGACAAAGCCGCCGCAGCTGTTCTCCCGGGAGGGAAGCAGCGAGGCAAATCCGACACTGCCGGGACACAGGATCTCGCACACCACCAAATGCCCCGCTTCGTGGAGCGCTACATTTCTTACCACCTCATCGGAAATATAGGTGGCGTTCTCCTGCGCGCCGTATTGCTGCTTCAGAACAGCGCTTACCATATCCTCCATTTGGATGCGGTCTTTGCGGGAAAAGGCGGCATGGATCGCCGCTTCGTTCAGGATCGTTGCCAGCTCGGCGCAGGAGTTATAGCTCATCATCTTTGTCAGGTCCTGCATATCAATGCCCTCGGCTACCTTCTTCTTTTCCAGGTAGTAGGCAATGATCTCCGCTGCATCGGATTTTGTCGGAGTGCGCACATAGATTTTTCGGTCAAACCGTCCGGAGCGCCGCAGCGAATCCGGCAGCTTGCAGGTCTCATTTGCCGTGGCAAGCACAAATACATTGATATCCTTTACATCGTCGATCCCCGACTGCACCGCGACATACTCCGGCGCGTCACAGCGGGAGGCGTCCTCGTTGGCGAACTTGTCCATATCGTCAAGGAAAACAATGGCAGGCGCCTCCTTTTTTGCTTTGGCAAAAGCCTTCGTAATGCTGTCTACAAAGGCATCGCCGCCCTTGTCCCGGCGCACCGTAATGGTTTTCAGTCCGCTTTCCTCTATAAAGCACTTTGCCAAAAGCGTTTTGCCCAAGCCGGGATCACCGTACAGCAGCACACCGTGCGGCAGATGTGCGCCCATTTCCTCATAGATCGTCCAGTTGCGGAACATATCGCAGATTTGCAAAAGCTCCTGCTTGATCGACTTGTACCCAATGACCTTGTCAAAACTGTTCATCATTCTACCTCTCATTTTTAGTGTAAATTTCTTTCGTCAACATACTTATACCATGCCGTATGGGATAAATCTGACCCACCGGCGGGCGGAAACCCTTAGCGCCTCCCAAAGCGGCAGCCGGCGTCTGCACCATGTCTTCGCTTCGCGGCAGCTTTGCCGAATGCACCCATATTTCCTCCTCCTTTACGAATTTGCCCACAGTATAGCACCCCTTATAATAAAACCTTAATTTTATAATTTTTATAAATTTATATTTGCGCGTTTCTTCCATGTTTTAGGCGATTATTGACAATTTTCCGTTTACTGTCACAAATACATAGTGATATCAAGGCAAATTTTCTCCCATATGCACAATGAAATTCTGCTAATTGTTGGCTTCATCTGGCTCAAAGAGGAATGTAATCCCAGCTAAGCAGCAAAAAAGGAGCCCTCCTCAGGCTCCCCTTGCTTCCTCTCTCGCAGCCGCCGTCACTTTCTCCGGAACTGCCACCACCTCCGCGGCTGTTCTGCCGCCGGTACTTCCTCTGCCGCGGTCAGCAGCGCCGTACCGATGATGCGTTCCCCGCGCCGCCATACCACCTGCCCCAGCCGCTGCCCTGCCGCCACCGGCGCGTAGCAGAACGGGCGGTCAAGGTAGACCGTCTGGGTAATGTCGTTTTCCCGCCCCTTAATGGCGGTGTAGGTCGGCTGTCCCTGCACGGCAGCGTTTAGTGTGGCTTTGGTACCTCCCACCACCGGCAGCGTAATGTCGTCCGCTGTCAGCGTGCGGCATTCGGTCAGCGCAAAATACCGCTCATACAGCGCCGCGTGGGTGTTCCAGTCGTCGGGGCAGTTCAGCGTCACACAGATCAGCCTTACCCCGTCCCGCTCCGCCGCCGAGACCAGACACCTCCCCGCCTTTTTGGTAAAGCCGGTCTTTACCCCAATGGCGTCCCCGTAAAGAGAAAGCAGCCGGTTGTGGTTCAGCAGGCTGCGGGCATAGGGCGGCTGTCCGTAGCTTACCGTCATGCGCCGGCTGGCAGCGATCTCGGCAAAAAGTGGGTTTTGCATCGCCGCGCGCGCCAGCAGCGCCATATCATAGGCGGTGGAGTAGTGCTCCTCGGCGTCCAGCCCGCTGGGAGTCACAAAGTGGGTATTGTTCATGCCAAGCTGGGCGGCTCGCCGGTTCATCATCTCCGCAAAGGCTTCGCCGCTTCTCCCGATGCGCACCGCAGCAGCCCCCGCCGCGTCGTTGCCGCTTGCCAGCAGCATTCCCACCGCCAGCGCGTACAGTGTCACGGTATCGCCAGTTTGCAGCCCCATGCTGGAGCCCTCCACCTGAATGGCATTTGCGTCCACGGTAAATTCCTGCCGCAGCTCCGGCTGCTCCAGCGTCAGCAGCGCCGTCATGATCTTGGTGGTGCTCGCCATCGGTAACTGCCGGTGGATCTCCTGCGCGAACAGTACCTCGCCGCTTTCCGCCTCCATCACAATGGCGGCGGCAGCCCCTACGCCGTAGTTCTCTCCGGTGATCAGGCACTCGGCGGCAGCGGGCTGGAACAAAAACAGCGCAGCTGTCAGCACCGCGGCAAATTTTTTCATCGGTCGCACCCCCTTTTTGTCTCTGCCATTTTATGCGGCGGAAATATCGGGGTATGCAAAAGCGGCAGGGACTTCCCTGCCGCTGCGGTTTTTGTATTGGTTCGGTTCGCTCATTCCTCGTCGGTCAGCTCACGGCTGCACAGATAGCGGTGCCCCTCATGCCCGCGGGAGAGCCACTGCGCCAGCATGGAAAGGACAATGAGCACTGCCGCCGCCCGCGCGATAAACAGGATAAGCTTCCGGATAAATTTCATGGTGTGGTGACCTCCTTAGGGCGTTTTTTTCATTATACCACGCCCCTCCCCCGCTTGTAAACTACCGCCGAATTAAGAGTACTTTAAGAAATGCGTTTGTCTTTTTCGTGGTCTTCTCGGCGCTTTTCTGTCTCTCAAAAGTACTGCCGCAATTCCCACCAACACGAAAAAACGAAATTTTTCAAGGTCATCTCTCAGGTTTTATCATCGCAGGAGCTATCGCCTTGTCCAAAGGCTTACGCTCACACCGGCGCCAAATAAAAAAGACGCTCGCCATTTCTGCCATTCCCCTCCCCCGCAAGGAGGGGGTTGTGTGAAGGGGGAACCTTTGCGGGTTCCCCCTTCGCGTTTCATCAGGGCAGAAGCTATCGCCTTACCCAAAGGCTTGCGCTCCCACGGTACCAATAAAAAAAGAGCCTGTCGGCTCTTTTTTTATTGGTGCCGGTGGTGGGACTCGAACCCACACGGTATCGCTACCAACGGATTTTGAGTCCGTCACGTCTGCCATTCCATCACACCGGCACGGCAACGGATTTATTATACCGAAAACCGCCGCCAAATGCAAGCACTAACGCATAAAACCGTCCACAAACGGCAAAATTTCCCGCTCCCACAGCGCCTTCAGCGCCCCGCTGCCCCACAGCAGCAGTCGTCCCTCCGCCGGCAAAGCGGTCAGGTCTGCCACCAGCTCCTTGCCCCAGCGGGCATAGGGCAGACTGCCCTGCCGTCCCAGTATCGTAAAGTCCAGGGCACCCTCCCGCGGCACGACCGCCGCGAATACCTGCCCGCAGCGCGTCTCCTCCGCCATGATGTCCGCTGTCCGCCACAGGGCGGTGCCACCGCCTGCCAGCACCAGTATCACCAGCACCGCCGCCCACCGCTGCTGCCGCCGTGTCCGCCGCCTTGCTTTGTCTGTCTCCCGCCTTTTCATATCCGCTTCTCCTTTTTTATCCCGTTTCGGCTGCCGTCAATACCGTCGCTCACGCGCCCGCTTTGCCGCTTACCACCTCGGCAATGATGGGCGCAATCAGCTCCGCCGTATATTTTGCCTCCTCCAGCGTATTCCCATTCGTTCCGAATTCTAACAGCAGCGCCCCGTCGGAACAGGCATAATTATAGGAGCGGCTGCAAAAAAAGATAGGGCGGCACAGGTTCGGGTACTTTTCCTCTATGGCGTCCGCCAGCGCCGCCGCAAAGCGGAAATTCTCCCGCCACTGCGACAGGTTCAGCGTCCCGTCATCATACGGCGCTATGATCATCAGCTGCGCCGCCTTTTTGCCGTTTACCACCGCCACCGTTTTGGCAATACTGGTATCATCGTAAAGAATGGCGTCGCGGTGGATATCCAGCAGCACCCGCAGATGGGCATAGTCTTTCTGGTAGCCCTTTATCGTCTCGGTGCTGCGCAGATAGGCGCCGGTGTAGGCGGGGTTATCGTGCTGGGTGTCATCATGCAGCACCGGCAGCCCCGCCCCCTCCAGTCCCTCCGCCAGCACATCGCCTACGGCGACCATGTTGTTTTTGTTATCGGTGTCCCGCCAGGTATTCCGTGTATCAAAGGATACGCTGTCATACGGCTCGTAGCTTTCGGTGGCGTGGGTATGGAATAAAAGGATCTGCGGCTCGGCGCTTTTCGCGTCGATCGTTACTCTGTTCGGCGTCTCCAGCACCTTCAGCACCTCCGCCGCCGAAAGCTTGGTATAGTTGCGGATCCACGCATGGTTCCATTTTACATAGGCAGGACTTTCATCGCCGGTCATGGTCAGTTCGGTCACGGTGCCGCGGTATTCCTCCGGCACCTCCGGGGCTTCCCCGTCGGGCGGCTCCTCCCCCGCCGGCTCCGGCTCCTCAACGGTCGGTTCGGGCGTCGGCTCCGGCTCCTCCGGCAAAAGCTCGGCGGCGTAGCGCTCCCGCAGCGTCTCTATGGCGCCGGCGGGCATATCCAGCACGGTGGTAAACAGTGCCGCCTTCTGCAGCAGCAGCTCCGCCATGGGCAGCAGCCGCGGTGAAAGCAGCACAGCGGCAGCCGCCGCCCCTATCATCAGACCGCCGCGCAGCAGCGGAGAGGGGGTTCGCTTCTTCACGGGGTCTCGTCCTCCTTGTTTTACTTCTTACCCCTATATCTATTCGCCGCCGCCGCAAAAAATAAGTGACATCGCGCGCCAGCGTTGATATAATAGGTGCAGAACCCCCAAAGGAGGAATCCCCCATGATGACCGATATTGAAATTGCCCAGTCCACCCCGCTTTGCCCCATTGCCGAGATCGCCGCGAAAGCCGGTATCCCCACCGAAGCCGCCGAGCCCTACGGCAGCAGCAAGGCGAAGATCACCGAGGACTTTCTGCGCGGGCAGGAGGGCAAGCCGCAAGGCAAACTGATCCTTGTCACCGCCGTCAACCCCACCCCCGCCGGCGAGGGCAAAACCACCACCTCCATCGGTCTGGCGCAGGCGCTGTGCCGTCTGGGGCAGCGCGCCATCGTCACCCTGCGGGAGCCGTCCCTCGGTCCCGTTTTCGGCTTAAAGGGCGGCGCGGCGGGCGGCGGCTATTCGCAGGTGCTGCCCATGGAGGAGATCAACCTGCATTTTACCGGCGATATCCACGCCGTCACCGCCGCCAATAACCTGCTTTCCGCCCTTATCGATAACCACATTCATCAGGGCAATGCCCTGAATATCGACCCCGAGCGGGTGGTGTTCCGCCGCTGCATGGATATGAACGACCGCTCTCTGCGCAGGATCGAGATCGGTCTCGGCGGCAAGGCAAACGGCACCCCCCGCTTTGATGGTTTCCAGATCAGCGTCGCCAGCGAGGTCATGGCGATCCTGTGCCTTGCCCGTGACCTCCGCGATCTGCGGGAGCGGCTGGGGCGTATCCTCATCGGCTACAATACATCGGGCAAGCCGCTTTTCGCCCATGATCTGCAAGCCGAGGGCGCCATGGCAGCCCTGCTGCGGGAAGCGCTGCGTCCCAATCTGGTGCAGACGCTGGAGCACACCCCCTGTCTAATGCACGGCGGGCCCTTCGCCAATATCGCCCACGGCTGCAACTCGGTGCGAGCGACCCGTCTCGCGCTCACCCTTACCGATTACACCGTCACCGAAGCCGGCTTCGGCAGCGACCTCGGCGCGGAAAAATTCTTCGATATCAAATGCCCCGCGGCGGGGCTTACCCCCTCGGCGGCGGTGCTGGTGGTCACGGTACGGGCGCTGCGCTACAACGGCGGCTGTGATAAGGAAACCTGCCGCACCCCCAACGCGGCGGCTGCCGCGGCGGGACTTTGCAACCTAACCGCCCATGTGGAAAATCTGCGGCAGTACGGCGTACCGGTGGTGGTGGCGGTCAACCGCTTCCCCGATGACCTGCCGGAGGAGCTTGCCCTGATCCGCGCGGAATGCGACCGTCTGGGTGTGCGCACGGCGGAAAGCGAGGTCTTTGCCAAAGGCGGCGCGGGCGGCGAGGCGCTGGCGCAGCAGGTGCTTGCTGCCTGCGGCGAGCCGAACCGCTTTGCCCCCCTTACCACCCCCGCCATGACCCTGCGGGAGAAGATCGAGACCATCGCGCGGCGGGTGTACGGCGCTGCCGCCGTGGAATACTCCCCCGAAGCGGAGCAGCAGCTGAACGAAATGGCGGCGCTGGGTCTGGCGCACGCGCCCGTCTGCATCGCCAAGACCCAGTATTCCCTCAGCGATAACGCCAAGGCACTGGGACGCCCCACGGGGCACACCCTGCACATACGGGGGCTTTCCGCCTCCTGCGGCGCGGGCTTCGCGGTAGCGCTTGCCGGCAGCGTGCTTACCATGCCGGGGCTGCCCGCCCACCCCGCCGCCATGGATATCTCCCTGACCGACGACGGCAGGATCACCGGTCTGTTCTGATTTTTGGCTTTCGCGGAGCGGGGCATTCGGGCGCAGCCCACTCCGGCTGCGCCGGAGCCGTCGGACTTCGTCCGCCGCAGCCGCCCTGCGGGCGGCTCGGGCTGCGCCCGCGGCGCTCCCTCCCCGCCCCCTTTTCCCCGCTCCCGCAAATAAATCTCCCCCGCCCTTCCAGCTTGCGGTAAATCCCGTTGACATTCCCGCAAGGGTATGATAGACTATCGAAAGACTGGCGCCGACCGGCTGCCGGAAACCACTGTTTTGACTGAATTTCAGGAGGAAAAGAAAATGAAAAAATGGCTCGCACTGCTGCTGGCTGCTATGATGGCTCTCGCCCTCGTTGCCTGCGGCGATACCCCCGCAAACAATGACGGTGACAAAGACACCGACAACGACACCAAGACCGAGACCTTCGCCCGCGGCAGCTGGGAAGGCAATGTCTACACCAATGATTCCCTCGGTCTCGTTATCACCGTCCCCGAGGAATGGAACATTGCTACCGATGAGGAGCTGGCGGCGATCATGGGCATCACCATCGACAGCCTCACCGAGGAGGGCGTCTCCGAGGAATTCCTCAAGGCCCAGAACACCTACGAAATGATGGCGCAGGACCCCAATTACGGCACCAATGTCATCGTCATGGCGGAAAACCTTGCTGTTTCTGTCGGCGGCACCTCCTATGATGAAAAGGCATACTCCGATGTCGTTATCAACACCCTGCCCGCGGAATACGGCTACGAGTTCTCCGAGCCGGAGACCGTTACCGTCGGTGATCGGCAGTACTATCTCGTTCAGGGCGTTGCCAAGGAAGGCGCTCTGGGTCAGGATTTCCTGTTCACCCGCATCGGCAACCACATGGTTTCCGTTATCCTTTCCTATTCCCCCGCGCTTGTCGATAACAACGATATGCTGGCGATGATCAACGGCAAATAAGCAAACTTGCCAAAAGCTGTCCCGTTTTCGGGGCAGCTTTTTTGCGGGGGCGCGCCCCCTTTTTCTCCCCCTGCCCTTTTCAAAAGTCCTCCGGAATGGTATAATATTTTGAATAAACTTTTGGGGCCGGCGCGCGGCGGCTATCCGCCCGCAGGGCAGACCGCCTGCGGCGGTCTTACGGCGGTTTGCACTCCGCCGGTTCCGGCTGCGCCGGAACGCCCTGCGGGGCGTCGCCACCCTCCCCGCCAGCTTTCAAATCGTTTCTCCCCCCATCACCCCCACGAAAGGAGACCCCGCCATGCTGCAATTTGTGCGCCGCTTCTTCCGCCGCATCGATGCGGTGGTGCTTTGCTGCGCCCTTGGGCTTTCGGCGTTCAGCGTGGTGCTGCTCCTCGGCATTTATCAGATGGGCGTCATCGGTCGCCGCACCGTCCTCATGCAGGGCATTGCCATCGGGCTGGGCTTTATCGCCGCCATGGTGCTGGCGTACCTCGATTATGAGCGGCTGGGCAGCTGGTGGAAGTTCTATGTCCCCGCCGCCGTGGTTTTAATGCTGCTCACCTTTACCCCCTTGGGGCAGACCCGCAGCGATTCCATCGAGACCAACCGCAGCTGGCTCAATCTGGGCTTTACCACCATTCAGCCCGCCGAATTCCTCAAGATCGCCTTTATCCTCTCGCTTGCCTACCACCTCTCACGGGTCGGCACCACCCTCAATGAGAATAAAAACCTGCTGCAGCTGGCGGCGCACGCCATTTTCCCCGTGCTGCTCATTCTGCTGCAAAAGGACTGGGGCGTGGCGCTGGTCATGCTGTTTATCGTCGTGGTCATGCTGGTCATGGCAGGGCTTGCCCACCGCTGGATCCTGCTGGGTGCCGCGGCTGCCGCGGTCTTCGCGCCGCTGGCATGGTTCTTCCTGCTCGATGATTACCAGAAGATCCGTTTTATCCTGTTAAAGGATCCCGAAGCCTACGCACTGGGACAGGCTTACCAGCAGCTGCAGGGGCGCATTTCCTTCGGCTCCGGTCAGCTTTTCGGCATCGGCATTTTCAGCGCCGACCACCGCTATGTCCCCGATATGTACAACGACATGATCTTCACCTTCATCGGTGAATCGGTCGGCTTTCTGGGCGCTCTGGCGGTGCTGCTCGTCTACGGCGTACTGCTGGCAAGAGTGCTCTACATCGGTCTGCACAGCAGCAGCCGCATGGGTCGGCTTGTCTGCGTCGGCGTCTTTGCCATGTTCACCGCTCAGATCATCATCAATGTCGCCATGTGCCTGATGGTCGGTCCCTCGGTCGGCGTCACCCTGCCGCTGCTTTCGGCAGGCGGCAGCTCGGTGCTGTCGGCTTACCTCGGGCTGGGGCTTGTCCTCTCCGTCCGCCGCGGCGAAAAACCAACCATGTTCAGCTAAGTATTCCGCTAAGGAGGTCATACTCAATGAGCAAAAAACGCTTTGTTGTGATAGAAAATGAAGGCTCCGGCTTTTCCAATGCCATGCAGGAAATTGTGGATACCCAAACCGGCGTGCATTACCTCACCTGGCAGTCCGGCTACGCCGGCGGCATCACCCCGCTGCTGGGCGCCGACGGCAAACCGGTCATTACCGCGCGGGGAACGGAGTACGACCAATGACCGTGACCTTTACCACCCACAGTCCCGCCGAAACACAGGGTCTGGCGGAAAAGCTGGCGCGCCTCCTGCGTGCCGGCGATGTCCTTGCCTACACCGGTCCCATGGGTGCCGGCAAAACCACCTTTACGGTGGGTCTGGCACGGGGCTTGGGCAGCAGCGACTGGGTCTCCAGCCCCACCTTTGCGCTGGTGCAGGAGTACCGAGGTCCTCTGCCGCTTTGCCACTTTGATTTCTACCGCATCACCGGTGAAGAGGATCTTTACGCTGCCGGCTTCTTCGACTATCTGGACGGCACCCGCGTGCTGGCGGTGGAATGGAGCGAGCGTGTCCCCTCCGCCCTGCCGCAGAATGCCCTGCACATCGATTTTGAGCCGCTTTCGGGCGATGCCCGCCGCATCACCATCACCGGTGATGAGCGGCTTGCCGCTTTGCAAATGTAGTTTTCATTCCCGGCAGAGCCCATTCGGGCGGCGGTGCTCCGCTCCCACTCGCATCGCCGTCCCTGCGGGACGGGCAATGCTCCGCCGCTGCACCCCGCCGCCCCGCCACCCACCAAACCTTTTCGGAAAGGGGAACCCTGCCATGCTGCTGTTCTCACTGGAATGTTCTGCCGCCGCGGCTTCCGCCGCCCTTTATCGGGACGGCAAGCTCCTCGGCGAGGAATTTTTGAATGTGCCGCAGACCCACAGCGTCACACTGCTGCCGATGGCGCAAAGCCTGCTGGAGCGCACCGGCACCGCCCCCTCCCAGATCGACTACTACGCCGTCAGCCGCGGTCCGGGGTCATTCACCGGTCTGCGCATCGGCATCGCCGCCATTAAGGGGCTGGCATTCCCCGATAATACCCCCTGCGTCGGCGTCTCCACACCGGAAGCCATCGCCTACGGGCTGCTGGGCTTTACCGGCACCGTCGTCCCGATGATGGACGCCCGCTGCGGGCAGGTCTATACCGCCCTGTTCCAGGGCAGGGACGGCACCCTGACCCGCCTTACCGAGGACGAGGCGCTGCCCCTTCCCGCGCTTTACGAAAAGCTGAAGGACTGCCCCGCCCCGCTGTGGCTTTGCGGCGACGGCGCCCATCTAGGGCTTGCCGCGTGGCAGGGGGAACTGCCGGTCAGAATGGCTCCGGCGCACCTCTGCTATCAGCACGCCTCCGCCGTGGGGCTTGCCGCTCTGCAGCATTTGGCGGAAGCTGTCCCCCCTGCTGCGCTGGTTCCCTGTTATCTCCGCCCTGCCAATGCCATGACGCTGGCACAGCGGCAGCAAAAAAACGAGTAAATTTTACACCAAAGGAGTGTTGTGATATGAAGATCGCCATCGGCTGTGACCACGCAGCCCTGACGCTGAAAGACGCCGTAAAGGCGCACCTGCTGGAGCTGGGTCACGAGGTCAAGGACTTCGGGATCTACGAGGCAGGTGAAAAGTGCGATTACCCCGAAAAAGCCGCCGAGGTCGCCCGTTACCTTCGCGACGGCGGCGCCGAGCGCGGTATCCTCATCTGCGGCACCGGCGTGGGCATGTCCATCGCCGCCAATAAGGTCAAGGGGATCCGTGCCTGCTGCTGCTCCGATACCTTCAGTGCCCGCATGACCCGCGCCCACAATGACGCCAATATCCTCACCTTCGGCGAGCGTGTGGTGGGTCAGGGACTTGCCATGGAGCTGGTCGATGCCTTTTTGACCACCGAGTTTGAGGGCGGACGCCACCAGCGCCGCGTCGATCTCATCACCAAGCTGGAAGCCGAGGAATAACACCGCCGCTTTCACCCCTCATTTTGTCACCACAAGCCACATTGATACCATAGGAGGAAAACCATGTCTCAGACCTTTGAACCCCAGATCCTCAATCACCCCCTCATTCAGCACAAGATCTCCCTGATGCGCAAAAAGGAGACCGGCAGCAAAGACTTTCGGGAGCTTGCCAGCGAAGTAGCCACCCTGATGTGCTACGAGGCGACCCGCGACCTGCCCCTCAAGGAGGTCACGGTGGATACCCCCATCTGCCGCTGCAAAACCAAAATGCTGGCGGGACGCAAGCTCGCCATCGTCCCCATTCTGCGTGCCGGTCTGGGCATGGTAGATGGTATGCTGACCCTCATTCCCGCCGCCAAGGTCGGTCACATCGGTCTGTACCGTGATGAGGAGACCGCCAAGCCCATCGAGTACTTCTGCAAGCTGCCCTGCGATATCAGCGAACGGGAGGTCATCGTGGTAGACCCCATGCTGGCAACCGGCGGCAGCGCCATTGATGCCGTCGGCATGATCAAAAAGCACGGCGCCACCAATATCAAGTTCATGTGCATCATCGCCGCGCCGGAGGGTCTGGCTGCCTTCGGCAAGGTACACCCCGATGTCAAGGTGTATGTCGGCGTGCTGGATGAGAAGCTGAACGAAAATAACTACATCGTGCCGGGTCTCGGCGATGCCGGCGACCGCATTTTCGGCACCAAATAAAACGAACTGCAAGGGGAGGGGAAGCGGAACTTTCCCTCCCTTTTCGGGCTTTGCGCAAAATCGGGGCAAAGGGGCGCCACCAGGCGCTCCGGCTGCGCCGGAGCCGGCGGGCTTCGCCCGCCGAAGCCGCCCTGCGGGCGGCTTGCCTGGCGGCGCCCTCCCCTCTCCCCGCAAAGCCCCCCAAGGAGGAATCCATGCCGACCGAACTTTACGAAAACTTAGAGGCCCCCCAAAAAGCCGTGCTTGCCGCTGTGGATACCGGCGAATATGATGTGGAAATATCGCTGGAGGAGCTGCGGGAGCTGGCGAAAACCGCCGGCTATCCGGTGGTGGGCACTGCCACCCAAAAGCTGCAAAGCCCCGTTGCCGCCACCTTTATGGGCAGCGGCCGCCTTCTGGAGCTGAAGGAGTATCTGGAGGCGGTGGAGGGCGACCTCATCATCTTCGATGAGGAGCTTTCTCCGGCACAGCTGCGCAACATCGAGGAACTGTGCGACTGCCCCGTTCTGGACCGCACCATGCTGATATTGGATATCTTCGCGGCACGGGCAGTCAGCGGCGAGGGCAAGCTGCAGGTGGAACTGGCACGGCTGCAATATCAGCTTCCCCGCCTTGCCGGACGGGGCGTACAGCTCTCCCGTCAGGGCGGCGGCGGAACGGGCGGCACCGGTGCCCGCCGCGGTGCCGGCGAATCCAAGCTGGAAGTGGATCGCCGTCATATCCGCCGCAGGATAGACGCCCTGAAAACCGAGCTGACAGCATTAGCAAGGCGGCGAGAGCAGCGCCGTGCCCGCCGCAAAAAGGACGGCGTCACCACGGTGGCGATCGTCGGCTACACCAATGTGGGCAAATCCACCCTGCTGAATACCCTTACCGAAGCCGGCGTTCTGGCGGAGGATAAGCTATTTGCCACCCTCGACCCGACCTCTCGGGCACTGGCTCTGCCGGACGGCAGATCGGTCATGCTCATTGATACCGTCGGACTGGTGCGGCGGCTGCCTCACCAGCTGGTCGAAGCGTTCCACTCCACGCTGGAGGAGGCGGCAAACGCCGACCTCATTCTCAGCGTCTGCGATATCACCAGCCCCGAGCTGCTGGAGCAGCGCGCCGTCACCGAGCGGCTTTTGGAGGAGTTAGGGGTGGAGGGCACGCCGGTCATCACGGTGCTGAATAAGTGCGACGCCGCCCCCGATGCCCAAAACGAGCCTTACAAGGGCTGCGTCCGCATCTCGGCAAAGACCGGCTACGGCTTGCCGCTGCTTTTGCAGACCATTGCCGAAACGCTGCCGCCGCAGCGTCTCCGGTGCCGGCTGTGCCTGCCCTACACCGAGGGGGCTTTGCTGCACCGGCTGGAGCAGCAGGGGCAGATCTTCTACCGGGAATACACCGCCGAGGGCACCCTGCTGGACGCCGAGGTGGAGCAGCGGGACTGGCGGCTTTACGAACCCTATCTCAAAACGGAGGAATAAAAACCATGGAAGAATTCAAATTTGATACCCAACTGCTGTTGGACGGCAGCGATCTGGACGAGGACGAGATCCATGACTACATCATGGAGCACTTTGCCGGTGACTGCCTGCTGGTGGTCGGCGACGAGGAGACCATCAAGCTGCACTTCCACACCAACCAGCCGTGGCAGGTGCTGGAGTACATGGCTTCCCTCGGTGACATCTACGATGTCGTCATCGAAAACATGGATCGTCAGGCACGCGGTCTGCGGGGCTAATACGAAAAATTTTAGAACAGGCTCTCCTCGTGTGTGCGCGGGCACGCACGAGGAGGGTTTTGTTTATTTTGTTTTCAAGGTACAGCTTCCCAAGCCCCCAATTTTTCGATGGGGCTTGGGTTGGCGGCTGACCCGCGGTTTCTTGTCGAGGGTCGGTCGCATTTTTCTATTTATCGTTAACGATGAGAAGTCCTCTCACTAATACGGACGAAATGAGGGAAATTTGCAGTGAAAGTGTAGAATTCGCACAAACTTTCATAAAAAGTTTTCAAGTCTGGGAAATGGTGGGAAATTTGGGGTGTGAAAAGCCCCCTCGCCCTTTAGGGGAGGGGGTTGGGGGTGGGGTGCGGACTGGCGATAAACAGAAGCTAAAAACAGCAACAAAGACTTGCGGCATAGGGGGGGCGGCTGACTGCAAAGTATTTGCCCACTGCCCCCATAGTTCCCCTCCTCAGAGGAGGGGAGAGGGGTGGTGGTTCGCCCTTCGCGCTCCAGCGCGCGGGCGATAAAAATGCCGCCGCAGGCTACCTTTGGAGCGCATCTGCGCGCAGTACGGATTTGTTTTTCTGCTGCCGCAGAAAAACAACATTCGTATCCAGCGCAGCCAAGCGTTGCGGGTCTTTAGGGCGGCAGCCCTAAAACGCTTTTTGGTACTTTTGGCGGGTCAAAAGTACCACCCCGCCGGTAGGCGGAGCCTTTCCATATATGCTGCATATAAGTATCCCCCACCGGCTCATCACCGATGGGGGACATTTTATGGGATACTCTATTACTTGTTCAGGTCAGGGGCGGAAACGGGGGGACGGCGGAAGTGGGAGTGCTGCTCGAAGGCATAGGCGATCTCTATGAGCTTCGCCTCGCTCCACGGACGACCGATGATCTCCATGCCGACCGGCACGCCGATGGGCGCGTTCTCATCGGGGGCAAAGCCCGCGGGAACCGCAATGGAGGGGAAGCCGGTGGAGGAGCACAGTACGCCGTTGCGCTGCTGCTGGTTTTCTCCGATCTTGCAGACGAGCTGCTGCTGATGGGGATAAACCATCGCGTCGAGATCGAGATCCGCCATGATCTTCAGCACATGGGTGCGCACGCCGATCTTGTTGTACATCTTCTCCAGATAGCGGGGAGAACCAACCTCGCGGGTCATGGCATCACGCATATTGCTTTCGCTGAACGGGTGGAACAGACCCTTTTCCAGGATCTCCGCCATGCTGTGGATCTGCCAGTCCTCGGGCAGGGTGGCAAGGTAGCCGTCCAGGTCATGCTGGAAGTCGTCCAAATGAACGGAGACCTCGCTGGTCAGCCAGGGCTGGTCAATGTTGTCGGTCACGGGAACCAGTGTCGCGCCGTTCTCCTCAAAGACCTTAAGGGCATTGCGCACGACGGCATTGGTGGATTCGTTGATCTCCTCCTTGCCGAACAGGCTTTCCAGCACGCCGATGCGGCGACCCTTCATGCCGTCCGCGTTCAGGTGATCCATGTAGCACTCCTCGTGGCCCACGCTCCACGCGGTCTCGGCGTCATCGGGGTCGTAGCCCTTAATGACGTCCAGGCAGCGGACAGCGTCCTCCACGGTGCGGCAGATGGGGCCGGCGGTATCCTGCGTCAGGGAATAGGGCACAATGCCCGCGCGGGAAACCAGACCGATGGTGGGACGGATACCAACCAGGCTGTTGGCAGAGGAGGGGGAACGCACCGAATTGATGGTATCGGTGCCCAGACCGATGATGCCGATATTGCAGGCGATGGAAGCACCGGTGCCGCCGGAGGAACCGCCGGGGGTACGGGTGGGATCGTAGGGGTTCACCGACTGACCCATGACCGAACTGATGGTCTCGCCCCAGATGGCGAACTCGTGCAGGTTGGTCTTGGCAAGGATAAGGGCGCCCGCCTCGCGCAGCTTTTTGGTCACAAAGGCGTCCTTCTCCGGCACCCAGCCCTCCAGCGCGATGCTGCCGGCGGTGGTGGGCATATCGGTGGTGTTAAAGTTATCCTTCAGCATCACGGGGATCCCGTGCAGAGGACCGCACAGCGCGTGGTGCTCCTTTACATAGGCGTCAAAGGCATCTGCCTCCTCCAGCGCCTTGGGGTTTACACAGATGATGGAATTGATGGCGGGACCCTCGTGGTCATATGCCTTGATGCGCGCGATGTAATCCTCGCACAGCTCGCGGCAGGTCAGCGTACCGTCCAGGTAGGCGGCGTGGACCTTTGCCACGGTGGTCTCCATAATGTTGAATTTGCTCATGGGGCTACTCCTTCCTTTTTCCCGCGGTGAGGGGGCGTTTTTTCGCTTCTCACCCATTTTGTTGTTTTCATTATAAGCCGCAAAACCCGCTTCGTCAACGGCTTTTTGCCCCCTTGTGGGCGTTCCACAAGCCGCCCGTTTCCCGCAGGGGCTGCTTTGTTTTCTGCCCCTAATGCGGCTCCCGAAAAGGCGTGGGCACGGGGCGCAGCCCCGACGGCTCCGCCGTCGCTGCGGACTTCGTCCGCAGAAGCCGCCCTGCGGGCGGCTTGGGCTGCGCCCCGCCCTCTCCCCCTGCGCTTCCCCTTCCCCATTGCCGCCGTCCCCGATGTATGGTAGAATGGATACAGTTTATGATAGAGGAGCACACACCATGATCGATTGGAAGATCCTGCCCAAAATAGACGCGCACATTCACCTGATGCCGCCCGATGTGATCGAGAATAACCGCGGCAACGGCGACCGTTTCGTGGAGTACGGCGATATCAGCGACTACCGGAAGCTGATGGAACGCTACCATATCGAAGCCGCCTGCATCATGCCGTTCAACGACCCTTATATGCTGTCCATGGATTTTACGGTCGGCTCTGTCCACAAAAACCTGCTCGAGCTGTGCCGGAAATCGGAGGGACGCCTGTTCTGCTTTGCGGATATCGATCTCCGCAATCCCATCGAAACGACCATCGAGCAGCTGGAAAAAGCCATGGCGCAAAAGGAATTTATAGGGGTCAAGATCCACCCCTCCAATACCGGCTACCCCGTGGACGGTGCCTATTACGACCGTATTTTCGCGTGGGCGGAGCAAAACCATGTGCCGATCGAGATCCATTCCTACCCCCGGACGCACCTCACGGACGATGTCTGTTCCCCCTCCCGCATCAAAAAAGTGCTCGAAAAGCACCCCTCGCTGCGGGTCTCGGTCGCGCACGCCGGCGGGTTCCAGTGGGAGGAGCTCATCGGTCTCGGCTTGTACTGCAACATCTCCGCCATACTGACCGACTGGGCGGATCGGTACGGGCTCCAAAGGACAAATGAGCTTCTGCGGCAGCTTGATGTAAAGAAGCTGGTGTTCGCCACCGATTACCCCGATAACCGCCGGAAAAAGCCGGAGGAGATCTACGACAGCTACTGCGAGCTGCTCGGCAAAATGGATTTTACACCGGAGGAAGCCGCGGATATCTGCAAGCACAATGCCCTTAGAATGTTCGGGATCTGACCAATATTCTAACAACAAAAAATCGGAGACGCCGCGGCGTCCCCGATTTTTTCTATTCGTGTCAGTTTTACTCGCAGCCCTTCTCCGGCAGGGAGAGGCGGTCTGCCGCCGTTTTCTCCTCCGGCAGCAGGCTGGTCATGCTGTGCAGGCTGATGCCCAGCGTCGAGGCGTTGTGCAGCAGCGCCGAGGTCGTCGGCGGGATCAGCCCCGCCACGCCCAGAATGATAAGCATGAGGTTGAAGCCCACTATGGTGCGGTAGTTGCGGTGGATCCGCGCCATCAGTGCCTCGCTCAGCTGCCGCAGCGTCACCAGCGCAAAGAGATCCTCCGAAGCAATGGTGATATCCGCGATCTCGCGGGCGATCGCCGCGCCGGTGCTGATGGCAATACCGGCGTCCGCTTCCGAAAGGGCGGGCGAATCGTTTACGCCGTCCCCGATCATGATAACGGTATGCCCCGCCGCCTTTTCCGCGCGGATAAAGTTCGCCTTGTCCTCCGGCAGTACCTCGGCATAGCAGGCGTCCACGCCCACCAGCGCCGCCACCGCCTCCGCGGTACGGCGGTTATCGCCGGTCATCATCACGATCTTTTTGATGCCGCAGGCATGCAGCGCTGCTACGGCGTCCTTTGCCTCGGCACGCAGCGGGTCATAAATACAGATGACCGCCGCCAACTCACCGGCAATACACAGGTACAGCTGGGAGTACTGCTCCGGCAGGGCGGCAAATGCCGCCTCCTCGCCCTGCGGCACCCGGCAGCCCTCGTCCTCAAAGACAAAGTGCGCGCTGCCGATGAGCACCTTTTTGCCCTCCACGGTGCTGGAGATCCCGTGCGCCACCACATACTCCACACGGCTGTGGTATTCCTCGTGGCTCAGCCCCTTTTCGCGGGCGGCTTCCACCACGGCATTCGCCATCGAGTGCGGGTAGTGCTCCTCCAGACAGGCGGCAAGCCGCAGCATCTCGTCGGCATTGTGCCCGCCAAAGGGAATGACCTTTGCCACGGTGGGGGTGGCGTAGGTCAGCGTACCGGTCTTATCAAAGACCACGGTATCCGCCTTTGCCACCGCCTCCAAAAAGCGTCCGCCCTTTACCGAGATGTGGTTCGCGCTGCTCTCCCGCATGGCGGAAAGCACCGCAATGGGGATCGCGAGCTTCAGCGCGCAGGAAAAGTCCACCATCAGCACCGCCAGCGTCTTGGTGATGTTGCGGGTCAGCAGATAGGTCGCCACGGTGCCGCCCAGCGTGTAGGGCACCAGCCGGTCGGCAAGCCGCGCCGCCTTATCCTCGGCGGTGGATTTCAGCTTTTCCGATTCCTCTATCATGCGCACGATGCGGTCATACCGCCCCTCGCCGCTCGCCTTCTCCACACGGATCAGGCACTCGCCCTCCTCCGCCACCGTTCCGGCGTAGACAGGGCTGCCCTCCCGCTTGACCACCGGCAGCGATTCACCGGTAATGGAGGACTGGTTCACGGTCGCTTCGCCGCTTACCACCCGTCCGTCCAGCGGGATCATATTGCCGGTACGCACCACCACGCAGTCCCCCGCCTGTATTTCGGTGATGGGGGTCAGCACCTCGGTGCCGCCGGTCTTCAGCCATACCTTGTCCACATTCAGCGCCATGGCGCCGGCAAGGTCGGCAACGGATTTCTTGTGCGTCCATTCCTCCAGAATCTCGCCCAGCCGCAGCATGAACATTACCGAGCCTGCGGTGGAAAAATCGCCCCGCAGCATCGAGACGCTCACCGCCGTCGCGTCCAGCACCGCCACCGAGAGCTTGCCGTGCCACAGGGCACGCAGCCCCTCTCGAATGTACCGGATCGAACGGTACAGCGAAATGACGGTGGTAACAGGCACCGGCAAAAACAGCTTGGAGATCATGCGCCGCAGAATGGTGCCCGCCAGCTTGTCCTCATATTCCCGGTTCAACGCGCGGGGGGTATGCTCCGGCACCGGCGCCAGTGTCTCCGCCTTGGCGTAGGAGAAGGTCGCCAGCACCCGCAGCACCGCTGCCCGCTCCCCGCGGTACAGCACCACGGCGTCCTGCGTGCGGTCGTACACCTTCACATCGGTCACGCCCGCCACGCCCCGCAGCGTATATTCCAGCAGATCCGCCTGCCGCAGCGTCATACGGGCACAGCACAGGTGTACCCGCAGCCGCCCGCGGCTTTCATGGCGAATAATACATTTCATCTTGGTTCACCTCCATAGGGAAAAAGCATGGGAGAAAAAGAGAACGCCGCCGAAAGGGGCGGCGTTCTCGGTGCCGTTTTTACTCGGCAGTCTCCTCCGCGGGGGCTTCGGCAGGCTCCTCGGCGGCGTCCGCCACGACCTCCTCCGCCAGCGCGGCAGCGCGGCGCTCGTTCAGCTCCTTGGCGTCCGCGTAGATGTCCTCAGCGTTCTCCCGCACGGTCGTCACAGCGCCCATCACGCAGTCCTTGGCGCGCAGTACCGCGGCGGTCACACCGGTGTAGACCTTCTTCGCCTCACGGCTGCCCAGGATCTTCAGCCCGGCAGTTCCAAACAGAACACCGGCAGCAAACAATCCGATCTTCTTCATGGTTCTATTCCTCCTGTTATCTGTCCGGCGGGGGGCTTCATCGCCGCCCGCACGGTCATATTTTTCACACCACATATTTATCATAAAGAGTGCCGAAATGCAAGTGCTTTTCCCCCAAAAATTCCCGCTTTTCCGCAGAAAATCCTTCTTTTTACCCACCTCATTTTGTGCTGTTTTTCTACCCTACAAGATATAGTGGCACGGTCCAATTTTTAGCCACAACTAATTTCCTTTTTCATTCGCTAAATTGCCATAATGTAGATCTGGCACGGGTTCCACTCATCCCAAAGGTTCGGGAATACTTCCAGTTCCTTAAACCCCAAACTCTGGTAAAACCGATTGGTATCGTCGTACTCTTTGTAGTGTCCCATCTGCACTGTTTTTACCTGCAAAAAAGAATATCCGCTTTGGACTGCATACACCTTTGCCGCCGCAAAAAGCGCCCTGCCGCAGCCCCAGCGGTGGTACTTCCTGTCCACTCCCATCACCGCCAATTCCATGGTATCACGCCCTGTCTCCTTCAGGCAAAGGAAGCCCACGGGCTTTCCCTGCTCCATCGCAGCAAAGCAGGGTTGTTCGGCGCTTTGGGCAATGTATTCTTCCCGCGCTTCGGCAATGCCAAACCATTCCGGCAGCCCCTCCAAAATCTGCCGCGCCACCTTTTGCTTTTCGTCCGGCGCCGTGATCTCTTGGATCTCCATATTGTACCCTCCTCATTAAAACCGCCGGCACGGTTCCCCATGCCGGCAGATATTTTACTGCTCCGCGGGCGTTCCCGCCATAAACTGCGCCATCTCGATAAGGGTATCGAACATGCGCAGGCTCTGGTTCTGGAACGCGGTAAAATCGATCGCCGTGACCTTGTCGTTCTTCACGGCAGCCACCACCTTGTACTCATAGCTCTGCTTTACCGTCTCCACCTCGTCCGCCTCGGCGCAGAAAATGACATCAGGCTCCAGCGCCTTCAGCTCGCTTTCGGGGTACAGCCAGTTGGTGTAGTCCGCCCCGCTGCAATGGAATCCCACCTGCTCCAGCAGCTTGCCCTCCAGCGTATCGCCGGTCGCCATGCGGTAGGGGTAGGAGATGAGCAGCGTCGCGTCGGGCGCTGTCTCCAAACCGGCGGCGGAAAGCGCGGCGGCAGCCTCCGTCAGCTTGGTATCTATCATGGTGCCGATGGCGTCCGCCTCGGCGCTGCCGGTCACATTGCCCGCCAGTGCCATACCCAGCGCCCGGTAGTTCTGCTTAATACCCTCCACCGTGGAGGCGCGGGACAGCACCAATACCTGCGCCCCAGCCTGCTGCAGCGCCACCAGCGCACTTTCGGTGGGTTGTACGGTACACAGCACCAACTGGGCACCGCTTGCCTTTATCTTTTCCACATCGGGCTGATAGGCGCTGCCCATACGGGGCTTTGCCGCTGCCTCGGCGGGGGTTTCGCAGTATTCGCTGACGCCCACCAGCCGGTCGCCGTAGCCCAGGTCATACACCATCTCGGTGGTGGCGGGCGAAAGGGAGACCACCGCTGCAGGCGCTTCGGTCAGCGTGACACTGCCCACCGTCACCGGAAATTCGGGGTCTGGCTCCGGCTCCGGATCGGCTGGGTTATTATTGCAGGCTGCCGCCAGCAGCATCAGCAGCGCGGCGGCGATCGCCAGTAGTTTCTTCATCTCGGCATTTCCTCCCTTGGTGCGGTCTACTTCCATTGTACCCGCTCTTGTCCCGCTTTTCAAATGAACTTTGTATGAACGCGCCGGAAAAATGCGGCAGAATGGGTCTTCTCTCTTACGGTGTCATTTTTTCGCCGGTTTCCTGCGCGCACCCGCGAAGATTGTACAGTTTGTAATAATTTTTGATATTATACGAAGTTTCTGCGAGGGGAAGATCGGGGCGCAGCCCGCTCCGGCTCCGCCGGAGCCGACGGTCTGCCGACCGTCGCGACCGCCCTGCGGGCGGTCGGGGCTGCGCCCCGGAGCCTCCCTCCCCCGCCGGTTCTCCGCCTTATCCGTTCGATCTCCGGCTCATTTTATACAGATTGTATCATTCATAAAAATTATACAATTTTATTGCTCTCCCGCAGCCTTTACCACGTCCTCCGCCAGCCACTTGATGTCATCCAGCGTTTCCAGCTCTCCGGCACGCCGCCGCAGCTGCGCCGCGCCCCGCACCCCGCTGATGTACCAGCCGCAGTGCTTGCGTGCCTCGTGGCTTGCCACACGCTCCCCCTTGTACTGCACCGCCAGCGTCATCTGTTCCACCATCAGCGCCATGCGTTCCGCCAGGTCGGGGGTCGGCTCATAGCTGCCGGTCTGCAGGTACTGCCGCACCTGCCGGAACAGCCACGGCGCTCCCAGCGCTCCCCTGCCGATCATCACCAGATCGCAGCCGGTCGTCTCGTACAGCGCCTTGGCGGTCTCGGGGCTTACCACATCGCCGTTGCCGATGACCGGTATGGAGACGGCATTTTTCACCTGCCGGATAATATCCCAATCCACCGGCGGGGCATACATCTGCTTTCTCGTCCTGCCGTGGACGGTCACGGCGTCGGCACCGGCAGCTTCCGCCATCTGGGCAAATTCCACGGCGTTCACATGCTCCTCGTCCCAGCCCTTGCGGAACTTGACCGTCACCGGTACGCTGCTTGCCGCCTTTACCGCCCGAATGATCTGTCCGGCACGGTCGGGGTCCAGCATCAGGGCGCTGCCGCTGCGGTTTCCGGCAATTTTTGGGGCGGGGCACCCCATGTTGATATCCAGCCACGCCGGAGCATAGCGCTGTGCCAGTTCGGCAGCCTGTGCCATCGGCTCTGCCTCGTCCCCGAAAAGCTGAATGGCGCAGGGCATTTCCCGCTCCCCTATCTCCATCAGTTCGGCACTTTTGCGGCTGCCCTGCACCAGCCCCTTGCAGCTTACCATCTCCCCGACGGTCGCCACGGCGCCATATCTCATGCAAAGCTCCCGCAGCGCCCTGTCAGAGACGCCTGCCATCGGCGCCAGCATGGCATAGGGGGGCAGCTCCAGCGTTCCCAGTTTCATTTTCTCGCTCCTCTCGCGGTCATTCCGCCTTATTGTAGCAGATTTCCCCGTTCCCGTCAAAGCGGGGCTTGTCCTGTTTTTGGGGGAACCTTGCAGGGGCACGGGCGGGCACACGAGGGGCTCTTTCCGCATTTTTGCAGCTTCCCCGCGCCGGAGGTGCCCCGCAGGGGCGGCGGCGGAGCCGCCGCCCCTGCGGGGCACCCTGCACCGATTTTGCTTTCCGCTTTTCGTCGGTGCGGACGGCTGGGTCGGGCGCTCCACTGCGGCGGCAGAGCCGCCGCGCCCCCTTTGGTGGCTGGCAGCCGCGGCAGATGCCGCGGCTGCCGTGGAGCGCCCTTTCCCCGCCGTTTTTCCTTACTCCGCTTCCTCCGTCAGCAGGGTTTGCAGCTTTTCCCGCAGGGTACGGTATTTCTGCTGCCACAGGTCGGCGGGCTGGGGCGGCTGGTAGCTTACCCCGTACCACCGGCAGACCGCCCTGGTCAGTGCCTCAGCGATGGCTGCCTTGTTTTCGACCAGCCACGCGGCGTCTTTGGCGTTATCATGGAACGCCAGCTCCGGGTAGACCGACAGCATCGGCGTACTGTTGATCTCGTAGAAGGTGGTGTTGCCGCGCACCCCGCGGCCGGTTTTTTCGGGGTAAATTTCCATCAGCGCCTCGTAGGTCATCTGGCAGGCACGCCAGCTCACCCCCTCCGGATTGCCGTAGGCAAGCACCTCCGGCCCCCGTGCCGTCCCCTCCTTCAGCGTGGCGGTGCTGGCATTGGTGTGGATCGGCAGGTAATAATCGGCGCCCCAGCCCACCGCCTCGGCGACCCTTTGCCGCAGGGTGGCGGCGGGCTGCGCCAGCTTTGCGGCAAAGCCGCAGCGGGTCAGCGCTTCGGCGGTCAGCTCGGCTATTTCGGTAGTGACGCCGTGCTCGTAAAGACCGGACTGCCCAAAGTAGGGTCCGTGCGGGGCGGGGCGGCGCTCCGGCGAAAGGTAGATTTTCTTCGCCATCATATCCCTCCTTTCGGGGCGCCCTCATCGGGGTCATCGGGCTCGGCAGGGTCGCCCGCGCCGCCTGTATCGCCCGTACTGCCTGTATCACCCGCGCGCAGGCGGGAGGACATTCCCTCCGCCGCCAGCGCCACGATGACGGCATTGAAGGCGCAGAGCAGACCGCTTTGCAGGGTCAGCCCCTCGCCGCCGAAAGCCGCGGCACCGAGCAGCAGCACCAGTGCCGTTCCGTAGCCCAGCAGCAGGGCATCGACCTGCCGGAGCGCCGGAACCCGACTGAAGAACCGACCGGCGATGGTGGTCATCATCACGGCGCCGGCATAGGTGCCAAGGCTGCCCCATGTGACGAACTCCCCCTGAGCGGCGGCTGCCGGCACCAGCAAAAGCCCCAGCGGCAGCAGATAGATCGCGCATTTCATAAAAGTCACTCCTTTTGGCGGCAATGCCGCCTGATGTATTTTATGTCGGGGGGCGGCAGGCTGCCTAAGTCCCCCCACTAATACGGACAAAACGGGGGAAATTTGCAGTGAAAGTGTTGAATTCGCACAAACTTTCATAAAAAGTTTACGGGTTTGGGAAATGGTGGGAGATTTGGGACGGTTTTGGCTTGATTTTCAGGTGCCTGATGGCGGGGTAAGATTTGACTATGACTTAGTGTCTCCGCCTACCGGCGGGGTGGTACTTTTGACCCGCCAAAAGTACCCAAAAGCGTTTTAGGGCTGCTGCCCTAAAAACCCGCAACGCTTGGCTGCGCTGGATACGAATATTATTTTTCTGCGGCAGCAGAAAAATAAATCCGTACTGCACGCAGATGCGCTCCAAAGGTAGCCTGCGGCGGCATTTTTATCGCCCGCGCGCTGGAGCGCGAAGGGCGACCCACCTCCCCTCTCCCCTCCTCAAAGGAGGGGGACTAAGCCACCAGTGGGCTAACACTTTAGGGTTAGCTGCCCCTTTATATTTATAGCAGTCGGCACTTGCCGAGCGCAAAAGTAAGGCAAGCAGTGATTGGGACAGGAACCCCCTCCCCCCGCTTCGGGGGAGGGGAGGGGAAGAGGGCAGATGTGCCCACAGCCCCTTATAAGCACCGTTTAGCCCACGCTTCGGGAAGCCGCCCTTTGGCTTTCCGAGCGGGCGTTCCGGTGCGTCCGGGGTCTTGGGGCTTGCCCCAAGACGCTTTTGGGCACTTTTGGCGGTGCAAAAGTGCCGTCCCGCCGGCAGGCGTACTTACTAAAACTATTTGTAAGGCTTTGCGACGCCGTTAGGCGACAACCTACTAAGTCCCCAGCGAGCTGTTTTCACCTGCTCGGTGAAAGGGAAGTTAGCAAAAGCCCGCGAGTAAGGGGGAACCCTCTCTTGCAGGTCGCGGCAGCGCTGCGCTCTGCCGCTGCTGATTTTGCCCTGCGTGCAAAATCAGAATTTATTAAACGCAAAAGGAAACCCTGATGGTTTCCTTTCACACTATCTTTCCTTCCGAAGGAGCAAGTCCATTCAACCCCTTTCGGAGCGCCCTCCGGAATACTAAGGGGAAAGTTTGCAGAAGCTGCTTGCATCAAAAATATCTGGCGATATTTTTGAGACTGCGCTGAGAAATTTCGCGCTCTGCGGAGCGTGACCAAAGACGCTGCCTTTGGAAACCGCAAGCCTTTTGGAAAAGGCTTGACCGAAAACTTTTGCATTTTGCTTTTGGGGTCGCGGGTACGCGCGCGGGCGCGCGAGGGAAGAAAAATTTTCTTGGGAGATGGGATATGTAGGGCGCCCCGCAGGGCGGCGCGGCGAAGCCGCAGCGGGGCGCCGGCAGGCGCCAGACGGCGCGAAGCGCCCGTCCCCTGCGGGGCGGACGGGCGGGGGTGCAGGGGCTTTGCTCCCCTCCCGCGCGCTTACAGGAACGGGGCGATGCGGCGGACGAGGGTATCCTCGGTGAGGATCAGGCGCTGGGCGACATTGCGGGCGAGGGGCTGGGCATCGGGATACCGGTTGAGGGTGCGGCGGAGCGCCTTGACCCCCATATTGCAGCCGTCGGTCATCAGGTCGGCGATGGTATCATCGCCGGGGGAGGCTGCCATTTTGACATTGGTTTTGAGCCACGACATGCTTTTTGCCGCCGCCGAGGGCTGCTTGCCCTCCTCGCCGCTGCGTGCCAGCAACTCCTCCAGCTCCCTGCCGAGGTATTCGTGCTCCCGCTTGCAATCCGCCAGACAGCGGTACAGCTCCTGCGACCGAACCTGATCGAGCACCTCAGCGATGGAGGCGACCCCCATTTTAACACCGGCATCGCACTCCCGCAGCAGGGCGACGGTCTCTTCCTCTTTATGCGGCATGATAATGTCCTCCTTTGGCTTCTACTGTAATTCGGCTTTATTATGCCGCCCTGCCGCCGGAAAATGTGCCGCGGGCAGAAAAAACTCCCCGACGCGGGCGGTCGGGGAGAGAAAGTGACGATTTTTCTTTTTTGTTACATCTTGGCGAGGGAAACGGCGATACGGGCGGCGCAGCGGGCGTTATTGAGCGCAAGCTGGACATTGGAGGCGAAGGACTCGCCGCCGGTCATATCCTTGATGTGCGCCAGCAGGAACGGGGTGATCTCCTTGCCGTGGATATGCTGGGCATCTGCCAGCTCCAGCGCCTTGGTGATGACGCCCTCCATATAATCGAAGTCCATGGCGTACTGCTCCGGAATGGGGTTGCCGATGAGGACGCCGCCGGGCATTTCCAGCTCCAGCTTGGTCTTGATGATGCGGGCGATCTCCTCCTCGCTCTGCGCGGCGTAATCCACCTTGAAGCCGCTCTTGGTGCAGAAGAAGGCGGGGAAATCCTCGGTGCCGTTGCCGATGACGGGGACGCCCATGGTCTCGAGGTATTCCAGCGTTCTGCCGATGTCGAGGATCTGTTTGGCGCCCGCGCAGACGACGGCGACGGGGGTACGGGCCAGCTCCTGCAGGTCGGCGGAGACATCCATGGTGACCTCGCCGTGGCGGTGGACGCCGCCGATGCCGCCGGTGGCGAATACATGAATGCCGGCGAGCGCCGCGCACATCATGGTGGAAGCGACGGTGGTGGCGCCGGTCTTGCCGGTGGCGAGATAGGTGGCGAAATCGCGGCGGGAGACCTTGCCGACATTTTCACCGCGGCACATCAGCTCCAGCTCCTCCTCGGAGAGACCGACCTTGATCTTACCGCCGATGAGCGCCATGGTGGCGGGATGGGCGCCGCACGCCCGGATCTCCTTTTCGACCTCAGCGGCGAAGGAGAGATTTTCGGGATAAGGCATACCGTGGCTGAGGATCGTGCTTTCCAAGGCGACAACAGGCTCGCCGTTCTTGATGGCTTCCTGCAGCTCGGGGCGAATGTCGAGATACTTTTCTAAATTCATGTCAGATGTTCCTCCTGTAATAAAAATCATTCCGTGAAACGGTGTTCAAAAGGTTCATCGACTGGGGCGGACGCTCCATCGTTGAAAGCATATTATACCCATTCCCGCAGCAGAATGCAAGTGGTTTTTTTGCAAATTCTTGCACTTTCGGAGCGGGCGGGAACGCAGGTGCGGGCGCAGCCCCTTTCGGCGGAGCCAAAAGCCGCGCGAAGCGCGGACGCCCGCCGCAGGCGGGCGGGGCTGCGCCCCCGAAAGCCCGCGGCAAAGATGCAGCCGGAAATATTGACACAAAGGCGGGGCGAAACTATTATAATAGGGATACTACGAAAGCGAGAGGGGAAAACATATGCTTTCTTCGGCGGTCGGGCTGCTTGCCGACCAATCCTTTATGGGGGTCTTCTGCGCCGCCATGCTGACCATCGGCATTGGCTGGGGGCTGCGGAAAAAGAATATTCTGAAAGCGGAAAGCCGACCGGTGCTGAACACCCTGCTGCTGAAGCTGACAGTGCCGTGCCTGATCTTCGACGCCTTTATGACTGACTTTAACCGCGGGGAGCTGCGGCGGAACCTGCAGATCCTGCTGCTTTCCTTTTTGCTGTACCTTTCGCTGATCCTTTTATCGCAGCTTATTTTTGCGAAATACGGGCTGCGGCGCGCCAACCTGTACGGGCTGTGCTTTGCGCTGGGGCAGCAGTCGCTGTATTCCATGCCCATTCTGCGCGCCATGTATGCCGATGACCCGACGGAGGTGATGCTGGCTTCCAGCATGATCGGGCTGTCGTTCCGGATATTCCTGTATTTATACGCGTTCTATTCCATCAGCGGGGCGGCGGTGACGGGCGGAAGCCTGCGGCAGAACCTGAAAAAGGCGTTCCTGACGCCGGTGATGCTGGCGATGTTGGCGGGGTTCCTCATCTGGCTGACGCAGGGACTGCTGCCCGCGCCGAATGGTATTCCGCTGCTGCGGCTTGACCTGCGGCTGCCCGCCCTGTACGCGATCGTGCCGCAGATGGCTTCGCTGGTGAACCCCTTGGCGATGCTGCTGATTGGTTCGACACTGGGGGAGACCCGCATTGGCGACGCGCTGCGGGACGGCAAGGCGTGGTTCATCTCCTTTTTGCGCATGTTTGCCGCGCCGCTGTTTACGCTGGCGGTGCTGTGCCTGTGCCAGCGGGCGGGGTGGATCCATCTGACCGAGACGGGTCTGAAGGCGCTGGTCATCAGCTTTGCCGCACCGCTTTCCGCTGTGCTGTGTACCTTTTTTATCACCTACCACGAGGAGGCGGACACCGCCGCGCGGGTGTGCCTGCTCTCGACGCTGCTTTGCGTTATCTCGACGCCGCTGTGCTACTGCCTGGTGCATGGGGTCGTGGCGGCGGGGATTTTCCCATTATAAGAACAATGTGCTGAGATAAATATTTATCGCAAAACATTAAAAATATATTGACAAGCGTTAAATATAATGGTATTTTATAGATATCAAAACGACTGCGGAGGGATATCTATGAAAAACATCAACAAGCTGGCACTTATTCTGACAAAGATAATGGAGCTGCTGCACTGGGTGGGCACCGCGTGCTTCGCGGGGATCGCCATCGGCACCGCGGCGGGCAGCCCATGGCTGCGGGGTGTGTTTACGGGCTTGCGCCCCGCGATCGACCGCGAGCTGACCACCTACGGCTTTGAGGTGACGGTGGTGATCGCTGACGGCGAGCTGGACATGACCGCTGTGCTGGTATTCGCCATCGGCGCCGTGATCATTCTTTCTCTGCTGGCGATGGTGTTCCGAAATATCTATCTGATCCTGAAAAAGTCGCGGGAGGGCAGCCCCTTTCAGCCGGATAATATCCGCATGCTGCGGGAGATCGGCATTTTCTGCATCGCCGTGCCGGTCGTCGGGCTGACCATCAGCGCTGTGGCGCGGCTGATCCTCGGTGTGGACGCCGTGGAGACCAGTGTGAATATCTACGGCTTTTCGATGGGACTTATCGTTTTGTGCCTGACGCAGATTTTTGCCCACGGCGCGGCGCTGGAAAAGGATGTAGAGGGACTTGTATGAAAGGAATAATCTGATGGGAAAGATCGTTTTAAGGCTGGACCGCATGATGGTGGAACGGAAAATGTCGCTGAACCGGCTGGCGGAATGTGTCGGCATTTCTAATGTCAACCTATCCAAAATAAAAAACAATAAGGTAACTGCCATCAGGTTTTCCACACTTGCCGCCATCTGTGAGGCACTGGACTGTACGGTGGGGGATATTCTGGAATACCAAGAGGAAGAATAAGCGACGCAAAGGCAGCCGCCCCTTTTGGGGGCGGCTGCGGGACGCGAGACCGGGATAGAGAGAAGCCCGCAGGGCGCTCCGGCGAAGCCGGAGCCGGCGCGAAGCGCCGAAGCCGCCGAATGGCGGCTTGCCCTGCGGGCGTATTGCGATTTTAGTTAAGGTTTTTCCTCCGGCTGACGATGGCGCGGGCGGTAAAGAAAAGGACTGCCAGCGCCAGCAGATTGATGAGGGCGGAGACAGCGGGATAGTACCAGCTGTCGGCTGGCATGCCGCCCAGCACCCGCCACAGGGGCATGAGCCAGCCGCGCAGCCCCAATACGACGACCCACCCCAGCACAAGGAGGGTATAACGCTGCCAGCGGGTATGCCGCAGCGCCAGCACCACATAAAGCACCAGTACCGCCCATGCCGCCCAGGAGATGATGAGCCAGACATTGGTGGGATAGCCCATCTGGTAGAGGGGCGGGTTGAGGACAGTGCCGAGACTGAAGCCGCCGAACCAGCGCCCGGCGGGGAGCAGCACAAGCAGCAGGGTGCCGCCGATGATGACACGACCGGCATAGCGGCGCAGGGTAAGGCACAGCACGGCGCAAAGGAGCAGGTAGACGGCGGGAACGAGCAGAACAAGACCGAGCACCAGCGACAACACCGCGCACAGAATACCGCAGCCCAGCAGGATATAGCCCACTGCCCTTTGCGCGGAGGACGGAGCGGGTTTTGCTTGGGGTGGGGTGGCGGGCGCTTCCGGCTGGGCGGTCTCGGGTGGAGCGGGTGGTTCCTCCGAAGCGCCCTTGACCAGTTCATCTAAGGTGATATCGAACAATTTGGAAAGGGCGATGAGCCGTTCCAGATCCGGCAGACCGGCATCGGTCTCCCACTTGCTGACCGCCTGCCGGCTGACCGACAGCTTTTCCGCCAGCTCCCCCTGAGAAAGCCCGAGCTTTCCCCTGTAATACGCGATACGCTCGCCAAGTGTCATTTTAAGTTCCTCCGTTTTTGTGGTAGATGCGGTATTTGGTAGGGCAAGCGTACCACAGGGCGGGATTTTTGTCCACCAAACCGCCGTGGTTTTTTAGCAACTTTGGGTTGCGCCCCCGCTTTTACGGGGGATACGAGAGCGCCGCCCCCGAAAGGGCGGCGATTTTATATCTTGCGTTATTTGAGAGTGTCGCTGTTATTGAGTACGCCCGTGCTGTATAGGAACAGTACATCGCAATCGGTAAAGTCAACGTATTTACCAAGGCGATTGGAGGCGAGATAGCGGATATCCACCAGCGTGATCGAGGAGTAGCCCTCTATCAAAAGCGGGGTCAGGCTGCTGCCGAAGCTGTCGCGGAACATGACCAAACGCCGTCCGGAGGTGTTTTGGGGATTTTCGATGCGCAAAAGCGACACCGAGCCGGAAAGGAACATCTCGTAGGGATCGTGCCCCACCGCCTTCTCCATATCATAGACGCCGCCGGTGGTATCGGTCTCGTAGTTATAGACGGTGGCGGCATCAATCGCTCCGCCGGTGAGGTAATTCATCGGTTCCGGTGCGATGGGCAGCGCCGCTTGCCCATAGTAGACGCCATAGAACGGCTTTTCCAGCGTCTTTTGGGTATAGCTGCCGGTGAGGGTGAGCCCCATGCCGTTTGCCAGCCGTGCGGCGACCGGCAGCAGCTTTTCCTGCCGCCAGTGGGCATCGGTGCGATAATAGTCCTCCAGCTCCAGAAGATCAAAGAGATCAATGTACTTCATGTAAGGCAGCTTTTGCTGCAGATCATCGGCAAAGGCGGTGTAGTCCATCGAGGGGTAACCGTTGGGCGCTGCCATAAAGAAGTTTTTATCCGGAATCAGGGAGAAATAGACGCGGGCACCCGCCTCTTTGAGATAGGTTTCATAAAGATAGCCGAAACGGGTCGCGGCATTTTCGAGAGAGGATTCATTCATGGGATATTCCAGCTTGGCAAGATGATCTCCCACCCGATACAGTCCGTTATTATCCCGCTGGTGCAAAAGCCCTGTGGCGGTAAACGCCTTGAGGGTACGGAATTCCCCACGCAGGGGGAACTGATCGGTGGCGTAGTCCTCGAAGCGGTCGGCAAAGGTGCCGGAAAGGAGCGTCTGCCCTGTTGCAGCGGGCATTTGTGCCAGCGTGCGCCGCTCCGCCTCCGAGAAAGCATCGGCAGGCTTGAGCACCGCCCAAAGGCTGAATGCCGCCAGAAACACGCCCAGCAGGGCAATGGTGAGTACCATGCGGAGCTTATTAATCTTTTCCATAGCGGCACCCCCTTAAAAGCGGAAATAGAGGAACGGATTGAACGAGCCATCGACAAGGTAGGCGGTGACGACCGCCAGCAGCACCATAAGCGCCGCGGGCGCCAGCACCGAAAGTGCCCTGCCGCCTTTTCCTTCGGAAAGACGATGCGCAAGGCGGGCAGGCAGCGGCGTCGCGCCGATGACGGCGATGACAAAGGTGACGGCGTAGCTGCCGAGGTAATAAAGCGCTTCGCCGGTGACAAGCGGGATACCGCCCGCACCGAACATTCTGCCCAGATGGGTGGCAGCCTCCGAAAGACCGGCGCTATC
>CAKSYU010000003.1 GCA_934524965.1 uncultured Angelakisella sp.
AGATCATCTAAGGGATGAACTCTACCAAAAAAGACAGCTCCATTTCTCATCGTGTTTAACACAAAAGCCCCCCGTCCCTGCGGACGGGGGTGTTTTTGTATGCGGGTGTGATGCTATATTTCGCAAGCAAAAGGGGCAGCTGCTGAGCTGCCCCATTCATCATGTTTTATTGTTGCTGTGCGGCTAAAAGATCCGCCTCGGTATCGATATCAAAATGCTCCTGTGGAGGTGCGGGAACGGTGTGCACCAGCTCGGGGTGGGCACGCATGACCTCCCGCCCGCCGATATCGCCGTCCTGTGACAGCAGTTCCTCATATACGGCGGCGGGGAAGATGGAGGGGATAGAGAAGCGCCCCTCAAATTCGCAGCCCCAAATGCCCTGCGGCTCCTCCTGCCATGCGGTGATCAGCCGGCGGAGCGTATCCCCGCTGAGGAAAGGCTGATCACCGGTGAGAAACAGACAGCCATCACTTTGGCGGCAGGCAGCAAGCCCCAGTCGCAGGCTGTGACTTTGCCCCAGCTCCGGCTGCGGATTCAACAATACGGTAAAGCCAGCCGCTTTTGCCAACGGCGCAGTCTCTGCCGAGCATACGGCGACCCGCTGACTGACGGGGAGAGACGCAGAAACCTCCAGCGTGTGGCACAGCAGCGGCTTGCCCGCAAGGGGCTGCAGCAGCTTGTTCGCCTCCCCAAAGCGGCGGGAAGCGCCGGCAGCCAGCACGACCAGTGAAAGGTTCATTCGGCAGCCTCCGGGAAGATATCGGCAAGGTGCGCCTTGGCATAGGCTTTGCAGTCCGCCTCCCAGCGGCGGTAACGCTCCAGCAGGGAACGCCCCTCCGGTGTCAGGGTGGAGCCGCCGCCGCCCGCGCCGCCGACCTTGCGCTGAATAAGCGGGTAGCCCAGCTCGGCCTCGCAGCTGCGCAGCATCGTCCATGCCTTGCTGTACGCGATCTTCATTTCCATGGTGGCGGTACGAATGGATTCGCAGCGGTCGATCCGCTCCAAAAGCTCCGCAACGCCGGGACCGAACACCTTCACATCGTTTACATGGATACGCACCGAGGTGCTGGCGGTCATCTGTTTTTTCTCCATAGAGGGAACCTCCTTTTTGGCTTCCATGATACCCCTATTATGACTGATATCAATTGACTTTTCAAGGGCTGCGTGTTATTCTTTGAACAGCATATCGACGAAAAACGGGGAGGTGGGATAATGACGAATGACCATTCGGCATTGTCGGCTTTCGGGCTGGAACATTCCAAGGTAACGGCGATCATTGGCGGCGGCGGCAAAAGCAGCCTGATGGCAGTGCTGGGGGAGGAATACCGCCTGCGCAGGCAGACTGCCGTAATGACGACGACCACCCATATCCGCCCGCCGAAGGAGAACGGCTACATGGGCGATAACGCTGCGGTGCTGAGCGACCTGCTGGCGACCCACCGGCTGATGACCGTTGGCACCATGGGTGAGGAGGGCAAGTTCGGACCCTCTCCGCTGCTGGAGCAGCTGCCACGGCTTGCCGATCATGTTATAATAGAAGCGGACGGCACCAAGGGGCTGCCGCTCAAGGTGCCGAATGAACGGGAGCCGGTCATTCCGGCTTTCGCCGATTCGGTGGTGGCGGTCGCGGGGCTTTCGGCTTTGGGACGCCCGCTGGGTAAGGTGTGCCACCGTCCGGAGCTGGCACTGCTGCGGTTCGGCTTCCCGCCGGAGCGGATCGTAACGCCGGAGCTGATGGCAGAGCTTTTGACCTCGCCGATGGCGCAGCGGAAAGATGTGGGACAGCGGCGGTATCTCGTCCTGCTGAACCAGATGGACGCAGCGCCGGAGGACAAAATCGCCGAGCTGGCGGAGCGGCTGGTGCAAAGCGGCGTGGAGCGGGTGGTGGCTGCGGCATTGCAGCGCCGCCCCAATGAGTATATGGTCTGGGAGCGATAGGAGGAGAGGATATGCTGATCGCGATAAAGGGCGCGGGCGATCTTGCCACGGGCATTGCCTGCCGCCTGCACCGGTGCGGGTTTCAAATCGTCTGCACCGATATAGAAAAGCCCACGACGGTGCGCTGCACGGTGGCTTTTTCCCGTGCTGTGTACGATGGAACGGCGACGGTGGCAGGGGTCACGGCGCGCCTCGCAAAGGACGCTGAGGACGCCCGCCGCATCATTACGGAGGGGGAGATCCCCATTCTGATCGACCCCGAATACAAGGAAGCGAAGAAAATGGAGCCGGCGGTGCTGGTGGACGCCATCATTGCCAAAAAAAATATCGGCACCAAGATCACCGACGCCCCGCTGGTGGTGGGCATCGGACCGGGGTTTACCTCCGGTGTGGACTGCCACTTCTGTGTGGAGAGCAACCGCGGGCATGATATGGGTCGCACCCTGTACGAAGGCTCGCCCGAGCCGGATACCGCAACCCCCGGCAATGTCGGCGGCTTCAGCGGGGAGCGCATTATCCGCGCGACGGCGGACGGTATCTGGCACCCGGTGGCGAAGATCACCGATGTGGTGAAAAAGGGGCAGCTGGTTGCCTACGCCGGCGAGGAGCCGGTCTATGCCAATATGGGCGGCATCGTGCGCGGTATGCTGCCGGAGGGCACCCCCGTGACCAAGGGGCTGAAATCCGGCGATATCGACGCCCGCTGCAAGCTGGAAAACTGCTTTACCCCCTCCGATAAGGCAAACGCCATTGCGGGCGGTATTCTGGAGGGTGTGCTGTACTATACCAAACTGTTGGAGGGAAAATAAATGCAGGGCGATATCAAAATGAGCAAGCTCGCCTCCTGCGGCGGCTGCGGCGCCAAGGTGGGCGCGGGAATGTTAAGTCAGATTTTGCAGGGCATACCGACCGTGCGGGACGAAAACCTGCTGGTGGGTTACGATACCAGCGATGACGCCGCTGTTTATAAGGTAAGCGACGATCTTGCCATTGTGCAGACGCTGGATTTCTTCCCGCCCATTGTAGATGATCCGTTCATGTTCGGGCAGATCGCGGCGGCAAACGCCATCAGCGATATTTATGCGATGGGCGCGGTGCCGAAGATCGCGCTGAATATTATGACCGTGACCCCGCAGATGTCCAAGGAGATGATCCACGAGGTGCTGCGCGGCGGCTACGAAAAAGCCTACGAAGCAGGCGTTATCATCGCCGGCGGACATACCATCAACGATCAGGAGCCGAAGTACGGGCTTTCCGTGACCGGCTTTGCCCGCCCCGAGGAGATCCGCATGAACTGCACCCCGCTGGAGGGCGATGTGCTGATCCTCACCAAACCCTTGGGCATCGGCATCATCACCACCGCCAACCGCGCAGAGCTGGCACCGCCGGAGTTGTACCAGCGTGCCGTAAAGCAAATGGCGACGCTGAATAAGTACGCCTGCGAGATCGCGCAGAAGTACCGTGTCCACAGCATGACCGATGTGACCGGCTTTGCCCTGATGGGTCATGCCACCGAGATGGCGCGCGGCAGTGATCTGACCATCGTGATCGACAGCAGCAAGGTGCCGGTGCTGCCCGGTGTGCAGCAGCTGGCGGAGATGGGGCTGATCCCCGAGGGCGCCTACCGCAACCGGCAGTTCGCGGGCCCTACCGCCCGCTTTGCCGAGAATGTACCGCTGGCAGTGCAGGATATTCTGTACGACCCGCAGACCTCTGGCGGCTTGCTTATCGCCGTAGACGCGTGGGACGCCGAAAAGCTGCTGGACGAGCTGCAGCAGTGCGAAAAGGTGTCGGGCGCCGCTATTATCGGACAGGTGGAAAAGGAGCAGGGCTGCTCCATCTATGTGAAGTAAATAATAAAGCCGGAGCTTTCCGTTGGCGGAGGCTCCGGCTTTTGCTGTATGGGGAAGGCTTACGGCAGGGTGCAGGGCGCCCCGCAGGTCACCGCCCTGCGGGCGGTGCGGCGGGCTTCGCCCGCCTTCGGCGGCTGCGCCGCCGCCCTGCGGGGCGCCTTCGCACCTTTCATAAATCTCAGGAAAGCGCGTGGATCGCGCGAATGGCGGTGTCCACTTCCTCCTCGGTGGTGGTGTAGCCGATGGAGAAGCGCACCGTGCCCTCGGGGTAGGTGCCCAGCGTCTTGTGCGCCAGGGGCGCGCAGTGCAGCCCGCAGCGGGTCAGAATACCGTACTGCTCTTCCAGCTGGAACGCGACCTCGGCGTTATCCTGCCGCAGGAAGTCCACCGAGATCACACCGACCCGCCCTTTGGCGTCGATGGGACCGGGCACACGGATATGGGCATTGCCGCGCAGCCCCGCAAGGAAGCGGTCAGTCAGCGCCATTTCCCGTTTGTGCAGGGCATCGGGGGTTACCTCCATCAGGTAGCGCAGCGCCACGCCCAGCCCCATAATACCGGGCAGATTGGGCGTGCCCGCCTCGTAGCGGTCGGGCAGGGTAGGGGGCATCTCCAGCGAGGCGGACATGCTGCCGGTGCCGCCCGCGATCAGCGGGGTCATCGCCTTGTTCATCGCCTCATTCATCACAAAGCCGCCGATGCCGGAGGGACCCAGCAGCCCCTTGTGACCGGTAAAGCATATGGCGTCCACCTGCAGCGCCCGCATGTCAAACAGGAAGTGACCGGCAGCCTGCGCGCTGTCCACGGCAAAAAGCGCCCCGTGGCGGCGGCAGATGGCGCCGATCTCTGCGATGGGCTGGATCGTCCCACTGACATTGCTGGCGTACTGTATCACGACCAGACGGGTCTGCGGGGTAAAGAGCTTTTCAAACTCCGTCAGGCGCAGAACACCGGTCTCATCGCAGGGCGCAATGGATACACTGACGCCTGCCGCCTCCAGCTGTGTGGCGGGGCGCGCCACGGCGTTATGCTCCATGCCGCTGATGATGAGATGGTCGCCAGGGTGCAGCACGCCTTTCATGATCATATTCAGGCTCATGGTGACGCCGCTGGTAAAAATGGCGTAGCTGGGATCGCTGCCGCCGCCGAACAAGGTGCAAAGGTCCTCCCGCACATTAAGGGTGGAAAGGGCAGCCTCGGCAGTGGCACGGTAGCTGGAACGGTTGACATTGACGCCCACCTTTTCGATGTAATCCTTCATTGCCTGCCCGACCCCAGGCGCTTTGGGGAAGCTGGTCGCGCCGTTATCCAGATAGATCTGCTTCATGGGTTCCTCCGTTCTCCTCCCTCGGGAATAGTGTGACTATATTTTAGCACCGCCGGACGGTAAAAACAAGTAGAGGGCTTCCTTACCCTATGCGGCTTGGCATGACCCTGTGCGTGGGAGGGGGATAAGCCCCGCGCATAAGATGTTGTGGGGCACAGCCCCAAATTGCCCAAAGGGGGCAGTACCATGGAGTATCTCGCAACTTTTCCCAACCAGATGCAGGCGGTGGAATATGCCCGCGCGCTTTCCGTGCGGGGAATTTCCCACCGGCTGATGCCCCGCCCCCGCACCTTGGAGGCGAGCTGCGGCACGGCAGTGCGCTTTTCCAGCCGGCTGCCGGCGGAGACCCTGCGGACGATCGCACCGGTCAAAGCGCTGTATCGGGTGGAAGCAGGCGGCTATTATCCGGTTGGGTAAAAACAGCGGGCGGCGTCTCTCCCACAAAAAAGGGCTGACGCCGCCCCTTTGGGGCTTGCGGAGCGGCAGCATATATGAGAAAATAGACTAACATTATGAATATTTCGACTAAGGGCGCCGAATTTTCTTATGCTATAATAAACTTAAGAACATAGGCTCTGCGGCACGGAATCCCGTCGTAGGGGAAAGGATATAGAATATGCAAGGATTTTTACTCTCCATCAGGGTCGTCACCCCGATCCTGCTGATGCTTGGTGTAGGCATGCTGGTACGGCGCTTAGGGTGGGTAGACGAAAAATCGCTGAATGTGATGGATCGTCTGGGCTTTAAGCTGCTTCTGCCGACCCAACTCTTTTACAGCCTGTACCGTGCGGAATGGGATATTTCGGTTTACGGGAAGCCGCTGCTGGCTTCTATTGTCATCATTCTGATTATTCTGGTGCTGGCGCTGCTCATCTTCGGCAAACTGGAACCGGACCCGAAGCGGCGCGGACCGGTCATTCAGTGTGAGATCCGCGTGAATTTCGTCATCTTCGGCATGGCGATCATCGCCTCGCTGTACGGCAGCGAAAGCACCGGGCTGATCGCTCTTATGGCAGCGATCATCATTCCGCTCACCAGCACCATCTCCGCCATTCTGTTCGAGGTGTACCGCGGCGGCAAAGTAAAGCCTGCCATGCTGCTGCTTAATATCATCAAGAATCCCTACCTCATCGGCGCGGCGCTGGGGCTTATCTTCCTGCTGCTGCGTATCCCGCTGCCCCAGCCGGTCGAGAAAACGGTCAGCGACATCGGCGGCATGGCAACGCCCTTCTGCCTCATCGTGCTGGGCGGCAGTATCCATCTTTCCCGCTTCGGCGATTACGGGCGTTCCCTGTGGCTGGCGGTACTGGGCAAAAGTGTTGTCATTCCGCTGGTGTTTATTCCGCTGGTGGTGCTGGCGGGCTTCCGCGGGGAGACGCTGGCGGCACTGGCGGTCATGCTGGCTTGCCCCACGGCAGTTTCCGGCTACACGCTGGCAAACCAGTGCGGTGCCGATGGCGAGCTTGCGGCACAGCTCATTGTGGTGACAACACTGTTCTCGGTCGTTACCATGTTCTTTACCATCTGGCTGCTCACCTCCATGGCGCTGATATAAGCAATATAAGTATGAAAAAAGACGGGCTTATCCGCTGCGGGTAAGTCCGTCATTTCGTTTTATTACAGAAGGAGTGAGCCTGTAAGCCGAGTTCTGTCTGGGACAACAATCTATCTACGCCTGCCGTTGCCGGCAGGCTCCAGCCACTCTTTTGGGGATCGGGACGGGCAGCCCCATGTGATCCCGCTTGGTGTTGCTCCGGATAGGGTTTACATAGCCTTTGGGTCTCCCCAAAGCTGGTGAGCTCTTACCTCGCCTTTCCACCCTTACCCCTTGCGGGGCGGTATCTCTCTGTTGCACTTTCCCGGGCGTCGCCGCCGGCTGCCGTTAGCAGCTATCCTGCCCTGCGGAGCTCGGACTTTCCTCATGCGGGGTCTTTCGAGCACCCGCCCGCTGTTGTCCGGCTCACTCCTTCGGTAAATCAGTATATCACAGCCGGAGCCTTCAAATCAAGGTTCATCGGCAAGTTTGGCATTGACGGCGCGGAAAACCGCTTCGTCTGCCTTGCACACCCGCCGGTCATAGGTCAGCAGCCCGTTGCGTTCGCCTTCCACATCACTCACCTGTGTATAGACGGCGGCGGCAAGCCCCATCGCCTTGGCGGGAAGGATCTGTTCCTCCATCAGCGCGCGGAACGCGCGGTTGAATTCCGCCGGATCGGCTATTTTTTTATAGCCGAATTCCGTCCCCTCGCCCCAGCAGTGTTCGGGCACGGCGCAGTTGTAGCCGCCATATTCCGTCAGGCACACAGGGCGCTGTTCACCGGCGGGCTGCCGGTGGTGATAGGGGCGGAAGTACCAGTGGATACTCTTGATATCGCCGCCACCCTGATCGTACCAGCCGCTGGCGTGGTCAATGGGGCGGGTGTTATCCCGCTTACGGATAAATTCCGTCGCCTTCAGCGCGTCAAACTGCCCCCAGCCCTCGTTAAAGGGCACCCACAGCGCCAGACTGACAGTGTTATACAAAAGGTCGATCATCTGCCCCAGCTCCTCGTAGTAGTGGGCACGCCCTTTTTCATCGGTACGGGAGAAGTAGCGGTAGCGGTCGTCCTTCACCCGCAGCCCCAGGTTGGAGAACACATAGATGGAAAGCGGGGAATAGCGGTCGCCGCCGTTTATCATATCCTGCCATACCAGCATGCCCAGCCGGTCGCAGTGGTAGTACCAGCGCAGCGGCTCCACCTTGATGTGCTTTCGCAGCATATTAAAGCCAAGGCGCTTCATCTCGGCAATGTCGTGGATCAGCGCCTCATCGCTGGGGGCGGTGTAGTAGCCGTCACTCCAGTAGCCCTGATCCAGCAGCCCGTTCTGGAAGTAGGGCTTGCCGTTCAGCAGCAGGCGGGGCAGCCCCTTTTCGTCCTTCCCGATGCCGAAGGAGCGCATACCAAAGTAGCTTTCCACGGTATCGCCGCCCGTCAGGGTGATGGTGACATCATAGAGATACGGGTCCTCCGGCGACCACAGGCGCAGCCACTCCGCAGGAATGGAGAGGAGAGCCTCGCCGTTGGTGCCGGATTCACCTGTGGTGATAATAATGCCGTCCTTGTGAACGGCGATATCAGCATGAGCAGGGTCATCGGCGTCCAGCCGGAGGTGAACGGTGTTTTGTTCCGGCTGGGGGGTGATGCGCAGGGAATGAAGATAATTCTGCGGGACAGCTTCCAACCAAACCGTTTGCCAGATGCCGGACTGCGGCGTGTACCAGATGCCGTTGCTTTTCAGCCGCTGCTTGCCGCGGGAAAGGGAACCGGTATCGGTGGGGTCGGTGACACACAGTTCCAGCGTAAAGGTGCCGTCGGTAAGGCAGTCGGTCAGCTCAAAGGTAAAGGGCAGGTAGCCGCCGGTGTGGCTGCCCAGTTCTTTGCCATTCAGCCATACCGTGCAGCGCTGGTCTACGGCGCCAAAGTGCAGCAGCAGGCGTCCCGCCGGATAAAAGCCCTCCGGCAGGGTGACGGTACGGCGGTACCACAGGTACTCATCGGGCTGCAAAATATGCCCCACACCGGAAAGCGGGGCCTCCGGCGAAAAGGGAACGACGATCCCACCCTGCATCAAGGCGGGCTTTTCCGGCGTTTTGGTGATGGCATACTCCCAAATGCCATTCAAATTCAGGTAGCTTTGCCGCCTAAGCTGCGGACGGGGGTACTCCGGCAGGGGGTGCTCACGGTCAAGCGTCTCTCCCCAGGGGGTCAGCATGGCTTCTGTCATGGCAGGTTCCGCCTTTCTGTCGTAGTTTTGTGCAGCGTGCAGCAGGCGCCCCGCAGGGCACCGCCTGCGGGCGGTGTAACCGAGCTTCGCTCGGTTCCGGCGGGGCTGCGCCGCCGCCCCTGCGGGGCGCCTTTTACCGCACGCATATTAGTTTATTTTTGTCTCAGCGGTCTTCCCAGTGCTGCACCCGCCCGATGGCTTTATCCCAGCCGCGCAGGTTCCGTTCACGGGCTTCGGCGGTCATCTGCGGGGTGTACAGCTTATCCAGCGTCCACTGCTCCCGAATCTCATCAAGGTCGTTCCACACGCCGGTGGCAAGACCGGCAAGGTAAGCGGCGCCCAGCGCCGTCGTTTCACGGATCATGGGGCGGCGAATGGTGGTATTGATGATGTCGCTCTGGAACTGCATGAGGAAGTTGTTGGCGGAAGCGCCGCCGTCTACCCGCAGCTCCTGCAGCCGGATACCGGTATCCCGCTCCATCGCCACCAGTACATCACGGCTCTGGTACGCAATGGATTCCAGCGCGGCACGAATGATGTGTTTGCGGTTGCAGCCGCGGGTCAGCCCCATAATGGCGCCGCGGGCGTACATGTCCCAATGGGGCGCGCCCAAACCGGTAAAGGCGGGCACCACATACACGCCGCCGTTATCCTCTAGACGGGTGGCAAAGTATTCGCTGTCCGCCGCCTCGTGAATGAGGTGCAGCTCATCACGGATCCACTGAATGACTGCGCCGCCGATGAAAACGCTGCCCTCCAGGGCGTAGCGGGCAGTGCCATCGGCGCTTGCCGCCATGGTGGTCACCAGCCCGTTTTTGCTCTGGAAAATATCCGTTCCGGTGTTCATCAGGAGGAAGCAGCCGGTGCCGTATGTATTCTTCGCTTCGCCGGGGGCAAAGCAGGTCTGCCCGAACAGCGCCGCCTGCTGGTCGCCGGCACAGCCCGCAATGGGGATCTCCACACCGGCATAGTTCATGGTGCCGTAAATAGCGCTGGAGGGCTTGACCTCCGGCAGCATGCTCATGGGGATATCCAATGCTTCGCAGATTTTTTTATCCCAGCACATGTGGCGGATATCGTACAACATGGTGCGGCTGGCGTTGGTGTAGTCGGTGACATGCACCCGCCCGCCGGTCAGCTTCCAGATGAGCCAGGTATCCACGGTGCCGAAGAGGAGGCGTCCCTCCTGTGCCATTTTGCGGGCGTCCGGCACATTGTCCAAAATCCACTTGATCTTGGTGCCGGAAAAATAGGCGTCGATGAGAAGCCCCGTGCGCTCGCGGATATAGTCCTCCAGCCCCTGCCGCTTCAGCTCCTCGCAGAGCGGCGCGGTGCGGCGGCACTGCCACACAATGGCATTGTAGATGGGGCGACCGGTCTCCTTATCCCACACGATGGTGGTCTCGCGCTGGTTGGTGATGCCGATAGCGGCGATCTCCTCCGGCAGGACATTGCTTTTGGCAAGCACCTCCACCATTACGCCGTACTGGGAGGAGTAGATCTCCATGGGGTCGTGCTCCACATAACCGGCTTTGGGGTAGTGCTGGGGGAACTCCTTTTGCCCCATGGCGATGATATTCTGTTCCCGATCGAACAGAATGGCACGGGAGCTGGTGGTTCCCTGATCGAGTGCGATGACATATTGCTTCATGGCGGCGCCTCCTTGCGGCAAATTTCTATCTTTCATTGTAATCATTTTTGCCCCCGCTGTCAAAGAAAACCGCCCGAAACAACGCATTTGGAACGACATAAAAAGGGAAAATCGCTACTGATTTTATATAATACCGCCCAGTAAAATCCATAAATTATAAAAACCGTGCCCAGCCATTTCCAAATTTGTAAATGTTCCGTAAAAAGTCACTGCTTTTTTATCTGCCTGATTTTATCAGAGATCACAAAGAAAATGCCCCCGTATCCGAAGATACAGAGGCACCTGTCTTTCACAAAGATCGGAATTATTTTCTTTTCAGGTCTTTGCATATCACATAAACGCCCACCAGCATTTCGGCGATGGACAGCCCCAGCAGAAGCCCCGAGAAAAAATCCATGACATCGGAACCGCCCAGAGTGCGCGACGATGCCTGAAGAGCGATGCCCATAACGATGAGGATAACGCCGGTCAGCATTCCTTTTTGCTTTTCCAGCTCCTGCGTTCTTCTCAGCAGATCGAGGATCTGTTCCTCATCATATACCCGGATACTTTTCTCATCGGCTTCCTCGCCGTCCATCAGCTCGGAGACCGAGACCTTTAATTCCTCACACAAACTTTTTACGACGGCATAATCGGGCATACATTTTCCCGTTTCCCATTTTGAAACGGTTTTGTTGGAAACCCCCAGACGCTCGGCTAACTGCTCCTGCGTTAAATTTTGTTCTTTCCGCTTTTTGGTGATAAACCTGCCTGCTTTGATCTGATCCATTTCAGATGCCTCCTTTGCCTCTTTGATGATAAAATAGCATTTTTACCGATAGAATAATACCCCCTGTAAGGCGAATAAGGGTGGAAAAATAATTATTTGGTCGTTTTACGCTGATAAGCGTTCCCCTGCCTGCCTTGGTATGCTGCTTTTGACGGCAGCCGTGGGGGAGCGGGGTGTTTTGGCAGAAAGGGAAAGTTTAAGGAATGTTCACTTCCCTTTGTGCCAAAAATGTGTTACAATACAACATTGGGGAACTATCCCGAAATAAAAACCCCGCCGTGACGCGGGGAGCAAGGAGCATAGACTATGGAAAAACGCGTTTTTCTCATTGTGCTGGATAGCTGCGGCTGCGGCGAAATGCCGGACAGCGCCGACTTTGGCGACGCGGGCAGCAATACCCTGCGCGCCTGTACCACTTCCTCCAAGCTGGATATTCCGATGCTGACCCAAATGGGTATTTTTAATATTGATGAGGTAGGCTGCGGCACCCCTGTGGCGGCGCCGGTGGGCGCCTACGGCAGAATGGCGGAAAAGAGCCGCGGCAAGGATACCACCATCGGTCACTGGGAGCTGGCGGGCGTGATCTCGCCCCAGCCCATGCCCACTTTCCCCCATGGCTTCCCTGAGGACTTCATCAAAGCCTTTGAGGAAAAGACCGGTCGTAAGGTATTGTGCAACAAGCCCTATTCCGGCACCGAGGTCATTAAGGACTACGGCAGGGAACAGAAGGAGACCGGTGGGCTGATCTGCTACACCTCTGCCGACAGCGTATTCCAGATCGCGGCGAACGAAGCCGATATCCCCGTGGAGGAGCTGTACCATATCTGCGAGGAGGCGCGGGAGATGCTGCACGGACCGGAGCTGGGCGTCGGTCGCGTCATTGCCCGCCCCTATGTAGGGGAATACCCCAACTACACCCGCACCAGCAACCGCCACGATTTTTCGCTGAAGCCGCCCAAAAAGACGCTGCTGGATTACATCGAGGCGGCAGGGCTTGCCTCCATCGGCGTCGGCAAGATCTATGATATCTTTGCCGGTCAGGGCATTACCGAGATGGTGCGCAACAAGAGCAACACCGACGGCATGAACCACACCCTTGACTACGCCGCCAAGGATTTTGAGGGGCTGTGCTTTGTCAACCTGGTGGATTTTGATATGCTGTACGGTCACCGCAACGATGTGGACGGCTATGCCAACGCCCTGACCGAGTTTGACGCGCAGCTGCGTCAGCTGATCCCGCTGCTGCGCCCTGATGACCTGCTGTTCATCACGGCAGACCACGGCTGCGACCCCTCCACCCCCAGCACCGACCACTCCCGCGAGCATGTCCCCATGCTTGCCTACGGCGAAAAGGTAAAGCCCGGCGTCAACATCGGCACCCGCTCCACCTATGCCGACCTTGCCGCGACCGTCGCGGAGTATCTCGGCGTCAAGGCAGAGATCGCCGGCGAGAGCTTCCTGAGCGAAATTCTGAAATAAAAGATTTGAGAGGAACCCCATGACCGATAAGATAGAAAACGGCGCGGAGCCGGTAAACACCGCTCCGGCAGCGCCTGAGGGCAGCGACCCCAAAAAAGAAAAACAGCCCATGACCGCAAAGCGCCTTTTTAAGGAGTGGATCCTCCCCTTCGGGCTGGAGATCCTGGCGCTGGCGCTCATTGTCAAATTCGTATTCTTTGTCCCCATTGTCCCCACCGGCAGCATGGAGCCGACCATTGCCGAGCACAGCGCGCTGTTTGCCTTGCGGGTACATGATACCGAAAAGCTGCAGCGCGGCGATATCATCGTCTTTACGGCGGAAACACCGGAGCTGGAGGGCACCACCCTTATCAAGCGGCTCATCGGTCTGCCGGGCGACCATGTGGAGATCGCCGAGGACGGCACTTTGAGCATCAACGGCGAGGTGCAGGCGGAGGACTATGTGGTGTACCAGTACCCCATGCCCCGCACCTTTGATGTGCCGGAGGGCTGTTACCTCTTTATGGGGGATAACCGCGCCAACTCGCGCGATGCCCGCTACTGGGAAAACCCCTATGTTTCCGCCGATGCCATTCAGGGCAGGGCGATCTTTACCCTGTACCCGTTCAGTAACTTCGGCAAGCTGAAATAAGCCCAAGCCTATCACTTTTCGTATCGGAGCTATGAGTAAATGAACAAAACCGCAGTACACGCCATCATTATGGTGCTGACCACTATATTGGCTAAGGTTCTCGGCTTCTGCCGGGAGCTTTCGCTGGCGTTTTCCTACGGCGCCAGCAATGTCAGCGACGCCTATGTGGTGGCGTTTACGCTGCCCACGATCCTGTTTTCGGGGTTGGGCACCGCGATGCTGACCAGCTACATCAGCGTCTATACCGACCTCCAGCAGAACCGCCCGGGCGAGGAAAAGCCGTTCCACAATCAGGTCATCACCATGTCGTTTTTGCTTTCGGTGGGCTTTATCGCGGTGTTTCTGGCGCTGCGCTACCCCATTGTGCGGTTGTTCGCGCTGGGCTTTGAGGGCGCGCAGCTTGACCTGACGGTAAACCTTTCCTCGGTGATGATCGCCTCGCTGGTATTCCTCGGCGTGGGGTATATCCTGCAGGGCTATTTACAGATGAAGGGCTGCTTCTTTGCCGTGGGTATGGTAAGCGTGCCGCTGAATATCGCGGTCATCGCCACCATTCTTACCGCCGGTGAAAACTACGATATTCTGGGCTGGGGCGTTGTCATCGGCTATGCCGGCGAGTTCCTGCTGGTGCTGCTGGTGGCGCTGCGGCATCAGTTCAGCTACCACCCCGACGCCGCGTTCCGCAACCGCAATATCCGCAAGTTCCTGGTGATGGTGCTGCCCATTTTCCTCGGCAAGACCATCAACTCCATCAATATCATCATCGATAAAAGCATCGCTTCGCTGCTTTCGGAGGGTGTGGTCTCGGTGCTGAATTACGGCAACCGCATCACCGGCTTTGTTACCTCGGTATTCGTGGTCTCCATCACCACCGCGCTGTTCCCGCAGCTTTCCCGCCTTTCCGCCGCCAGCGATACCAAGCAGCTGAAGCGCACCTATCGTTCCAGCTGCGGTATTATCGGGCTGTTTGTGATTCCCATCGCGGCGGGCATGATGATGTTTTCCCAGGAATTTGTCCGGCTGCTTTTCCTGCGCGGTGAATTCACCGAGTACGATGTACAGCGCACCGGCGAGGTGGTGTTCTTCTATGCACTGGGGCTGCTGTTTTACAGCCTGAAGGAAGTTACCATCAATGTATACTATGCCCTGCAGGATACCAAAACGCCCACCGTCAACTCGCTGCTGGCGATCATTCTCAACATTGTGCTGAACCTTTTGCTGATGCAGAAGATGGAGCACAAGGGTCTGGCGCTGGCAACGGCGCTTTCCAGCTTTATCACCACGGTGCTGCTGCTGATCCAGCTCCAGCACAAGATGGGACACATGGGCTACCGCTATCTGGCGGGAACCTACATTAAAATGATGATCGCCGCCGGCGTGATGACCGCGGCGACCCTGCCATTCTACCACTGGTTCTCGACGAAAACCAGCTCGCTGCTGGTGGCGCTGCTGGCGGCGATCGTGGTGGCGATGATCGTCTACTTTATCGCCTGCCTGCTGCTGCGGGTAAAGGAGCTGGGGCATGTGGTGGTCGCCCTTGCGGAGCGCTTTCGCCGGAAGCGCACGGCATAAATAAAGCAAAAAGATTTTACCCAAAAGGAGGGAACGCCGATGGCGCAGAAGATCATGGTAGGCATGAGCGGCGGGGTGGATAGCTCGGTCGCGGCTTACCTGCTGCTCCGTCAGGGGTACGAGGTCACCGGCGTGACCTTTAAGCTGTGGGACGACCCCACGCTGGAATCCGGCTGCTGCAGCGCCGATGATGTGCGTGACGCCGCCTATGTCTGCCAGCAGCTGGGGATCCCGCACTATGTCATCAATTATAAAGACCTGTTCCGGCAGGAGGTGGTGGCGCCCTTTGTGGAGGAATACCTGCGCGGGCGGACGCCGAACCCCTGCATCAACTGCAACCGCTATATCAAATTCGGCGCCTTTTCCCATAAATTAAAGGAGCTGGGATTTGACCTGATGGCGACCGGTCACTATGCCCGCTGCGGCTATAACGAAGCCACCGCCCGCTGGGAGCTGCAAAGAGCTGTTCACCCGGAAAAGGATCAAAGCTATGTTTTATGCCACCTTACGCAGGAGCAGCTTTCGATGCTGCGGCTGCCGCTGGGGGAATACTCTAAGCCGGAGATCCGCGCCCTTGCCAAGGAAAGCGGGCTGGTGGTTGCCCAAAAGCCGGACAGTCAGGATATCTGCTTTGTGCCCGACGGCAATTACAACGCATTTTTGCACCGCTGGACAGGGCAGGAGCTGCCCGCCGGTCACTTTGTGGCGGAGGACGGCACCGTGCTTGGCACCAACAAGGGCATTACCCATTACACCATCGGTCAGCGCAAAGGGTTGGGCATCTCGCTGGGGTGCCACGCCTTTGTCCGCCGAATCAATGCGGCGGAAAATACTGTGGAGCTGACCACCGATGAAAGCCGACTGTTCCATAGGGTCATCTTTGCCGATGACCTGAACTGGATTGCCATAGACGACCTGCGTGAGCCGCTGGAGGTGGAGGCGAAGATCCGCTACGCCCATCGTGCGGCGGCAGCAGTCATTACTCCCGATGCCGCAGGAACAGTTCGGATCGAATTTAAAGAAGCACAACGCGCGCCGGCGCCCGGACAGGCTGTGGTTTTTTACCGTGGCGATACGGTCATCGGCGGTGGAACGATAACAGATATGGAGGAACCGATATGCTGAAAGACCATCTTGCACCTCTTGCATCACAGCTTCGCGGTCATGTGGAGCTGCGTGCGCAGGTCAGCACCAGTCACGCAGTGGCAATGCTCAATGGTGACCTGCAAAGCAATGCCCGCGCTCAGCAGGGCGGCGTTTCCGCCCGTGTGTACCGCAACGGTGTTTACGGCTTTGCCAGCGCCGTGGAATACGACGAGGAAAGTGTGCGCCGCGTATTGAAGGCAGCCGAGGAAAACGCTCTTTTCCTTGATGCCCGTGTAAAGAAAAACCGCCCCGAGCTGCCGGTACAGCCCCACGGTATGGTGGCGAAGGATAGAGAGTACATCGATGTTCCGCAGAAGAATTACATTGAGTTTGCTCGTGCGGCAGATGATTACCTCAAGCAGAAATATCCGCAGCTGGTCAGCCGCCGTGTGGTGCTGCGCCACGACTGTATGGAAAAGCTTTTGACCGTCAGTGACGGGACAAACAGCCACAGCGTGCGCCCCCGCACGCACTTTATCGTGCTGCTGACTGCCGAAGCGCCTGATGGCATGCCGGTCGAGATCTTCAATGTCATCGGCGGCGGGGAGGGGATTCTCACCGACTATTTCACCGACCCCAGCCTGTACTACGAGAAGATAGACGAGCAGGTGGAGCTGCTGATGAAGAAGCGCGACGGCGTTTTCACCAACGCAGGCATGAAGGACGTCGTTCTTGCTCCTGCGCTTGCGGGAATTCTGGCGCATGAGGCGGTGGGACACACCGTGGAAGCCGACCTTGTACTGGGCGGCTCGGTGGCAGCGCACAGTCTCGGTAAGCGTGTCGCCTCCGATCTTATTACACTGGTGGACTTTGCCCACACCCTGCCCGATGGTAGCCGCGCCCCGTTGCCGGTCTATGTCGATGACGAGGGTACGCCCGCCTCCGATGAAGTCATCATCAGGGACGGCATCTTAAAGGGTTATATGAACAGCCGCGAAACCGCCCTGCACTTCGGCATGGAGCCGCATGGCAATGCGCGTGGCTATGCCTATAGCGATGAACCGTTGATCCGTATGAGAAACACTGCCATTCTGCCCGGAAAGGATAAGCTGGAGGATATGATCGCCGCCATTGATGACGGCTATTACTTCACCCAGACCAATAACGGTCAGGCAGATACCACCGGAGAGTTCATGTTCGGTATTATGATGGGCTACGAGATCAAAAACGGCAAGCTGGGACGCGCGGTGCGCGATACCACCATTTCCGGCGTGGCATTCCAAATGCTTCAGACAGTGGATATGCTGAGCGATGATATGGTATGGTCGTGCAGCGGTACCTGCGGTAAAAAACAGCCGATGCCGGTGGGCATGGGCGGACCTGCCGTAAAATGTAAAGTAAATGTAGCAGGAAAGTGAGGGAAGCAGCATGATGAATCTGAAAGACGCAGCCGGCTATGCGCTGGAGCAGCTGCAAAAAGCCGGCGCCGATGATGCCGCGGTGATCGTGACGGGCGGCAAAATAGATGAATTGAACATTGATGGCGGAGAATTCAGCCTCATGCGCTCCGGCTTTAAGAGCGGACTTTCACTCAAAGCCATTAAGGAGCAGAAAACCGGTAATATCCACACCAATTCCTGCGAAAAGGAAGCCATTGACGCTGCCGTAAAGGACTGCATGGCGGCAGTGATGGCGGCGCAGCCCGATGAAGCGGAATCCATTGCGCCCAAGGCAGAGAATTTGAGTTTTACCTCCGGGGTGCTCACCCCTGACCGGGATCGGCTTTTTGACCGTTTGCAGGAATATATGGATACTTTGCATGCCGAATATCCCAAGATCAACATGGAGCAATTGATTGCCAAGTATGATCACGATGATATCCTGCTGATGAATACAAACGGCGTAGAGATGAGATACCAGAACGGCGGCTACATCATCAGCACCATGTTCTCCGCCCACGAGGGGGAGAAGGCAGGCTCCTTTAACGGCACCGGCTACCTCACCGATCGGCTGGATCAACCCCTGATGGAGACCGGAATGATGCGCCGTCTGCTGCGCGATGCAGAAGCTGACCTCACCGCCGCTCCCATTACCGAAAAGTTTGAGGGCACACTGCTGGTCAGCCCCGCCTTTATGGGCGAGTTCCTGGGCACCGCGCTGGGCTGCTACGCCGGCGATTACGCTCTCATCAGCGATACGAGCATCTGGAAGGACAAGCTGGGACAGCGGGTTGCATCTGCCGGCATTACGCTGGAGACCCGCCCCTTGGACGAGCGAATCGTCTGCGGCGAACGCTTTGATTCCAACGGCTTTAAGAGCGAAAATGATGTGATCCTGCAGGACGGCGTGCTGAAGGACTTCTGCCTCTCGGAATACGCTGCCCGCAAGACCGGCAGAAAGCGCGCTGCCAACCAGAGTGGTTCCTACTTTCTGCGTCCCGGCGAGCAGAGCTTGGAGGAACTGATTTCAGGTATTAAAAACGGCATTCTCATCAATCGCTTCTCCGGCGGTCAGCCCGGCGCCAGCGGCGATTTTAACGGCGTGGCGAAAAACAGCTTCCTCATTAAGGACGGCAGGCTGGCAGGCGCCGTAACAGAAACGATGATCAGCGGTAATTTTGCCGAGCTTCTGAAGAACCTCCGCGGGATCAGCCGCGAAACGGTGTGCGACGGTTACAGCGTTCTGCCCTGGGCTGCATTCGACGGCATCACCGCGAAATAAACCCATACTTCTAAAAATCCACGATGCCGCAGGGTCGCCTGCGGCATTGTGCTGAAAGGCGGTAAAGCGCATGGCGGTACAGCTCCCCGAACATTGCACCCTTTGTCCCCGTTGCTGTGGGGTAGATCGCCGTACCAAAGCCGGTCGGTGCGGGGCAGGGAATACCCTGCGTGCCGCCCGTGCCGCCCTTCACCGCTGGGAGGAGCCATGCATCAGCGGGGAGGACCCCGCCCGCGGCTCCGGAACAGTTTTTTTCTGCGGCTGCACGCTGGGATGCGTTTTTTGCCAGAACGGTTCCATCAGCCACGGGGGAGAGGGGCGGGAGATCACTGCCCGGCGCCTTGCGGAGATTTTCCTTGAATTGCAGGCGCAGGGGGCGTATAATATCAATCTTGTCACCCCCACGCAGTACCTGCCGTGGATCGAGGAGGCGCTGCGGCTTTGCGGCGACCGCCTTTCCGTTCCCGTCCTGTATAATACCGGCGGTTACGAGCGGGAGGAAACGCTTCGCCGTCTGAAGGGACAGGTGCAGATCTACCTGCCTGATTTGAAGTATTACGACTGCACGCTTTCCGCTCGCTATTCCGCAGCGCCGGATTACTTTGCCGTTGCGTCCCTTGCACTGCGGGAGATGTTCCGGCAGGTGGGGGCGGTGCGCTTTGATGAAAACGGCATACTGCAAAGCGGTATGGTCGTCCGCCATTTGGTGCTGCCGGGTGCTTTTCGGGATAGTCTGCGCCTTTTGGAGTGGCTGGCGGAGGAATTCGATCCGGAGACCATTCGACTGAGCCTGATGAGCCAGTACACCCCGCCCGCCGATATCGCCATCAAGGAATTGCGGCGCCCTGTTTTTACCTACGAATACCGCAAGGTCTGCGAGCGCGCGGCGGAACTGGGCTTTTTGGGCTATACCCAGCAGCGCTCCTCCGCCGATGCCGCCTACACCCCGCCCTTTGACGGGACGGGCTTATAAAATTCACCTTTCAGGAGACAGCTATGACAGAACCCCTGCACCGCCGTGCCATTGCCGATGGCGTCTGGTTTTCCCGTATCCACGATCCCAAGTTTTATCACAACAGCATTTCGGTCACACTTATCACACCGCTTACGGAGGGCAAGACCTCCGTGGCGGTGCTGGCGGCGTACCTGCTGCGTATGGGCAGCAGCCGCTGCCGGGATATGACCGAGCTGGAGTGCCGGCTGGCGGATCTTTACGGGGCGGTGCTGGATACCGATATTTCCCGCCACGGCGAAAGCCAGCTGCTCACCTTTTCCGTTACCGGCGCCGATGACCGCTTTGCCTTAGATGGGGAGAGCATCAGTCGGGGCTGCGCGGAGCTGCTGGGAGAGATCCTGCTGGAGCCGAAGATCATCGACGGTGCTTTTCCGGAGGAGGCTTTCCGGCTGGAGCAGCAGTACCTTGTGGATACCATCGAGGCGGAGATCAATGATAAGCGCAGCTATGCCGCCCAACGCTGCACGGCGGAAATGGGACGAGGCTGCCGTTTTGCGCTGCCTCGCTACGGAACGGTGCAGGAGGCGCTTTCCGTTACGCCGGAATCGGCTTATGTGCGCTACGGTGAGCTGATCCGTTCTGCCCGTATTGAGATCTTCTTCAGCGGGTGCGGCAGTCCGGACTTTGCCGAGGAGACCTTCAGCCGATTGTTCAGTGCGGTGGAGCGGGTGCCGCTTTGCCCTGCTCCGCAGCAGCTCCCTCAAAAGGCGGAGCGGGTAACTGTGCTGCGGGAGCAGATGCCTATGAGCCAGAGCAAGCTGGTGCTGGGCTTCCGCACCGGTCTGCCGCGGCAGCGGCGGGCACGCACCGCCCTGCGCGTGATGACGGCGCTGCTGGGCGGCAGCACCGGCTCCCGCCTGTTTACCAATGTGCGGGAAAAGCTGGGCTGCTGCTATTACTGCGGCGCCCGTGTCAACCTGCTCACCGGTATTCTGTTGATCGAGTGCGGCTTGGACGAAGCCAACCGGGAGCGGCTGCAAAGCGCCATTTTAGCCGAGATCGCCGACCTTGCCGCCGGTCACATCACCCTGCAGGAGCTCACCCACATCAAGCTCGCGTTCCGTAGCTCGCTTTGCTCCATCGGGGATAGTCTGGCACGCACCGAGGGCTGGTACCTCAGCGGGCTGCTGCAGGGGGAACCCGTTACCCCGCAGCAGGATATGGAGGAGATCACCTCCATTACGGCGGAGGAGGTCGCGGCGGCTGCCGCGGCGCTCACCCTGGATACCGTGTTCTTTTTGCAGGCGACCGGAAAGGGGGACGGCGACGATGAAGAATGATGTGCTGCATACCTCGCGGCTGCTGGGGCAAAGCACCCGTACCGTTACCCTGCCCAGCGGACTGACGGTGCAGATGTGCCGCATGGAGGGCTTTGTTACCGCCTACGCCATGCTTACCGTCGGGGTCGGCTCCATTGATACCGGCTACCGGCTGCGGGGCAGGGAGGTGCGTCTCCCTGCCGGCGTGGCGCATTACCTCGAGCATAAAATGTTCGACTGTCCCTACGGGGACGCCATGCAGCGCTTTGACGCGCTGGGCGCTTCCGCCAATGCCTTTACCAGCTTTGATAAGACCGCCTATTATTTCAGCTGCACCGAAAGGTTCCCCGAAGCGCTGGAGGTGCTGCTGGACTTTGTGGCGACGCCCTATTTTACCGGCGCTTCCGTCCGTCGGGAGCGCGGCATCATCGCCGAGGAGCTGCGTATGTACCGCGACAGCCCCGAATGGATGGTGACGGCAAATCTTTTGCAGGCGATGTACCATGTCCACCCCGTGCGGGTAGATATCGCGGGAACGGAGGAATCCATTGCCCAAATCGATGCCGCACTGCTGCGCCGCTGCTATGACCGCTTTTACTGCCCGCGGAACATGGTGCTTTCGGTCGCCGGCTGCTTTGAGGAGGAGACGGTGCTGAAAGCTGCCGAAAAATACTTCCCCACCCCCAAAACGCCCGCCCAGCCGCTTCCCATTGCGGAGCCGCGCACGGTGCGGGAGCGGTACCACGAGCAGAAAATGCCCATTGCCGCCCCGATGTTCCAGGTCGGCTTTAAGGCGATGGGCGGCGAGGTGGAGAATATGCGCCACCGCCTGCTGGACGAGCTGCTGCTCGACCTCATCTGCGGTGAAACGACCGACCTGTACCGCCGCCTGTACGAGGCGGGCGAGATCAACGCCACCTTCGGCAGCGAGGTGATGGCGGGACGGGATTTCATCTGCGCCATGTTTGATGGCGAGAGCCGCCAGCCGCAGGCGGTGTACGACGCGCTTTGCGAGCGCGTGACCACCCTGCAGCGGGAGGGCATTCCGCCACAGGATTTTGCCCGCTGCCGCCGTGCCAATTACGGCAGGACCATCGGCTTGTACGGTCGTGCCGAATCCATTGCCGGTCTGATGGCAGCCGCCCATTTTTCGGGCATGAAAGATATTTATTACCCGCTGGAGATCCTCCGTTCCGCCACCGTGGAGGAACTGGAGCAGCGCCTGCGGGAGGACTACGACCCCGCAACCAGCGCCCTTTCGGTCATTCTGCCGCAGGGCGAGCATTAAGGAGAACCTGAACCCCATGAACCCCATCGCAAACGAACCCAAAAACAAATCTTCCCGTCTTGCCGCACATCTGACGGCGTTGACCGTTTCCGCCATCTGGGCGACCACCTTTATCTGCAGCAAGGAGCTGCTGCACTTTTACACACCGGCGCAGGTCATGTTCATGCGCTTTGTCCTTGGCTACCTTGTGCTGTGGCTGCTGCGCCCCCGCGCGCTGCCGTGGCAGGGCAGGGGGGAGCTGACCTTCCTGCTGCTCGGCATTCTGGGCGGTACGCTGTACTTCTGGACGGAAAATACCGCCCTGCAGCACACCTTTGCCGCCAATGTCAGCATCATTGTGGCGATGGCGCCCATTCTTACCTCCATACTGGCGCACTTTTTCACCGGCGATGAAAAGCTACACGCCACCGTCTGGGTCGGCTTTGCCGTTGCCATGTGCGGTGTGGTGCTGGTGGTGCTTAATGGCGCGCTGGTGCTGAAGCTCAGTCCCGTGGGCGATCTGCTCGCGTTCCTTGCCGCTGCCAGCTGGGCGTGCTATTCCGTCCTTATCAAGCGGATGTCCGGTCGGGTGGACAGCATTCTGCTTGCCCGCCGTGTCATTCTGTACGGCGCCGTGACCGCGCTGCCGCTTCTGGCAGTCCGCGGGGAGCTTTCCCTCGATTTCACCCCGCTGGCGCAGCCCAAGCTCCTGTTCTGCCTGCTCTTTTTGGCGGTGCTGGGCAGCGCCGTCTGCTTCGCGGTCTGGAATCTCGTCATCGATCGGCTGGGCGTTGTTCACGCCAACAACTATATCTACCTTCAGCCGTTTATCACCATTGTGGCGTCCCACTTCCTGCTGAACGAGCCGATGAGCTGGACGGCAGTGGTCGGTGCGCTGCTCATTGTTGGCGGCGTTATCATCTCCGGCAGGCAGAAGCGGGCGGAGTAATGGCTTTTGGCGTTATTCGCTAAAATTTTCGGGATAAATTATATGCGATTTCACTTGCCTTGCCGTGCCCACTAATGATATAATCGTAAGGGCTCCCCAAGAGGAGGAACGAAAGAAGCGCCTCTGCAAAAGGCGCTTTTTTTATTTTTGCCATGCCGGGCGGCAGAACGCTTTGCCACCCTATTGTGATGATCGACCGAAGTGACAGAGGATAAATCGAGGAGGAAATCATGTACAAAATCGGCTTTGATAACGAAAAATACCTGCAAATGCAGTCGGATAAGATCCGCGAGCGGATCGGGCAGTTCGGCGGCAAGCTGTACCTAGAATTCGGCGGCAAGCTGTTTGATGATTATCACGCTTCCCGCGTGCTGCCGGGCTTTGCGCCGGACAGCAAGGTGAAAATGCTGCTGCAGATGAAGGACGCCGCCGAGATCGTTATCGTGATCAGCGCCGACGCCATTGAAAAGAACAAGCGCCGCGGCGACCTTGGCATCACCTACGACCTGGACGTTCTGCGCCTCATTGACGCGTTCCGCGGGATCGGGCTGTATGTCGGCAGCGTCTGCATCACCCATTACCATGCCCAGCCCGCCGCCGATGCGTTCCAGAAGCGTCTGGAGGCTTTGGGCGTCAAGGTGTACCGCCACTACATTATCCCCGATTATCCCTCCAATGTGCCGCTCATCGTCAGTGATGAGGGCTTCGGCAAGAATGAATACATCGAAACCACCCGCCCGCTGGTGGTCGTTACCGCACCGGGACCCGGCAGCGGCAAAATGGCGACCTGCCTTTCCCAGCTTTTCCACGAGAACAAGCGCGGCGTTAAGGCGGGCTATGCCAAGTTTGAAACCTTCCCCATCTGGAACCTGCCCTTGAAGCACCCTGTCAATCTGGCGTATGAGGCGGCGACCACCGACCTCAACGATGTCAATATGATCGACCCGTTCCATCTGGAAGCCTACGGCGTCACCACCGTCAACTATAACCGCGATATCGAGATCTTCCCCGTCCTCAATGCCATTTTCCAGCGCATCTACGGCAGCTCCCCCTACAAGAGCCCGACCGACATGGGCGTCAACATGGCGGGCAACTGCATCATTGATGATGAAGCCTGCCGCCGTGCCTCGGAACAGGAGGTCATTCGCCGTTACTACGCCACTGCCTGTCTGGTGCGTCAGGGGCTCAGCGAGCCTGCCGAGATCCACAAGCAGGAGCTGATCATGAACCAGCTGGGCGTTTCCACCGCCGACCGCCCCGTGGTCGCCGCCGCCTGCGAAAAGGCGGAGGAGACCGCGCAGCCCGCGATGGCGCTGGAGCTGCCGGACGGCAGGATCGTTACCGGCAAGACCAGCTCGCTGCTGGGACCCGCCGCGGCACTCATGCTCAATGCACTCAAGGAGCTGGGAGGCATCAATGATGAGATGCACCTGCTTTCTCCCATCATAATCGAGCCGATCCAGCGGCTGAAGGTGAATTATCTCGGTAATCACAATCCCCGTCTGCACTCCGATGAGATCCTGATTGCGCTTTCTATCTGTGCCGCTACCAACCCTACCGCGGCACTGGCGATGCAGCAGCTCAGTAAGCTGCGCGGGTGCGAAGCACATGCCAGTGTGATTCTGTCCCGCGTTGATGAGAATGTCTATCACAAGCTGGGCGTCAACCTTACCTGTGAGCCGAAGTACCAGACCAAAAAGCTTTACCATGCATAAAAACTTGAAGCGCCGGTTCCCGACCGGCGCTTTTTGCTGCCCCACATAATTATAAATTATAATGTATACTATAAAATCAATGAATTGAATTTATGCAAGTCGCATAATATATTGGTGCAAATCCTCGTCATTATACATAATAACGGCTAAATATCCCCCTCCTTTTGGCAAAAGCGACGGAATTTTACCATTCATTAAAAATTATGTTGCATACCATTAAAATTTGTATTATGATAGCAGCAATACCCACAGCGCCGCGCGGCGGCAAGAGAAAAGGAGAAGAATACTATGGAACCTAAACGCGCTCAATGGGGAAGCAAAATTGGCTTTATTCTGGCAGCAGCCGGTTCAGCCGTCGGACTCGGGAACATCTGGAAATTTCCCGGGAAAGCCTACGAGGGAGGCGGCGGAGCCTATATTCTTATTTATCTGGCTATTGTTATCCTCATTGGTATTCCCGTTATGCTTTCGGAGCTGACCATCGGGCGCGGCGCACAGGCAAATGCCATTGACAGCTATGGCAAGCTGGGCCACCCCGGCTATAAATGGGTCGGCTGGTTCGGCGTGATCGTGGCATTCATTATCACCAGCTATTACGCTCATGTGGGCGGCTGGGTGCTGCGCTATGTCGTCAGCTATGCCACCGAACCGGCAAAGGTCTATGCCGATCCACTGGGTTATTTCTATGCGCTGCTGGGCTATAATGCCGCTACCGGCGAGACGTGGTTCCCGCTCACCGGTATACTTTTTGCAGCCGTCTTTATGGGAATTACCTGCTTTATTATCGTTAAGGGTGTAGAAGGCGGCATTGAGCGCTTCAACAAGATTGGTATGCCTGCGTTGTTTGTTATCCTGATTATTCTGCTGGTACGCTCTCTCACCATGCCCGGAGCAGGGGAGGGACTCAAGTATTTGCTGATCCCGGATTGGAGTAAGGTCACCTTCAGCACCGTGCTTTCGGCGCTCGGACAGGCGTTTTTCTCCCTCAGCCTCGGCATGGCTATCATGGTCACCTACGGTTCTTATGTAAAAAAGGATGAGGATCTTGCCAGAAACGCTGCCATCATCTGCGGCACGGATACGCTGGTTGCTTTGATTGCCGGTTTTATTATTGTCCCTGCCGTGTTTGCCACCCTTGGCGCGGAGGGCGTCGGCAAGGGCGCGGGCTTCGCGTTCTCCTCGCTCGCCGGTGTGTTCCAGCAGATGCCCGGCGGTCAGATTTTCGGAATACTGTTTTATCTGCTGCTTCTTTTTGCGGCACTCACCTCTTGCATCTCGCTGGTCGAGGGGGTAGTCGCCTTTGCTACTGAACGATTCGGTTGGAAGCGAACCCCAGCCACCATCATTCTGTGCATGGTCATGTTCCTCATCGGCGCCGTTTATACCTGCTCGCAGGCAGCATTTGATATTAAGGGAATTTGGTTTGATTTCAAGAATGGTTTGACCACCCCCATTTTTGGCGACTTTATGGAGTTCCTTACCGACCGTCTGATGATCCCTGTTTGCGCTCTCGGTTCCTGCCTGTTTGTCGGCTGGGCTTGGAAGCCGAAAAATGCGATCCGTGAGATTGAGATGGACGGCAAGCCCTTCCGCCTGAAAAAGGTGTACAGCTTCCTCGTGCGCTATCTGGCGCCCATCAGCATCATTATCATCATCGTGGCGAGCTTTGCCACCGGCACCACCCTCAGCTGATCGTCATTATCTTGTGGTTTGCTCCATTTCGGGAAAGACGGCTCCCCGCCGCGGGGGTCGTCTTTCTTGCATTTCGACCAGTCTTTTGGTAAGATGAAAAGGTAAAAGCAGCCGACGCCCTGCGGGTGTCCTCGCAAATCCTAACCTCCCTAAAGGAGCAAGACCCATGCCCAAAGACCGAGATTTTCTGAAAGCCTTTTCCGGCGATGACCGCCTGACCGCCGCGCAGGTGGCGGATAAGCTGGAGCAGTGCGCCCGACAGAACCGACTGACCCATACCATGTTCTTGACGCCGCACCAGCGTGCCGTGGCGGCGCAGGTTATCGCATGGTGCGGTTCGCCGCCGCATAGTATGGCAGGGGGTCACCCCGATGCCGAGCGCTGCGTGGCGCTTTTTCTGCCGGACTATATGGAAGCTGACGACCTCCCCGAGGAGGAGCTGCCCTTTGGGGCGATACGGGTCGGCTGGGGTCACGGCGCGTCGCTTACCCATCGGGATATCCTGGGCAGCCTGATGGCGCAGGGCGTCCGTCGGGAGGTGCTGGGCGATCTTATTGTGGGGGAAAACGGCTGCGATGTCATTGCCCTGCGGGAGTGTATCCCGTTTTTGCGGGATAACTGGCTGAGCGCCGGACGAACCGGACTGCACCCGGTGGAAATTCCCCTTTCGGAGATTCGCGCCCCCGCCGCCGACGGCAAAACGGTACGGGATACCGTCGCTTCGCTGCGGCTGGACGCTGTTCTCGGCAGTGGTTTTTCGCTCAGCCGCGGGCGCGCTTCGGAGCTGATCGCCGCGGGGCGGGTGAGCCTGAACGGCTGCGAGTGTCTGAAGCCAGACCGTCTGCTCACCCAGGGGGATATCCTTTCGGTACGCGGGCAGGGCAGGCTCATTCTGCGGGAGGTCGGCGGTCTTTCCAAAAAGGGACGCTTCTACATCACAGTGGAACGCTTCGGCGGATAAAAACATCATAAGTCAAAAAGAAAAGGACGCGCATCGTACATTACACGATAGGGGGCGTCCTTTTTTGATGAAACCGAAAGAAAGCGCGCTGCGGCTGGGCTTTACCTTTGCCGGCTGCTACCTGGGGGCGGGCTATGTCTCCGGTCAGGAGCTGTGGCAGTTTTTCGGCTGCTTCGGGCGGCAGGGGATAGGGGGGCTGCTGCTGGCGGTGACGCTCTCCTTTTTCTTCGGCGTTCTGCTGCTGCGGCTGGTGCAGCGCACCGGCTGCGACCAGACCGATGCCCTTGTGATCCACCGCCCTATCCCGCCGCTGCGGGATCTCGTGGGGCTTTTGCAGCTCTTTTTCCTTTTCGGGATCTTTGTCATCATGGCGGCGGGTGTAGGTGCGCTTACCGCGCAGCTATTCGGAATTTCCACCCTTTGGGGCAGCGCCGTGTTCTGCCTTGCCGCTTCGTGGCTCTCGCTTACCGGTACCTCCGGCATGATGCGGGTCTTTTCCGCTGTGGTGCCGCCGCTTGTTATCTGCTCGGTGGCGGTCAGCGCCCTCACCCTGCACCGCTGCGGCTGGCAGTTTACCGTCACCGCCGCGCCCGCGGGCAGCCCGCTCCTCGGCAACTGGGCCGCCGCCGCGTGCTTTTTTGTCAGCTACAATCTTTTTTCTTCGGTCGGCATTTTAGCGCCGGTCGGTAGGTCGCTGCGCTCCCCCCGCACCGTTTGGCAGGGCATCTTCCTCGGCTGCGTTATGCTGTTTTCCATCGCTCTCGGCATTTTCCTCACCATGCAGGCAGTCCCCGCCGCCACCGCCCAGCCGCTCCCCATGCTTTCCGTCGCGGGGGCACTCGGCAGAGGCTGGTACGGCGTCTACGCCCTGCTGCTTTTTGCCGCGATGTTCGGTACTGCCCTTTCCTGCGCCGTTGCCCTGCGTCATTACTGTGCCGTGCGCTTTCCACGCCTTACCGCCCGCTCCGGCTCGTTTGTGTTTCTTCTTGCAGCTCTTTCGTGGGGGTGCAGTCTGTTTGGCTTTGGGGAGCTGATCGGCACCGTCTATCCCGTCTGCGGGGCTTTGGGCGCTTTCGCCATGCTGGGGCTGCTGCACCACCGCATTACCCTTACCCGCCCATAGCGCCTTTGCCGTCTCCCGCTGCAGGATAGGGCGGGCGCTCCGCGCTCCCTCGTGCTGACCCTGTCGGGCAGCCCTCGCCGCACTGTCACGCCCGTCCGCTCCGTCTATTTCCTCCCGCCCCGCCATAAGATAGGGGGAGAGGGGAGGGGGAGAGAGACAATGCGCCGTGCCAGACAGCTTCTGCTCCACACCTCTGCCATGACCGCCGCCAGCCTGCTTATGCGTACCATCGCGCTGGCGTTCCAGGTCTATGTCGCCGGCAGGATCGGTGCGGCTGGTATCGGGCTGTTCCAGCTTGTGATGTCGGTCTATACCCTTGCCACCACCGTTGCCGTCTCCGGCGTGCGTCTGGCAGCAACACGGCTCATCTCCCAGCAGGCAGGTCGCGGCGATAATGCCGCTGTCCGTCGGGCGGCGGGTGTTGCCATCGGTTATGCCGTTTTCTTCGGCACGGCGGCGATGCTGCTGCTGTATTTTCTTGCTCCTGCCGCGTCCGCGTGGGTCGGTGATGACCGCATTATCCTCTCGCTGCGGGTCTTGTCCTTTGCGTTGCCCTTTGTCGCCTGTTCGGGGGCTATGGGCGGCTATTTTATTGCCATGCACCAGTCGGTCAAAATGTCCCTTGTCCAGCTTTCGGAGCAGCTGGTGCGCATCGGCTGCACCGTGCTGGCGCTGTGGCGGCTGGGCGGCTACGGGCTGGAATATGCCTGCGGCGCCCTGACCATCGGTATGCTCGCCTCGGAGGTCTTCTCGTTCCTTGCCTTGCTGCTGCTCTTTTTTGCGGGGCTTCCCCGCGGGGCAGGTCATTGCCGCACCCCCATGCTGCCGCAGCTTCTGCGCATCACGGTGCCGCTCTCCCTCAGCAGCTACGCGCGGTCAGCGCTTTCCACCGCCCAGCACCTGCTGGTTCCGCGCGGGCTTCGTCTTTTCGGCGGCGGGGCGCAGGCGGCGCTTGCCGCGTACGGCGTGATACAGGGTATGTCGCTGCCCATTCTGTTGTTTCCGGCGGCGCTTATTGCCGTCATCGCCGATCTCATCGTTCCCGAGCTGACCGAAGCGCAGGTGCAGGGACGGCTGCGGGGACTTAGCTATATGCTGGAGCGCCTGTACCGGCTGGGGCTTTTTTTCTCGATGGCGGTCGCGGGGATCTGCTTCTTTTTCGCGCAGCCCTTGGGCGATCTCATCTACTCGGAGCCTGCAGCGGGGCAGTATATCCGCCTGTTGGCGCCGCTGGTGCCGGTCATGTATATGGATACCCTCGTGGACGGCATGCTGAAAGGGGTAGGGGAGTACCACGCCAATATGCGGTATAATATCATTGATGCTGCCGTCGGCTTGCTTCTTGTCTGGCTGCTGCTCCCACGCTTCGGGACGGCAGGCTACATTTTCTCCATCTTCGCCACCGAGCTGCTCAATTTCGCCCTCAGCGCCGCGCGGCTTGCCCGCGTCACGGTGTTCCGGCTCCAGCCGTTCTGCTGGCTGCTTACGGCGGCTGCGGCGGCGGGCGGCTGGGCGATCCTCCGCCTGCTCTTCGGTGGGCTGCTTTCTCATACGGGGCAGCCCCTTTCCCTGCTGCTTTCGGTGCTGGTGTATCTTATCTGCTACGCGGCGGCGCTGCTGCTCTGCGGGGCGCTGCGTCGGGAGGAGCTTCGCTGGCTTCTTTCACTGCTCCGCCCGCAAAATCCCCCAAAACAGCAAACAGAGAAATCACGAGAAAAACAGAGAAAATAAGAGTATTTCAAAGTTCATCTGCTGCCCCGCCCAAAAGACGCAGGAATTTTCAAAAAAACATTGACATTCCGACAGAATATGCTATTATGTGTACTGTCATTTTGACCATTCAATTCAATAAAAAGGCGGCTCGTATATGCCCATCTGAAAGAACCCCAATCTTCGGGGTATCCTAAAAACCTTTTGCGGGGACGGTGCAATAGCGGCTGCGGCAGGTGTGAGGGCCTGCAGATTTACCGCAAAAGGAGGATGTTGAAATGAACGACAATACTTTGATCAGCCTGCGTGGAATTCGGGTTGATTTTGATGACGAGCCGGTTCTCAAGGGGATCGACCTCGACATCATGGACAAGGAATTCATTACCTTTCTTGGACCGTCGGGGTGCGGCAAAACCACCACTCTGCGGATCATTGGCGGATTTATCCAGCCCAAGGAGGGTGATGTTTTTTTTGGTGGTGTCCGCATCAATGATCTGCCCCCTTACAAGCGCGAGGTCAATACCGTGTTCCAGCGGTATGCCCTGTTCCCGCACCTGAATGTGTACGAGAATGTCGAGTTCGGTCTTAAGATCGCCAAGGTGCCCGAAAAGGAGCGCCGCCAGAGCGTCAAGGAGATGCTCAAGCTGGTGGGTCTTTCCGGCTACGATAAGCGTCACATCAACCAGCTTTCCGGCGGTCAGCAGCAGCGTGTTGCCATCGCCCGTGCGCTGGTCAACCGTCCCAAGGTCCTGCTGCTTGATGAACCCCTCGGCGCTTTGGATCTCAAGCTCCGCAAGGAGATGCAGATTGAGCTCAAGCGTATCCAGCAGGCGTTGGAGATCACCTTCATCTATGTTACCCACGATCAGGAAGAAGCGCTCACCATGTCCGACCGCGTCGTTGTCATGCGGGACGGCAATATTCTGCAGATCGGCACCCCGCAGGATATCTACAATGAGCCGTGCAATGCCTTCGTTGCCGATTTCATCGGCGAAAGCAACATCATCGACGGCATCATGCACAAGGACTTCCTCGTGGAATTTGCCAATGACTATTTCGACTGTGTCGATAAGGGCTTTGAACCAAAGGAGCGGGTTCAGGTTGTTGTCCGTCCGGAGGACTTCAAGATCGTCCCCGCGGATAAGGGCAAGATCTCCGGCATTGTGGAGACCATTATCTTCAAGGGCGTCCATTACGAGATCATGGTAGACGCCATGGGGTATAAGTGGAAGATCCACACCACACAGTATGTGGAGCCGGGCACGCTGATCGGCATGGATGTCGCGCCTATGGATATTCATATCATGAAGCGCACGGAGGAATAAAGCCATGAAATTTCGCTTTTCTTCCGTTCCCTATATCGTCTGGTCGGTGATCTTTGTCGTCGTACCGCTCATTCTGGTGGCGGTATTCGGTCTTTCCACCAGCGACGGCGAATTTACCTTTGCCAATGTTGCCAAGGTCTCGGATTACACCGCGGTGTTTGTCCGTTCCATCTGGCTTTCTCTGGTGGCAACGGCGCTCTGCCTTGTCATCGCCTATCCGCTCGGCTTCATCATGAGCCGTTACAGCGCCAACAACCAGCGCACGCTGGTCATGCTGGTCATGCTGCCCATGTGGACAAACTTCCTGCTGCGCACCTACGCGTGGATGACCCTGCTGGAAAATAACGGCGTCATCAACAGCATTCTGGAATTCTTCGGCGTGGGTCCCTTCAAGATGATCTACACGCAGGGCGCCGTGGTGCTGGGCATGGTGTATAATTACCTGCCCTTTATGGTCATTCCGCTCTATTCCATCATGACCAAGATCGAACCCTACACGCTGGAGGCGGCGGGCGATCTGGGCGCCAACCCGTGGAACACCTTTACCCGCGTGGTGCTGCCCCTTTCCATGCCCGGCGTCACCACCGGCATCACCATGGTGTTTGTGCCGTCGGTCTCCACCTTTATCATCTCCCGCATGCTGGGCGGCGGCTCCAATATGATGGTCGGCGACCTCATCGAGACGCAGTTCCTCGGCAACGCCTACAATCCCAATCTCGGCTCCGCCATCTCGTTGGTGCTCATGGTGTTCATTCTGCTGGTTATGAGCTTGATGAATCAGTTTGAGGATAATGACGACAGAGGAGGTATGCTGATATGAAATGGTATGCCAAGCTTTACACCCGTCTCGTCTTTATCTTCCTGTATCTGCCCATCATTGTGCTCATTGTGTTCAGCTTCAATGAAAGCAAATCCCGTGCCAACTGGACAGGCTTTTCGTTCCACTGGTACAAGGAGCTGTTCCATAACGAGCTGATCCTCTCCTCGCTGCGCAATACCCTTATCATCGCGCTGGCGGCGTCCGTCATCGCGCTGGTGCTGGGCACCATGGCGGCAGTCGGCATCTATGCCATGCGCCGCAAGTGGTTCAAGTCCCTGGTGATGAACATTACCTACCTGCCGATCCTCAATCCGGAGATCGTCACCGGTGTTTCTATGCTGCTGCTGTTCGTTTCCTTCGGCAACGGCATTCAGAAGTTCAATAACTGGATCGGCGGCACCGCGCTTTCGTTCCTCCAGCTTCCGGAAATGCAGCTTGGCTTTGTCACGCTCATCATTGCGCATGTCACCTTCTGCACCCCTTATGTCATTCTCAATGTCCTGCCCAAGCTCCGCCAGATGGATCGCTATACTTTCGAGGCGGCGCAGGATCTCGGGTGCAGCCCTAAGCTCGCGTTTTACAAGGTCGTCATTCCGGAGATCATGCCCGGCATGGTATCCGGCTTCCTCATGGCGTTCACCTACTCGCTGGATGACTTCGTGATCAGCTACTTTGTTTCCAGCGCCTCCTCCCAGACGCTGCCCGTCACCATCTTCTCCATGGTGCGCAAGCGCGTCAGTCCGGAGGTCAATGCCCTTACCGCCATCATCTTTGTGGTGGTGCTGGTGCTGCTGCTCCTCAGCAACTATTACTCTGCCCGCAAGGAAAAGCAGATGATGCGAAAGGAGGAGCCGGAAGCATGAAAAAGCGTATTTGTTCTCTCCTTTTGGCGCTTATGATGGTCATTCTGCTGCTGCCCGTTACCGCATTGGCGGAGGAAAGCGGCATTGATACCTCGGCGCTGGATATGGAATACTACGGTCGCTACAAGGATAAGGGCTACTCCATCAGCGTCTACAACTGGGGCGAATATATCTCCGACGGCGCCGACGGCTCGCTGGATGTCAACAAGGCGTTCGAGGAGGTCACCGGCATCAAGGTCATCTATTCCAATTACGATACCAACGAATCGATGTACGCCAAGCTGAAAACCGGCGGCGCGGTCTATGATATCGTGATCCCCTCGGACTACATGATCTCCCGCATGATCGCGGAGGGCATGCTGCAAAAGCTGGATATGTCCAATATCCCCAACCTCAAAAATATCAACGAGCTTTACCTCAACCAGTCCTACGACCCCAACAATGAGTATTCTGTCCCCTATACCTGGGGCGTGCTGGGGCTTATCTACAATACCAAGCTGGTCGAAGATGAATCCGTCGTTGCCAGCTGGGGCGCTTTGTGGAGCGAAGCCTACATGGATAATATCCTGATGATCAATAACTCCAAGGACGCCTTCGGTTTGACCTTTATGTATCTGGGGCTGCCCATCAATGCCGAATCCACTGAGCAGGTCGATAAAGCGGTGGAGCTGCTCAAGGATCAGAAAAATGTCATTCAGGCATATGTCGCCGATGAGATCTTCGATAAGATGATCGGTGAGGAAGCCGCCATCGCGCCCTACTTTAACGGCGACGCCGTCACCATGATCCAGGATAACCCCGATCTCGCGTTCTCTATCCCGATGGAGGGCAGCAACATCTTCACCGATTGCCTCTGCGTCCCCGTCGAGAGCCAGAAACGGGAGCTGGCGGAAATGTATATCAACTTCATGTTGGAGCCGGAGGTCGGCATGGCGAATACCGATGCCATCGGTTACTCCACCCCCAATAGTCTGGTGTACGAGATGCTGGACGATGAGACCAAGGAGGATACCACCGCCTACCCCAGCGAGGAGGAGCTGGCTCGCTGCGAGTATTACAACTATGTCGGACCGGAGCTGTCGCTGTACATCGACAGCAAATGGGCAGAGGTGCTCACCGCCGATGAAAAGTACAGCGCCATGATCATGCCCATGTTCCTCGGGGCGTGTGTGGCGGGCATCATCGCCCTCAATATCGTCCGCGCCACCCGCAAAAAGCGCGACGAGTAACAGAATACTCCCAGCAGGCACCCGGCACCCCGTCGGGTGCCTGCTTTTTGTGCTCGTTTCTATTCCTCTTATTTGTGAACTATGTCGAATTCCGCTTCCGTTCCTGTCAATCCCTTCATAATATATTGACAAATTCTTGTAAATAGGGTACGCTAAAGGTGCCATACTATATCCGGAGAGACCGTCTCCCCTTCACAACATTCATAAGGAGGAATACAAATGAAAAAGGTACTGTCCATTCTGCTCGCAGCGCTCCTGCTGGCAGTCATGCTCCCCCTCACCGCCTTGGCGGAAGATCAGGTAAGTCATAACTTCAATGTGGAAGACAGCGGCAGCGGGGAAGGCTGGGTTTGGAACAAGGAGACCAAGACCCTTACCCTCACTGATGCCACCATGCGTGACTTCTATCTCCCCGCCGGCTCTACCATCGTGCTGAACGGCACAAACTATGTCGGCGTTGATGATGAAGGCATCAAATCCTACCACTTTGATTATCATAGCGGCGATGAGCCGGTGCGTGTCAGCGATACGGTCATCATCACCGGCAACGGCTCCCTTACCGTGTCCGGAGTAAGTTGCGCGGACTTCCTCGTAGAAAGCGGCACCGTTGATTTTATCTGCCTCAATGACGCCATCGACGGCAGCATCGAGGTCAGGGGCGGCAATGTTGCTATTTCGGCTGGCTTTAATAATGAGGTAAACCCCGCCACCGCCATTATGGGCAATGCCGTTGTTTCCGGCGGCAGCCTCACCGTTCATAGCAACGGCGAAGGCATCGTCGGTATGCTCACCGTTTCCGGCGGCAGTGCTTCCGTCACCGCCAAGGATGCATGTGTTGTCGAGGGTCTCAATGTCTCCGGCGGCGATGTGGAACTGCTCCGCCAAAAACCGGCACTCATTGTCTACTCGCTGGACGATTTTGAGGGAATCAGTACCACTCGCTTTGCCACAATGTCCGTGACCGGTGGTACCGTGTTCCTCTCTGCGCCCAGCGCAGCGGCGTGGCTTCGGGAAGCGCCCACCATCGGCAGCGGCATGGTCGTGACCGGTTCCAACACATACGCTGCGGATCGTGACAGCCTTACTGCCGGTGTCCGCTGGGAGTATGTCGTCCGCGCTGAGGGCATCTGCCCCGTAATGTCGGATGACCTTGTCAGAACATTGCTCATTACTGCCGGCAGCGGCGGCGATATCACCGTCCGTGTTCCGGAGGAGCAGCAGCCCAACCCCACCACCGGCGCGGCGGATAGCATCGGCGTCACCGCAGCCCTCGCCGCGGCAGTCGCCCTCACCCTCACCGCCTCCGCCCTCATTCGCAAGAAATAAACCTGTCACACAGGGCAAAAAGATATCCCCCGACCGCTTCGGTCGGGGGATATTTGTTATTGAGGAGATTGAGGAGATCACGCAGCAGCGTTTTCTTGTTTTTTCTTGTTGTGCACATATACTACGCGCCCCACTAGCATGGAAGCGGCAATGGCGATCAGCATGTACCAGGAGCTTGCCACATCGGTGCAGTAGCAGAAGAACAGCGCAACCAAAAACGGTGTGACCCAGTAGCCGATCTTCTTCTTATCGCAGATGTTGGTAGCTACTACGCTGCCGAACAGGGCGGATACCGCATAGGTGAAGGCAGGCGAGAAGGTGGGGTTGTTGACCAGCGGCTCTATCGCGCCGGAGAAGCACACGCCGATGGTAAGGATAAGCATAACGCAGATCGCGGAACCGCCGGAAGCGAGGACCGCTACGCAGTGCGCCGCCTCGGAGCAGGGCTCTACCTCACACATGCTCTGCGTTGCCATAATGGCAGGCAGCTTCAGGTTGGTGGTGTTGCCGGTTACATAGGAGCTGTACAGTGCGCCGGGTCCCATGGACTGCATAAAGCCGAGGGTCTGGCTGATCCAGTAGGGGGCAAGCCACGCCACGGCGCTGATCAGTGCGGGAAGGATCGCTTTCCAATCCGGCCATTCACCAAATACGATACTGCACGCCACGGGGAATGCCATCATGACCACGGCAATGACCAGGCTGCTGGCAATACCAAACCGATGCACCCATGTATTATAGGAACTCAGTGTTTTTTGTCCTTTTTCACTCATTTCAGTTTCCTCCCCCTTACGGATGATAGATCAGGCACGCTGCCAGCATACCTACGATCAGGCTGATACTCAGGTTCCAGTCCTTCAGCTTCTTCAGCTTCGGTACTTTCTTGATCAGCAGCGAGATCAGGAACGAGCATACAAAGCTGATCAGGAAGATAAGCCGCTTATTGCCGTTTTTGGTCTCGGTAACGGAAAGATAACCCATAATGCCCATGATGGCGCAGGTGCCCAGAATACCGATCCACTTCATATCCACCTTGCCGGTCATCTTGTTAAAGGCAACGTCGCAGGGCTTGCAGGCGATCGCCATCCAGATGATGTTGGTGATACCGGCGATGGTGCATACCCACGCAGCCGCTACCCAAGCGCTGATGGAAAATCCGCCTACGATAAACTCTTCACCCATACCGGTGACAGCCCACTGGCTTGCCATCGTCTCAAAGGTGGCGGAACCGATAACCGAAAGACGGAACCACGCAAGCGGACCGCCCAGCAGGGGAATAAGGGTAAACAATACGACCAGTACAGCCACGGTGGGCATAATGCTTACGCCAAAGCCGATCGTAATGCCTTTTTTCGCCTGTGCGGGTGTTACGCCCAGCTCCAGAGAGCGTCCCCACGCCTTTTTCATAAATGCCAGCGTCTGTGCCAGTACGACTGCCAGGATCACGGCTACAACTACATACAGCCACCCTTGATTGGCTACCTCTGTGTACACTTTTATTTCCTCCTTTTTTATCACAAATACATTGTGTCTTGATCGGTGTGCCTCTTACTCCAGTACGATCAGATCCTTCGTGTAGTGGTTAAAGGAAATGGCGCCGGTTTCGGTCACGCACACGGTGTCCTCAATGCGCACGCCGAACTCACCGTTATATACGCCCGGCTCGCAGGAGAAGGTCATGCCCGGCTCCAGAATAATATCGCAGTCCTTGGCAAGGTTGGGCAGCTCGTGACCGTCCAGACCCTCACCGTGTCCCAGACGATGGGTGAAATACTGCGCCAGACCGTGCTTGTCCAGATAGTTCCATGCCAGCATATGTACATCGCAGGCACGCACGCCCGGCTTGATCGCCTCAAAGGCGAGCTGCTGTGCCTCACGCACACGGTTGTAAACCTCTACATAGGCAGCGCTGGGCTTGCCGATGTGCAGCGAGCGGGTGATATCGGACCAGTAGTGCATATACGCGCCACCCAGATCCAGATAAACGGCGTCGCCCTTCTGCGCTACACGGTCGCCGCTTACATGGTGGGCGGAACCGGTATTGGAGCCAAAGGCGATCAGGTTGGAGAAACCGTCTCTCATGCCCTTCTGTGCCAGCTCGTATTCGATCCAGGTCTTCAGCTCGGCTTCGCTCTTGCCGGTCAGCAGCTGGTCTATCACCATCTGCATCGCCCAGTCGCTCAGCTCACCGGATTTCTTCATCAGGTCGATCTCATCGGCGCTCTTGCGCATACGCAGCAGGGTGAACAGGTTGCTGCCCAGTACAAACTCCGCCTTGGGGGCTGCCATGCGGATCAGGTTAAAGGTGCGGAACTCAAAGGTGTCATCAATGGCGATCTTACCGTTGCATACGCCCAGCTCAGTCAGGATCTCTTTTACAAAGCTCAGCATATCCACGCCGTCTACCCAGGTGCGCTGGTCTTTTACGGTGCAGTCCTTTACCGAGTGTACATGGTACATCTTGGGCACCGCCAGGATCGGCTCACCCTCCTGCGGAACAAACACTACCTGGAAGCGCTCGTCCTTTTTGGGGGCGTAGCCGGTGGTGTAGAACAGGTTGGGCGAATTGCAGATCGCCACACAGTCCACGGACTGCTCGCGCATGACCTTGCGCAGGGATTCCATACGGGTCTCGTGAATGGTACTCATTTGCTTTACCTCTTTTCTGTTGGATTGTTGGATTATATTCAGGGCGGCGGATCCGCCCAAAGCTACTTAGATGATCACAGCATACAGCATGTACAAAAGATGCGCTGCGATGCCCGCGCACAAACCGCCGATGGTATGGCTCAGAATGGCGTGACCGGTCAGCTGACGGCATTTCAGCGCGTCCATCATCGCTACATGGGTGCTCAGGTATCCGCTCCAGCACATGCACATGGCGGTGAATACCGCAACATCATTGCTGTTGGCAAGACCGCCGGCGACCATATTGGGCACAATGCCGATGGCTGCGCCCGCGCTGCCCAGCGCGGTAATGGGGACTGCTACGCAGGAGGGATCGGAAAAGCCGAACAGGGGGGTAAGGATAAAGCTGATTTTATCCGCCAGGGCAGGGAGCAGCGCAATGCCCTGATAGGCGGCGCCGGTATATCCTTCTGCGCCAACGCCGTTGGAAAGCAGCATGACAAGGGAGCAGATGACCAGCACGCCGGGGATAATGGATACACCCACCTTTACACCGCTGCTGCCGCCCTCCAGCGCCGCGTTAAGTACCCGTTCGCCTATGCTGCCGGGGCGTACCTCGCGGTACTTCAGGATATCATAACCGCCTGTTTCGCTGGCAGAGACGACCGGATCATCGCCCAGTACCTTGCGGCTCTTTATCATGAACAGCCGTGTCGAAACAATGCTGCCGATGATAGCGCCCACATTACCAAGGAGCGCTGGAACCACATAGCTTACGCCGCCGCCGGAAAGCCCCATCATGAATACGGTCACGATAAGCCCCATGCCGAAAGCCGTGCCGATATTGGTCAGCGCGGGCAGCTGGTATTTCTTAAAGTACTTGCGGAAGCCGGTATCGTCGCACAGCGTCAGAATGGCGGGGTTATCCGAAAGATAGCAGGTCAGCACGCTTACCACGCTCGCGCCCGGCAGACCGTACAACGGCTTCATCAGGGGCGAAAGCACCCGGTTGAACAGCGCGATGACGCCGAATTCCGAAAGCAGCGCCGCCAGCGCGCCGGCGACCACCGCGATCGCCATAATGTAGAAGCAGGTGTTGATCAGCAGATCCGAAGCGGTGTTCAGCATGGTGCTTACCATGTTCACGCCGCCCATTCGGCTGCCGATAAACCCGAAAAGGATCGCAAAAATCGCAATGAAAAGGAAGGTCTCCCGGCTGATCGCCTTTTTTACCAGGGGAGGTGCCGCTGCGGCAGCGGTTTGGTCGGTCGCTTTGCCGCCGCTGCTTTCAAGTGCATCTGTGTTCATTGAACCAACTCCTTCAATTTTGTGCAAATTATCCGGATTTCTGCTTTTTCTTGACAAAATATTAGCGCTGGGTTTAGTATAGAGCACAAGGGCACACAAGTAAAACGCATATTTCTTGTGTCTAACATGCAAAAACTGCATGTAACGGGAAAAGGAGGCTGGAAATGGATATCGAAAAGCTGGAAATGTTCGTGCGGGCGGCACGCCTTAAAAACATTACCGATGCGGCGCAAAGCCTGCAATATACGCAAAGCGGCGCCAGCCATATGCTGCAGGCACTGGAGCAGGAGTTGGGCGGAATTGAGCTGCTGGCGCGCAGCCGCAAGGGGGTGGAGCTCACCGCGGCAGGGCAGCGGCTGCTGCCGTTGGCGCAGGAGATCCTGTATTGGAACGGGCAGCTGATGCAGACGGCAGCCGTTTTGCAGGGGAACGAGACAGGTCTGCTGCGGGTAGGCGGCTTCACCAGCGCCATGACGCTGTGGCTGCCCGCTATCCTCCGGGAGCTGCGTGCGCAGTACCCCAATGTCCAGCTGGAAACCCAGCGCGCCAGCTATGCGGATGTCGAACACTGGGTAAAGGCGGGGCAGGTAGACTGCGGCTTTTGCAGACTGCCGGTACACGCGGGGCTTAAGTCCTATTATCTGGCGGATGATCCGCTGGTCGTCATCATGCCGCCCGACCACCCGCTTGGTAAAAAGCAAGTGCTTACCTACGCCGATCTGGACGGCGAGGATTTTATCCGCCCGACGCAGGATCGCTTTAACGATGTGGCGTCGCTTCTGGCGCAGTCCAATGTCACGCTGCGCTTTCCCCACATGGTACACGATTACCACGAGGTCATCACCAGCGTGGCAAGCGGGCTGGGGGTCAGCATCGTCCCCACCATGATGGTGAAGCTGTACGCCTTTTCTGTGTGTATTCGCCCCTTGGCAGATCAGCCGCACCGCTGCATCGGGATCGCCGTGCGCAACGAGAGGAACATCTCCCCGCTCACCCAGGCGTTTATCCAGATCACGCGGAAGCTGTTTGAAGATGGAGTGCTGTCATAACCCTACCCCCCGTCAAACTGCTGTTTTTGTAGTAAACATCTTTTCTACCCCTTGTCGATTGCTCCAATTTTGTGAAAATTGTCCATCAAAAGATTGAATTTTGCAGAAAATATAGGTAATATGAATTACAAGGCATATCCCCATATGGGGATATCATGTTTGCACACAAACATGATGTATCCTGCCGAAAATAAGAGGGGAAACCCTAAAAAAGAAAGAGGTAATGTGTTATGAAAAAGCTCCTTAGTCTGGCACTGGCACTCCTCATGCTGGTCGTCATGCTGCCCGTCACTGCGTTGGCAGATGACACGAAGGGCTCAAGCGCCAATCCCTATACGCGGGAAGAACTCGGCGCTATGACCCGTGATGAGTACATCGCTGCCCAGAATGCCAATGGCGGCACCATCTATGTTACCGTTGGCGATTACAGCTATGATACCAACGGTACTCTTGGCAACGGCGTAAGAGATGACACCACGCACCAGAAAGAGAACCGCGATGTACTGAACGGCTACAATTCCAATGGCTACCTTGGCGAGAAAAATGATGGCGCCAATGGCAAAAACATTGTCTTTGTCGGCGGCACCATCACCAGCGGCGCTACCGGTTACGCCAGCATTGATAACATCGGCACCAGCCTGCTGCTGGCTGTCCCCGCGTACACCCATGTAACTTTCCAGGGTACCACCTTTAACGGTGTAATCAGCTTCGATTATCAGCTTTACACCGGACCCTGGAGTCAGCTGGGCTGTGTAGATTTTGAGGGCTGCACCTTTAACGGCATTATCGTCGGCGGTTTGGCTTCCCAAAGCCTGATCTTCAACAACTGCACCTTCAACGACTACACCAATACCATCTCCCCCAATAACTCCAACCCCACTTGGATCAGACCCGCCTACGGCAACTGGAGCAAGGGCGATAACGAGGGTCAGGGCACCGATTTCCGCTCCCTCACCAGCATCACCTTTACCAATAATAAGGTCACCAGCACCCGTCCGGTCAAGTTCGAGCGCATTTCCCAGTGGGAGATCACCTCTACCGTCACAGCGACCAATAACAGCTTTGATATCTCCGCGCAGGAGGGAGATACCAGCACCAAGAATGTCGGTATGTACCTCGGCGCAGAAGCGGCGTTTGATCTTATCGTAGAGAAGAACACCAAGAGCGCCAATACGGCAGCGCTTTACACCATTCCTGCCGGTCAGACCGAACTGCCGGAAGGCTCCACCATCAAGAATGCCAGCGGCGCCGATGTAAAGCTCACCGATGCCATGGTGTGGAAAACGACCACCGATGAAAAGCTGACCCTTGACCCCTCCGGCAATGGCGTGGAGGAGATCGTCACCCCGCCTGAGGTCGATGGCGATGTCACCGTCCGCGTTCCCACCACCGAGGAGACCACCGGCGGTCAGGCGAACCCATCCACCGGCGCCAATGATGTCGTCGGCATTGCCGTGGCAGCCGCCGTGGTCGCCGTTCTCGGCTCCGTCACCATTCTCCGCAAGCAGTAATTACCCCATCAAAAAAGCTCCCCCCGTGGGAGCTTTTTTCATATTCTCCGCCTGCTCACCTTACAAAAATGTTAGAATTTTCATGCAAAGCACCCCGCCGCCCCCGTCAAAATGTTAGAATTTTCGTTCAGTCCGCCAAACTTCCGTTTTCCCTTTACAACCACGAACATTTGTGCTACAATGGAAATTGGGAAGAACTAAAGTTCGCGTTTTGAGCCAACGCGACCAAAGGAGAGAGAAAACCATGTCACCGCAAACCATCGGCTATATTTTGCTGGGTGCCGCCGCCGTCATCATCGTGCTGCTCTGCTGCCTGCTGTCCCAAGCCAGAACCAACAGGCAAAAGGAGACCGACCTCACCGCCGAGCTTTCCCGCCTTCAGAGTGAGCTGGAACGCTCGGTACAGGGCGATATCCTCACCCTCGGCAAGTACCTCATGGAAAGCCAGGAGACCCAGTCCCAGACCGAAAGCCGTGCTCTTTTAGGGCAGCTTGATGCCTTTTCCAGGCAGTCCTCGCACGCGCTTGAGGGCGTCCGCGCGACGCTGGAACGCCAGCTTTCCGCCATTCGGCAGGATAACAACGCCAAGCTGGACGAAATGCGCCAGACCGTCGATGAAAAGCTGCAAAAGACCCTCAATGACCGCATGACTGAATCGTTCCGGCTGGTGAATGACCGGCTGGAGCAGGTCTACCGCGGCTTGGGGGAAATGCAGACCTTGGCACAGGGGGTCGGCGACCTCAAAAAGGTGCTCAGCAATGTAAAAACACGCGGTATATTGGGTGAAGTCCAGCTCGGTGCCATTCTGGAGGACATTCTGACACCGGAGCAGTACGGCAAAAATGTGGCGACGGTGCCCGGCAGCCGCAATGTCGTGGAATATGCCGTCAAGCTGCCGGTCGAGGACGGCGGCTTTGTCTGGCTGCCCATTGATGCCAAATTCCCCGGCGACAGCTATGCCGCCCTGCGCGACGCCTACGACGCCGGAGACCCCGCCGCCATCCAGTCGGCGGTGCGTCAGCTGCTTCTCACGGTGCGCATGGAAGCCAAAGATATTCGGGAAAAGTACATCTCACCGCCCCACACCACCGAATTCGGTATCCTGTTTTTGCCGTTTGAGGGGCTGTATGCCGAGGTGGTCAACCGCGGCATGGTGGAAACCCTGCAGCGGGAATACCGGGTGAATATTGCCGGCCCCAGCACCATGGCAGCGCTGCTGGGCTCCCTGCAAATGAGCTTCCGGACGATCGCCATTCAGCGGCGCAGCGGCGAGGTGTGGAATATCCTCGGTGCGGTAAAAACCGAGTTTGATAAATTCGCCGAAGCCCTTGCCATGACCCAGAACCGGCTGGAGCAGGCAAGCAGCGAACTGGATCGGCTGGTCGGCGTAAGAACACGGCAGATCCAGCGGAAGCTGCGGGGCGTTTCCAGCCTGCCGCAGGAGCAGTCCGCCGCCCTTTTCCCCGAGGAGGAGCAGCTTTCTCCGGAGGACGAACCGGAGCAGGGCGAATAAGCCCTGAAATATATCAGCCGGACAAAATGGGCGGCACGGCTCCGCTTCCCTCGTGCTGACCCTCCGCTCCGCTGCGGGCAGCCCTCGCCGCTGCGCCGCGCCGCCCCAAAATCTCCCTCAATCGCTGCTTGAGTTTCTCCGTCTCAACAAGCTGTTGATAGCATTTTGGGGGAGAAAGCGCTAAGCTGTCCTTGTCGGGCAGTCGGCTTGCGGCGGCAGGGAACAGAAAAGTTCCGCGACCGCAAAAAATCAGCAAATCTTAAACTTCGATGGCTGGAAAAACCGCCGGAAATGTGCGATACTGGGGAGAGAAAGAACCGCCGGATAAGGAGGAGACCGATGTTCAAAATACTCATCGTCGAGGACGACCGCGGCATTGCCGAGGGAGTGAAAAGCCTTTTGGAGCAGTGGGGCATGGAAGCGAAAGCCGTGCGGGATTTCCGCGATATCACCGGCGAATTTGAGGCGTACCAGCCCCATCTGGTGCTGCTGGATATCAAGCTGCCCAGCTACGATGGCTACTACTGGTGCGGCAGGCTGCGCCAGATGACCGAAGCCCCCATCATTTTCATTTCCTCGGCGGCGGATAACATGAACATCGTCATGGCGATGAACATGGGCGGCGATGACTTTATCGCCAAGCCCTTTGACGGCAGCGTGCTGGTCGCCAAGGTGCAGGCGATGCTGCGGCGCAGCTACCGGCTGGAGACGGCGCTGCCCGCCTTTGAGTGCCGCGGCGCGGTGCTGAATACCGCCGACCAGACCCTGCAATTCGCGGGGCAGAGCATAGCCCTTACCAAGAACGAGTACCGTATCCTGCTGTGCCTGATGGAACGCAAGGGGCAGGTGGTCAGCCGCGAGCTGCTGATGCAGCGGCTGTGGGAGACCGACAGCTTTGTGGACGAAAATACCCTTACCGTCAATGTGAACCGCCTGCGCAAAAAGCTGGAGTCCGCCGGACTTTCCGATTTTATCCACACCCGCTTCGGGGTGGGGTATCTGGTGGAGTAGGCGGCGCGGCAAAGCGGGGGAGGGGCGCCCGTTTTGCAAAAAACGGCGCCCCGACAGATAGCGGCGCCGTGCCGCCGTTTTTTAGTCGGTGCGCCTCCCGCGTGCCCGCAGGGAAAAAGTACTTGCAATCGCCCCATCAGTGTGCTATACTCTCTTCGATGCCAAAATACGAAAGAAAGGAGCTGCTGAAATGAAGACTTTGCACGATAACAAGATGAACAAGTTCCGTGGTGGAATGAATCGAATACCTGTACAGCAGCTCTCTCTGTAAATCCGCCTGAACCAAGGTGTCATTACGCTTCGCCGAGAGTGTTGTCACTCTCGGCATTTTTGCGCCTTTTTTCGGAATGCGGGGAGAGAGCTGAACCCATAAACCGACGGAGAATTTATGAAACGAATTTTGCCATATCTTAAGCCCTATCGGGGCAAGATGCTGCTGGGAATGCTGCTGATCGCCGTTTCCAGCGTCTGCTCGCTGCTGCTGCCCACCATCATGAGCGATATTCTGGACGGCGGCATCTACACCTCCGATTGGGACTATATCCTGCGCTGCTGCGGCAAAATGCTGGTGGTCACCCTCATTTCGCTGGGGGCGGTGGCGGCGGGCACCTGGTGCCGCACCCAGGTGGTCTCCGGCTTTTGTGCCGATCTGCGCGCGATGGTCTTCCGCAGGGTAAATACCCTCACCTTCGAGGAGGTCAGCCGCATCGGCACCTCGGCGCTGCTTACCCGTTCCACCCATGATGTCGGGACGCTGGCGTGGGTCGCCGATATGCTTTCCAGCAATATCATCACCATTCCGGTGCTGTTTTTCGGCGGCGTGGTGCTGGCGTTTTCCAAGGACAGCACGCTGGCGCTCATCATTCTGCTGGCGATGCCCGTCATCATGCTGCTGGTGCTTGCCATCGGGCGTAAGGTGGAACCGCTGTGGAAGGTCAGCGACGAATACTGCGATAAACAGAACGACCTTGTGCGGGAGCGGCTGCACGGGATCCGTGTCATTCGCGCCTTTAACCGCGAGGGACAGGAGCAGAACCGCATAGCCGAAGCCACCCGCGTGATGGCGGAACATATCATCGAAGCCAATACCAAGATGGGGCTGGTCGCTCCCATCGCCATCGCCCTGATGAACCTGGTGGCGGTCGCGATCCTGTATTTCGGCGGCAGCCGTATGCAAAGCGGCATTTCCGGCGCCTCCGGCGGCGATATATTCGCGATGATACAGTATGTGGCGCTGGTGATGAACGGCATTGTCATGGCTGCCTTTGCCCTGGTGATGTACCCCCACGCCAAGGTCGCCGCGGACCGCATCGGCGAGGTCATGGACGCCGACATGATGACCGAGACCGCCGGAGAAAACACGGCGGAGGATATCACCTTTGCCGGAGATATCCGAATGGAGGGCGTGACCTTCCGTTATGAGGGCGCCGACGCCGCGGCGGTAAGCGATGTTTCGCTGCACATTGCCGCGGGGCAGAAGGTCGCCATTATCGGCGGCACCGGCAGCGGTAAATCCACGCTGGTGCAGCTGTTGATGGCGTTCCGGCTGCCCACCGAGGGAAAGATCTACTTTGACGGACGGGATTCCGTTACCCTCAGCCGCCGTACCATTCGGCACAACATCAGCTGTGTTTTGCAGCGTGCCGGCATTTACAGCGGCACCATTCGGGAAAATATCGCCATGGGCCGCCCCTCGGCTGCCGAGGAGGAGCTGATGGAAGCTGCGGCGGTGGCACAGATGGCGGATTACATCAAGGCACAGCCGGAGGGACTGGATCACCGGCTGGAGCAGGCGGGCAAAAACCTTTCCGGCGGGCAGAAGCAGCGGGTCAGCATTGCCCGCGCCGTGCTGAAAAACGCGCCGATCTATCTTTTTGACGACAGCTTTTCGGCGCTGGACTTTATGACCGAGGCGAACCTGCGGCGGGCGCTTGCCGAAAAAGCGGCGGGCAGGACACAGATCGTGGTGACGCAGCGGGTGACCAGCGCAATGAACAGTGACCGAATCTTTGTGATGGACGGCGGGCGGCTGGTGGGCGCAGGTACTCATAACGAGTTGTTGGAGCATTGTGAGGTCTACCGTGAGATCTATCTTTCCCAGACGGGAGGTGAGCGCCGATGAACCGTAAAAAGAAACCGACAGAGAAAGCAAAAATGAGCACGGGGCAGGTTGTGTGCCGACTGGTGCGGGACGCAAAGCCCATTTACGGCTGGCTGCTGCTGGGCGCCCTGCTGGGCGGCATGGTGGTGGCGTGTACCGTCATCGCGCCCAAGCTGCTGGGGCAGGGCGTGCAGCTTTTGTACGACGCATGGGCGGGCGAGCGCCCCACTGAGGGTCTGACCGCCGCGCTGCTGCCGATCTGCGGGGCGCTGGCAGGGGTGTACCTGGTGCAGAGCATTGTGAATATCGGCAAGATGTACCTGATGAACAATGTGGTGAGCAAATACTACACCTGCAACCTGCGTATCAAGCTTTCGGATAAGCTGGGACGGCTGCCCATCAGCTTTATCGATAAGACCCCTGCCGGTCAGATCATCGACCGGATCCAGGAAGATGTCTCCAACATGGGCGGCAGTATCCACGACATCGTAGATGTGACGGTGATGGGTTTTATGCAGATCGTGGTCATTGCCGTGATGATGCTGCGGGAAAACTGGCGTATGGGGCTGGCAGTCCTGCTGCTGATGCCGCTTTCCATCATCATTTCCTCCCGTATCTCCGCCGCCTGCGGCACCTATTTCCACCGCATGTTTGAGGAGAGCGGAAAGATGTACTCGGTGGTGGAGGAAAGCTATGCCAGCTACCAGACCACCAAGGCATATAACTACGAGGACGCCACCATCGCGGCGCATGCCGCGGCAAACGGGCGGCAGAAGGACGCCGAAGCGAAGGCATTGTTTTTGCAGGGGCTGATCATGCCGTGCATTACCGCCGCCAACGCACTGGCTTACATTCTGGTCGCCCTCATCGGCGGCTACCTGACGGTGCAGGGCGCTTTGGGCGTGGGCGCCGTGGTAACGGTGCTGCTGTACTCCCGCCAGTTCTCTGCCCCGCTGGAGCAGATCGCGGGGGTGCTGGGCTCTGTCCAGCGTACCTGTGCCGCCGCCCGACGGGTGTACGAGATGCAGGACGCACCGGAGGAGCTGCCCATTGAGGGACACCTGCCCGAGGGAATAAAGGGCGATGTAGATTTCCGGAATGTGAACTTCAGTTATGACCCCGAAACGCCCCTGATCCGTGACTTTACCGTAAATGTGAAGCACGGACAAAAGGTGGCGATCGTGGGGCCCACCGGTGCGGGCAAGACCACGCTGGTGAACCTTTTGATGCGGTTCTATGATATTCAAAGCGGTCGGATCACGATAGACGGCAACGACATAGCCGCCGTGAGCCGCGAAGATGTGCGCGGACTGTTCGGTATGGTATTGCAGGATACCTGGCTGTTCGGCGGTACGGTGGCGGATAACGTTGCCTATGGCAAGCCGGAGGCAACCCGCGAGGAGATCATCACCGCCTGCGACGAGGCGTACTGCGACCACTTTATCCGCACGCTGCCGCAGGGCTACGATACCATAGTGAGCGAGGACAGCATCAATATTTCCGGCGGGCAGAAGCAGCTTTTGACCATCGCGCGGGCGCTGCTTGCCAACCGCCGGCTGCTCATTCTGGACGAGGCGACCTCCAATGTGGATACCCGAACCGAGATCCTCATTCAGAAGGCGATGGATAAGCTGATGCGCGGGCGCACCTGCTTTGTCATCGCGCACCGGCTTTCCACCATTGTGGACGCCGACCTGATCCTTGTCATCAATGACGGACAGATCGTGGAGACCGGCACCCATGAGGCGCTGCTGGATAAGCAGGGCTTCTACTACCGGCTGTACACCAGCCAGTATGCGGTATAAATATTATGACCGGCAGCGGCTCCGTGCGGGAGCGGGCTGCCGGTCTTGCGCTTTTTACAGGTGCTCAATAAAGTCGCGGGCTTTTTGCAAGTCAGCTTCGTCCGGGTGTCCCTTTGCCATGCCGCCGATAAGCTTGAAGGGACCGAAGGTGTCATACCCACGGCAGGAGAATGCGCCGAGAACGGGGCAGCCCTTTTCCTTCGCGACCTGCCGGATAGCGGCAAAATATTTTTCGGGACAGTCCTTGGAACCATGGGTGCAGACGAAAAAGACCTCCTTGCCCGCGGGGAGATACTGCGCGGCGTAGTTTACAACGGTTTCGTGGAATTTGGAGTAGTAGATGCCGGAAGCGAAGCCGATGCGGTCGTACTGCGGCAGGCGGGCGGCAATGCGGCTGGTGACATCAACAAGGTCGGCGCCGACGGCTTCTGCCATTGCCTCCAGAACCCGGAGGGTGTTGCCGTGGTGACGGGAATAATAGCAGATAGCGGTTTTCATGGGGAGACCTCCTGTGTGGAAAGAGAAGTGTGGGGCGGGCGCGGCAGAGCGGGAAGGGACTGCCCGCAGCGAAGGCGGAGGGTCAGTCCCGAAAAGCGGTGCCGTGCCCGCCGTATGTCTTTGATTATAGACCCTTGGCAGGGCGGGCGCAAGTGTTGCTTTTTGCCCGCAAAAAGGCTATGATAGAGGGAGATTTTTTGGACGAGTGGGAGAGATACTATGACAGCAAGAGAATATCCGGTATTTACGGTGACGCCCAAGGCGGAACGCAGCCTGCGGGCGGGGCACCCGTGGGTGTACGGCGAGGAAGTGACCGCCGTAGCGGGAGCCTATGAGAACGGCGACATGGTAGATGTGGTAAACAATAAAGGGCGTTACCTTGGCACCGGCTGGGTGAACGATCACTCCAAAATACGGGTGCGCATCATCAGCCGCAACACCAATGATACCTTTGACGAGACGTTTTTCCGGCGGCGGGTGCGCTATGCGCTGGACTACCGCAAAACCGTGATGGGCGAGACCGACTACCGCTGCTGCCGCCTCATCTTCGGCGAGGCGGATCAGTTCCCCGGGCTGACGGTAGACCGCTTTGAGAATGTGCTGGTGGCGCAGGTGCTTTCCCTTGGCATGGAGCGGCGCAAGGACTGGGTGTACCGCGCGCTGGTGGAGCTGCTGCGGGAGGACGGCGAGGAGATCGACGCCATCTATGAGCGTAATGACGCGGCGCTGCGGTCGCTGGAGGGACTGGAGCAGGGAAAAGGCTTTTACCCGATGGAGGGGCTGCGGACCGATCTGGACGGACATGTGACCATTACCGAAAACGGGATAAAATACGATGTGGACTACATCGAGGGGCAGAAGACCGGCTTCTTCCTGGACCAGAAGTACAACCGGCTGGCAGCGGCAAAGCTGGCGCGCGGGCGGCGGGTGCTGGACTGCTTTACCCACACCGGCGCCTTTGCGCTGAACGCCGCGGCGGCGGGCGCCGAGCATGTGACGGCGGTAGATGTTTCCGCCTTTGCACTGGAACTGGCAGCGGAAAACGGCAGGAAAAACGGGCTGACCAATCTGGATTATAAATGCGCCGATGTTTTTGACCTGCTGACCGAGATGGCAAACGAGAAAAAGTGTGACTATGACTATATTATTCTCGATCCACCAGCCTTTACTAAAAGCCGCGCGACTGCAAAAAACGCCTATAACGGTTACAAGGAGATCAATAGGAAGGCGATGCAGCTCCTGCCGCGGGGCGGGTATCTGGCGACCTGCTCCTGCTCGCACTTTATGACCGATGAGATGTTCCGCAAGATGCTGCGGGAGGCAGCGGCGGACGCCGGTGTGACGCTGCGGCAGATCGAGGCGCGGCAGCAGGCACCGGATCACCCCATTCTGCCGGAGGTGCCGGAGACCGACTATCTGAAATTTTACCTTTTGCAGGTGGTATAAGGGTGGGAATATTGCGAAAACTTGACAAAAGTAGTATAATATAATAGAACCTTCCGTTGAAAAGAGCATATACGCTTTCCGACAGCGAAAATCAGCGCTGACGGCGTCATCGAGCCTTGCCAGACACAAAGTATGCCTGCGGCTCGCTTCCTTGTCATCATCTGATTTTCGTTTGCCGTAAAGTCCAAGGGAGTTTATAAAGCCCATCTGCCGACGGTTTTATAAACCGTATCTGCTCTTATCAACGAAAGGTTAAAAGCGTTTTTATTAAACCATAACCATAAACAAAGAAGGAAGATGTTTTTATGACTAAAATTGATATTTTCTCCGGCTTTTTGGGCGCGGGCAAGACGACGCTCATCAAGAAGCTGATCGCGGAAGCCTATACCGGCGAGCAGCTCGTCCTCATTGAAAATGAGTTCGGCGAGATCGGCATTGACGGCGGCTTTTTGCAGGAGGCGGGCATCAACATTACCGAGATGAACAGCGGCTGCATCTGCTGCAGTCTGGTGGGCGATTTCGGCAAGGCGCTGCAGCAGGTGATGGAGACCTATCACCCCGACCGCATTTTGATCGAGCCTTCCGGCGTGGGAAAGCTGAGTGATGTAATTCGTGCAGTGCAGAATTTGCAGATGCATGATGTGGTGCTGAATGGCTTTACCACTGTGGTGGACGCTTCCAAAGCCAAGATGTATATGAAAAACTTTGGCGAGTTTTTCAATAATCAGGTGGAGCACGCCAGCGCCATTATTTTGAGCCGGACTGCCGGTATGAGCCGGGAAAAGCTAGATACCTGTGTAGCACTGCTGCGGGAGAAAAATCCAACGGCTACCATTGTAACGACTCCGTGGGACGAGTTGAACGGGAAGCAGCTTTTGGCTGCGATGGAGCGTCGAGACACCCTTGCTGCTGCGCTGGAGGAGCTTGCCGAGGAGCAGGAACATGATGGGCATCATCATCACCATCATCACGACGATGACGATGATGAGTGTGCCTGCGGTTGCCATGACCACGAGCATCACCACCATCACGAAGATGATGAGGAATGCAGCTGCGGCTGCCACGACCATGAGCATGAACACCACCATCATGACGATGACGATGATGAGTGCGGGTGCGGCTGCCATGACCACGATCACGACCATGAGCATGAACACCACCATCACCACGATGATGATGACGATGAGTGTGAGTGCGGCTGCCATGACCATCATGACCACCATCATCACCATGCCGATGAGGTATTTACCAGCTGGGGCAAGGAGACCGCGCACCCCTACGAGAAGCAGGAGCTTGCCGCTGCGCTGGAGGCGCTGGATACCGGCGACTACGGTCAGGTGCTGCGTGCCAAGGGCATTGTGGCGGGGACGGACGGCAAGTGGCTGCACTTTGACTATGTGCCCGGCGAGGTGGAGATCCGCAACGGCGCTGCCGGTGTGACCGGTCGTCTGTGCGTCATCGGCGCCGAGCTGAAGGAGGACGCCCTGACCTCGCTGTTCCACCTGAACTGAAAAACGGAGGATTTGACAAATGGCAAAAGCGGTTGAAATACCGGTATATCTGTTCACCGGCTTTCTGGAGGGGGGCAAGACCCGCTTTATCCGGGAAACGCTGGAGGATAAGAAATTCAATGCCGGAGAGCATACCCTGCTGGTGCTGTGCGAGGAGGGGGAGGAGGAATATGACCTTTCCCACCCGCTGATGAAGAATGTGCATATCCTGCCCATCGAGAGCGAGGAGGAGCTGACTGCCGCCAAACTGGGCGAGTGGCAGAAGATCCACCGTGTAGACCGCGTGGTGATAGAGTATAACGGCATGTGGCAGCTGCAGCGTCTGTACGAGCAGATGCCGCAGGGCTGGATGATCTATCAGGAGGTCATGCTGGCGGATTACAACACCTTTTTGAGCTACAACACCAATATGCGCAGCCTGATGGTGGATAAGCTGACAAGCTGCGAGATGGTGCTGCTGAACCGCGCGCCGGTGGGTGCCGATAAAATGGAGATCCACAAGGTGATAAGGGGTGTCAGCCGGCGCACCGAGATCGGCTATGACTATGTGGACGGCAGCTTTGACTACGATGAGATAGAGGACCCGCTGCCCTTTGATATCGAAGCGCCTATTATTGAGATAGGCGACGCGGACTTTGCCGTGTGGTACCGTGACCTGACCGAGGAGATGGAAAAGTATCAGGGCAAGACGGTACGCTTTAAGGGGCGGGTCGTTACCAAGCACCGCAGCCTGAAAAACTGCTTTGTGTGCGGGCGGCATGTGATGACCTGCTGTGTGGAGGATATCACCTTTATGGGGCTTGCCTGCACCGGTTACAGCCCCGAAAAGCTGGAAAACGGCGGCTGGTACACCGTGACCGCCAATGTGAATATCCAGTTCAGCACCGTGTATGGCAAGCGCGGTCCGGTGCTGGCGGTGACGGCGTGCGTCCCTGCCGAGGAGCCGGAGCAGGAGGTCGCGACTTTCTATTGATCGGAGCGTCCGCCGGAGAGTACGGCACACTTTAAATCAACCACAAATGAAAAGACTTGTCCGGAGTATTAACTGCTCCGGACTATCTTTTTACACTTTTATATGCTATAATTTAAATATATTAGTATATCCACAGCGACCGCAACCCCGACCCCGAAGGAGGAACCCCCATGAGTCAGAAAGAACAAAGACAGCCGCCAGCCTTTATTCACAGCGCGCTGCGCGACCATAACAGCCTTGCCCTGCCCTCCGAGATCCGGAGAGCGAGCGGCATTATCATTATGGGGCGGCGGATCAAATCGCTGATCTTTACCACCGATATTGCCATTATCCGCAACTGCAATGCCGATGCTGTGCTGGCGGTGTATCCCTTTACGCCGCAGCAGGTCATTATGGACGCCATTATTTCCGCCTCCTCCATTCCCGTGGTGTGCGGGGTGGGCGGCGGTGTGACCGATGGGCTGCGCAGTGTGCTGCTGGCGAAGGACGCCGAGGCGCAGGGCGCCTTTGGCGTGGTGGTGAACGCCCCCATGCGCAACCAGACGGTCGAGAGCATCAAAAAGGTCATTGATATCCCCATTATCGGGACGGTGACAAGCGAAAACTACGACATCGAAGCGCGGCTGGCGGCGGGAGCTTCCGTCCTGAATGTATCCGCTGCCGAGCGCACCGCCGAGGTGGTACGGAAGATCCGGGACAAGTTCCCCAAGGTGCCGATCATCGCCACCGGAGGACCTACCGAGCAGTCTATTCTAGAGACGATAGAGGCGGGCGCCAACGCCATTAGCTACACACCTCCCTCTACCAAGGAACTGTTCCGCGTCATTATGAACGGCTATCGTGAAAATGACGGGAAGTCCGCCGCGGCGCGTGTGGAGGAGGAAGATCTCCTGGAACTGCTGTAATATCACTCCATAAGAGTAAGGAGAGGAATTGCTATGAAGAAGCTGCTGAAAGTTCTGCTGATCCTGCTTGCCGTGCTGCTGGCGGCGGTCATCATCTATGTGGGATATGTGATGCTGAGCTATAACAGGATCCCCGATAACCAGACGCTGGAGCCGCGTAACCCGCAGGAGACCGATCTGGCGGTGCGCATGGGCGAGGAATACGCCATCGTGACGCAGAATATCGGATTTGGCGCCTATACCGATGATTATACCTTCTTTATGGACGGCGGGACGCAATCGTGGGCGGCAAGCCCCGAAAGCGTGACGGCGTGCGTGGGCGCCGCTGCCGAGCAGGTCGGTTCGCTCCAGCCGGATTTTATCCTGTTCCAGGAGGTCGATTTTGACTCCACCCGCAGCTACCATATCAACGAGCAGGAGATCCTGCGGGTCGCCTTCCGCGAGATGGCGGAGGTGGACGCGGTGAATTATCACTCGGCGTTTTTGATGTACCCGCTGACCCAGCCGCACGGCAGCTCCAACAGCAGCATGGTCACCTTCAGCAGTGTCGGCATTACCGGCGCGATGCGGCGCAGCCTGCCCATCTCCACCGGCTTTTCCAAGTTTCTTGACCTTGACCGGTGCTATACCATCAGCCGTGTGCCGACCGAAAACGGCAGGGAGCTGGTTCTCTTCAATGTGCATCTTTCTGCCTACGGCGGCAGCGATGAGATAAGAGCGGCGCAGATGAATATGCTGTTCGGTGATATGCTGGCGGAGTACCAAAAGGGCAACTATGTGGTGTGCGGCGGCGATTTCAACCACGATTTTACCGGCAATTCCACGCAGGTGCTCAACGGCGGTGACATGACCGACTTCGGCTGGGCGCAGCCGTTCCCCATCGAGATGCTGCCGGAGGGACTGACCCGCTGCGACAGCTACACCGGCGGCAAGGTGCAGCCAACCTGCCGCAACTGCGATATCCCCTATGAGGAGGGGAACTTCACCATTATCGTTGATGGGTTTATCGTCAGCGATAATGTGACGGTGACTTACCTTGAGAATGTACAGACTGGCTTTGTCTATTCCGACCACAATCCGGTGCTGATGCGCTTTAGCCTGAACGAAGCCTGATAATAACGGAGGAACGACCGATGCCGAGTGCTGCCCAATGGAAAGAAGCCCTGCAAAGCGGCGCCTGTGATGAGGCGCTGTGCCAGCTGTATGTGACCGATGACCCGCTGCCGCAGCGGGAGCGCTGCCTGCGCCTGCTGGAAGAATTTACCCGACTGTACGGCGAGCGGGAGGAGGTTTATTTCTTCTCGGCGCCGGGTCGCACCGAGCTGGGCGGCAACCACACCGACCACCAGCACGGACGGGTGCTGGCGGCTGCAGTAACGCTGGATAAGCTGGCGGTGGTCTCTCCGCAAGAGGGTACGGTAGAGCTGGGCAGCAAAAGTCACCCGCTGCCGCCGATGGACTGGCGGGACATGGCGCATTACAAAAGAGAACGGGGACATTCCCCCTCGATGATCCGCGGGATCTATGCCGGACTGCGGCGGGAGGGCTATGCCGCGGGCGGCTTTGCGGGGGTAAGCACCTCCGCGGTGCCGACCGGTTCGGGGCTGTCCTCCTCGGCGGCGTTTGAGCTGCTGCTGGGGGAGATCCAGAACCGGCTGTACAATGACGGGACGATCCCGCCGGTGGCGCTGGCGCGCATTGGACAGTACGCCGAGAACGAGTATTTCGGTAAGCCCTGCGGTCTGATGGATCAGACCGCCTCGGCAGTGGGCAGCGCTGTGAGCATTGACTTTCTGTGCCCCGAAGCACCCATTGTAGAGCGGCTGCCCTGCGACTTTGCCCGCTGGGGCATGGCAATGTATGTAGTGAATACCGGTGGCAGCCACGCCGACCTGACCGAGGACTACGCTGCCATTCCACTGGAGATGAAGGCGGTGGCGGCGCAGTTCGGCTGCCATGTGCTGCGGGAGGTTGAGCCGGAGGAATTCTATGCCGCGCTGCCAAGCCTGCGGGGCAAGGTGAGCGACCGCGCGATTCTGCGGGCAATGCACTTTTTTGAGGAAAACGAGCGGGTGCCGCGGCTGGCGGCGGCGCTGCGGGAACCCACGGCGGAGGCGTACCTTGCCGAGATGCTGGCAAGCGGGGCTTCCTCCGAGCGGAGATTGCAGAACATATACCCTGCCGACCCGAAGGAACGGGGGCTGGCGCTGGCGCTTTCGCTATGTGAGCGGGAGCTGGCGGGCTGCGGCGGCTGGCGGGTACACGGCGGCGGCTTTGCCGGTACGGTGCAGGCGCTGGTGCCGCGGGAGCGGGAAGCGGGCTTCCTGTGGGTGATGCGGGAGACCTTTGGCGAGAAAAGCTGCACCCGGCTGACCATACGGGCGGCGGGAGCGTGCGAGCTGGAATTCCCGGAATAAGAGAAAAATGAGGGCGTCCCGAAGCGGAGGAGGGCTGCCCGCCCATTGATGGGCGGCGGCTCGACAAAAGCGGAGGGACGCCCGTATCCTGCGGGGCAAGAAAAACTTGCGGAATAAAAATATCTGTGCTATAATACGCTACTGTCTGCATGGGTGCAGACCATACGATCCGGCAAAAAAGGAGATTGCCGGAAATTTAAGAAAATGAAAACTGGAGAATGAGAAAATGAACGCAGAGAGAAGAAATGGCGCGCGGGAGCCGATCCGGCTTTCCGACCATTTCAGCTACGGACGGTTGGTACGCTTTGTAATGCCGACCATTATCATGATGATCTTTACCTCCATTTACAGCGTGGTAGATGGACTGTTTGTTTCTAACGCGGTAGGCAAAACCGAATTTGCGGCGCTCAACTTTATTTTCCCCTTTATTATGGTATTGGGCGGTGCGGGCTTTATGATAGGAACCGGCGGTACGGCGCAGGTGGCGCAGCAGCTGGGGCGGGGCGATAAGGAAAAGGCGAACCGCTACTTCAGCATGATGGTGTGCTTTACCGTGCTGCTGGGTATCCTTTTGGCAGTCATCGGCATCGCAGTGATACGGCCGGTGTGTGTGCTGCTGGGTGCGACCCCCGAGATGATGGAGGGCTGCGTGCTGTATGGACGCATTGTTATTGCGTTTACCCCTGCCTTTATGCTGCAAAATGTATTCCAGAGCTTTTTGACGGCGGCGGAAAAGCCGAAGCTGGGGCTTTTTGTGACCGTCGCGGCGGGACTGACCAACGCCGCGTTGGACGCTCTGTTTATCGTGGGCTTCCGGTGGGGACTGGCAGGCGCTGCGTTGGCGACCGGCATCGGGCAGATGGTAGGCGGTGTGCTGCCGCTGATCTACTTCCTGCGCCCGAATAACAGCCTGCTGCGGCTGACAGGGAAGCCGACTTTGGAGGCAAAGCCTATTCTGAAGGCGTGCGGCAACGGCTCGTCCGAGATGATGTCCAATATTGCAAGCTCGCTGGTGGGTATGCTGTATAATTTCCAGCTTCTTATATATATCGGGGAGGACGGAGTATCTGCCTACGGCGTGCTGTTGTATGTGCAGTTCATTTTCATTGCCATTTCCATCGGATATTCCATCGGCGTATCGCCCATTGTAAGCTACCACTACGGCGCAGAGAATACAGCCGAGATGAAAAGCCTGCTTCGCAAGAGCATCACACTGACCCTAACGGTAGGTGTGGCGCTGACGGCGCTGGCAATCGCAGCGGCGGGCCCCTTTGCGTACATCTTTGTAGGCTTTGATGAAAGTCTGTTTGCGCTGACAAAGCACGCGTTCCGGTTGTTCTCTTTTTCCTTTCTGCTGGCGGGCTTTAATATCTTTTGCTCCGGCTTCTTTACGGCGCTGGGCAACGGCGCGGTTTCGGCGCTTATCTCCTTTTTGCGTGTGCTGGTGTTTCAGGCGTCCTCGGTCATTGTGCTGCCGCTCATTCTGGATATCGACGGCATCTGGTGGGCGATCACCGTTTCTGAGGTGATGGCGGCAATCATTTCGGCGGTCTTTCTGCTGGCAAAGCGGCAGCGGTACCATTACTGAAAGCCCCAAACGAAAATGTTTCATGTGAAACATTTGTTCGCATATGTTTGCATAATAAAAGCTCCGGGATCGGTGAGATTCCGGAGCTTTTATTATATAGGGGAGAAAAGAAGAAGGAAGATAGCTTAGTGATTTTGCTTCAGGCGCTTATCCAGCTTGACCGAAAGGCGGGTGCCGACGCTTTGGAAGACCTGCACAATGATGATGAGCAGAATGACCGCCAGCAGCATAACCAAATATTTATAGCGATAGTAGCCGTAGTTGATGGCGATCTTGCCCAGACCGCCGCCGCCGACAATACCGCTCATGGCGGTGTAGCCTAAAATGGTGGTGATGGCGATGGTGGCATTGGAAATGAGGGAGGGGACCGCCTCAGGGATCATAACCTTAACGATGGTCTGCATGGGAGAAGCGCCCATGCTGCGGGACATTTCGATGATATTGGGGTTCAGTTCCCGCAGGCTGCTTTCTACCAGACGCGCCACGAAGGGGAACGCGGCGACGACCAGCGGCACAATGGAAGCCACGGTGCCTACCGCCGTACCGATAATGGCACGGGTGAACGGGAACAGCAGGATCATGAGAATGAGGAAGGGGACGGAGCGCAGCAGGTTGATGATGATATTGATGGTTTTCATCAGCCAGCCGGGGAGGGGGGCAAGCCCGCCTTTTTCCCCGACCACCAGCAGGACGCCCAGCGGCAGCCCGATGAGAATGGCGAAAAACGTGGCAAGAATGGTGACATACAGTGTCTCCCAGAACGCCAGCAGGAACTGCCCCTTGACAATAGTGAGCGTTTCCTGCAATACCTCGGCAGAAAAAAGTTTATCCAGCATACTGAGTCACCTCCTGTGCAGTCACATCGCCATCCTGCGTAAGGTACGCGATGGCGCGGTCGAGATCATCGGCTTTATCCTCGATGGAGAGCAGCATGGAGCCGTAGGTGCGACCCTCAATGCTGCGGGTAGAAGCATAGGCGATATTTGCCTCAATGCCTGCCTCGGTTGCCATACGCGCAATGAGCGGCTTGCCGGTGGCATCGGCGCCATTGAACACGACGCGAATGAGACGGGAGCCGGAACCGGCGCACAAAAGGCTTTCCGGATTGCCCTCGGGGAATACCAAACGGCGGGCGGCTTCCGACTTAGGGTGGGAGAATACCGCGCTGACTTCGCCCTGCTCCACCACCTGACCTTCTTCCAGAATCGCCACATGACGGCAGGTGGATTCCACCACGCTCATCTGATGGGTGATGATGATGACGGTGATACCGAGCTTACGGTTAATATCACGGATCAGCTCCAAAATGGCACCGGTGGTTTTGGGGTCAAGGGCGCTGGTGGCTTCATCACACAGCAGCACCTTGGGATTGGTGGCAAGCGCGCGGGCAATGGCGACACGCTGCTGCTGACCGCCCGAAAGCTGGGCGGGGTAGGCGGCGGCTTTATCGCCGAGGCCCACCAGCTCCAGCAGGGATTGCGCCTTTTTGACCGCTTCGGCTTTTTTTACACCGGCAAGCTCCAGTGGGAAGCAGACATTGCGCAGGCAATTTTTCTGCATCAGCAGGTTAAAGCCCTGAAAAATCATGGTGATGCTCCGACGTTCCTGTCGCAGCTCCTTCTCGTTCATTCGGGTCAGGTCATGCCCGTCAATGACCACGCTGCCGGAGGTGGGGCGTTCTAGCATATTGATGCATCGGACGAGGGTGCTTTTGCCGGCACCGCTCATGCCGATGATGCCGAACACATCGCCATCGGGAATGGTGAGCGATACGTCACGGAGCGCCTCTACGCTGCCATCGGCAAGGGAGTAGGTCTTACATAGATTTTTGAGCTCGATCATACTTCTTCAAATCCCCAATTCGTTTTTATTATTGAAGGGCGTCCAGTGTGGACTGCTTACCGCCGTAGAGACCGAGAGGCTCCACATGAACGGAGAGAACAGATACAATATGGGTGCCGTTTTGGGCGTTGAAGTCATCGAGATAGGGGGTGTGCTGGAAGTAGTTTGCAAGAACGGTGCCGTCCTCTACCACATTATTGGGAACAACATAGTCGCTGTATTCCTGGATATCAAGGGTGATCTCCTTGGCAGCGAGGATATCCTTGGCTACGGCGAGGATCTCGGCATGGGGAGTGGGGGAGGCGGCAACAGAGATGGTCTGACCGGCAAGAGCGGCATAGTCAAGGTCGGCATCGTAGCCATCACCGGGGTTCTCTACGACGGAAATAACGGATCCATCATACTTTTCAGCAATGTAATCGGCGACCTGCTTGCTGGAGAGTGCGGCAATCAGCGCCTTGACCAGCGGATTTTCCTCATTGCCCTCCTTTACTGCCAAAATGTTGGCATAGGCGGAGGAGGAGCCTTCCAGCGCCAAAGCGTCCTTGGTGGGGTTGAGACCGGCGGAGATGGCGTAGTTGGAGTTGATAACAGCGTAGTCAACGTCCTGCAGGACATTGGGAAGCTGGGCAGCCTCTACCTCGCTGAATTCGATGTTCTTGGGGTTTTCGGCGATATCCAGAACGGTAGCGGTAATGCCTGCGCCGTCCTTCAGCTTGATGTAGCCCTTATCCTGCAGCAGCAGCAGCGCGCGGGCTTCGTTGGTGGTATCATTCGGGATCGCGATCTTGATCTTGGTTTCGGTGGTGGCGTTATTGCCGCAGGCTGCGAGAGGCAGCAGCAGGCAGACGATGAGCAGAGCAGCGAGTACGGATTTAAGAGTCTTTTTCATGGGAATGTCCTTTCTTTTTATCTTACAAGATTGTTGTGGGTGAACGGTGCGGGGCGGGGGATAAGGTCACATTCGTCCCAGCAGGTGGTTCGCCCGTACCAGATCTTCGTAATACAGGTTCATGGCATGGTTCCTTTCGCTGATAGATTGGATAAAACAAAAACCGGCAGACTTTCCGATGAAGTCTCCCGGTTAAAAACAAATGATGGCGGCGCCCAAATCGGCGCGATGTTTTTAATCTGTGATGATGGAGCTATCGGAAAAAGTTGCATCGGAAAAAGTGCGCATACCGCACATGCGCATCATCATAGCCATCATCATAAAGCAGTTCTTTTTCATTGCAGCTTTCTCCTTTCCTCCGTAGTCACAGCGTTGGTATCGCTTTAATGCACTAATATTATCACCGGAAAGGGGGAAGTGTCAATAGTTTTTATGCAACAATCGGCACAAAAGTACGGATAAAAATTAGAGAAATTGCCGAAGCTGGGAGGAGACAGGGGGACGGAACAAATGGAGAACAAGTTTTTGAAAGCGTAATTGACCCATGCGCCGCATGCGGTGATATTGCTTTTTTTGACCAGTATGATATAATTTTTATACATCTTTAAGTTACGATCAGGAGCCGAAGAAACCGTATATGGATATCAACGATCTGAAACTGTTTGCCCGCGCCGCCGAGTTGGGGAATATTACCCATGCCGCGGCGGAGACGGGCTATACGCAATCGGCTGCCAGCCATGCCCTGCGGCGGCTGGAGAGGGAGCTGGGAACGCAGCTGCTCCAGCGGCTGCATATGGGCGTTTGCCTGACGGAAAGCGGCAGGGAATTGCTGCCCTATGTTTCGGCAATGCTGACCGCGCAGGAGCAGCTTTTGCAAAAGGCGGCGGAGCTCGGCGGAAGTATATCCGGTGTGGTATCGGTGGGGTGTATCAGCAGTGTTGCGATCCGCTGGCTTCCGGAGCTGATAGAACGCATGGCGGAGTGCTGCCCCTCTGTGCAGATCCGTTTTCAGGACGGCGACTATGAGGCGGTGGAGGAATGGATCCTGAAAAAGAAGGTGGAGGTGGGATTCCTTTCCGCCTCCACCGGTCAGCCGTTTCGATTGACCCCGCTGGTGGAGGACGATATGCTGCTGGTACTGCCCCATGACCACCCCCTGTGCAGGCAGGAAGAGGTTTCGCTGGCATCTTTGCGGGAGGAACGAATCATTGTACCGGCGGAGGGGCTGGACTACGATGTGGGAAACATTCTTCGCTGCGCAGGCTGTGCCGTAACCGAAAGAGCCAGTGTCAACAGTGACTATTCTGCCCTGACACTGGTGGGGCAGGAGCGTGGTGTAACGATTTTACCCCGAATGCTGCTGGGGGACTATGACGACCAGAGGATCCGGCTGCGCTATCTGGAGGGGCGCCCCACCCGCACGATTTGCCTGGCAACGCTGCCGCAGCAAAGGCTGAGCCCTGCAGCGGAGCTGTTCTGCCGGTACATTACCGATATGTTCCACGCGCAAACGGATACGGCTCCGGAGCGCATATAAGGAAAAACGCAGGCTGATGCCCGCGTTTTCTTTTTTGCATGGGCATGAATCATATTCATGCCCGGCAGGAAAAATGTCAATTTTACAAGCCGACAAATGACTGATAGAATGTCCTCTGGATAACGGGACTGCATCGACAGTTTTTTCGGGAGGCAGAGAACACATGGAAACATTTCACCACACACTGATGCGCTATGTGCAGATCACACTGGGCTGCGGGCTGTATGCGCTGGGCTTTTGCTGGTTTTATGCACCCAACCAGCTATGCATGGGCGGGTTTACGGGTCTGGCACAGGTCACCAGCCTGCTGGTGACCCAAGTCCCGATCGGTATTCAGGTGCTGGTGATGAACCTGCCGCTGTTCTTTATCATGTGGAAAAAGATAGGGAACGACTGGCTTGTTGCTTCGATGTACGCTATGCTGGTCAGCTCGCTGTTTATCGACCTGCTGGATCGGTTGGTGGTATTTCAGCCGATCGAACCCGTGTTGGCATGTGTATACGGCGCGGTGCTGGTGGGCACCGGCTGCGGCTTGATGCTGCGGCAAAGCGCCACGGTGGGCGGGACGAATCTGGCGGCGCGGCTGCTGCGGCTGCGGCTGGAGCAGGTCTCTATTGGGACGCTGTGCAGCCTGTTAGACGGTCTGATCGTGGTGCTGCATGTTATCGCTTTCCGCAACATGAGCCATTGCCTGTACGCGGTGGCTTCGCTGTACCTTATCTCGCTTATCATGGATCGGGTCGTATATGGCGGCAGACAGTCCAAGGTGGCGTGTATTATCTCCGACCGGCATGAGGAATTGACCGATGTGCTGCTGGAGATGCACCGCGGCATCACCCTGCTGGACGGTGAGGGCGGTTTCACTCACCAGACCCGCAAGGTGATCCTGTGCGCGTTTGCCAAGAATCAGATCATTGAACTGAAAAAGCGGGTGCAGCAGGTGGACCCGGACGCCTTCATTATTGTGTATGATGTGAACGAGGTACTGGGCAAGGGATTTGGCGCCTATCAGCCCGGCAGTGTGTAACAGGTGACGGTGACGCAGGGCTGCCCGTTTGCGGAATTGATGTGTTCCCCTTTGCTCCAAAAAAAGAGACGCCCACGGGTGGAGAGCAGAAACCGGCGGCAACGGAGGGAAAGATAGTGTGAAAGAAAACCATCAGGGTTGTCTTTCGCGTTTGATTAGAGCAGGGGGTATCCGTTTGCGGAAACGATGTGTTCCCCTCTGTTCCAAAAAAAGAGATGCCCACGGGAGGAGAGCAGAAACCGGCGGCGACGGAGGGAAAGATAGTGTGAAAGAAAACCGTCAGGGTTGTCTTTCGCGTTTAATCAGGGCAGGGGGTGTCCGTTTGCGGAAATAATGAGTTCCCCTCTGCTCCAAAAAAGAGCCGCCCACGGGAGGAGAGCAGAAACCGGCGGCGACGGAGGGAAAGATAGTGTGAAAGAAAACCGTCAGGGTTGTCTTTGCGTTTAATCAGGGCAGGGGGTGTCCGTTTGCGGAAATAATGAGTTCCCCTCTGCTCCAAAAGAAAAGCCGCCCGAAGGCGGCTTTTCTTTTGGAGCAGGCAACGGGAATCGAACCCGCCTCCGCGGCTTGGGAAGCCGCTATTCTACCGATGAACTATGCCTGCATCTAGTTTGGAATACCTATATATTTTACCGTGAAATGCGCCGGCAGTCAAGACCTTTTGCGGGAAAAGTAACGACAGCGCTTGACAAAATCCCACGAGAGGCTATGATAGGTACATTACGACGCAAATATCACTACGCAAATATCGGAGGAAACCATTATGTCTATTCGGGAAGTAAAAGCGTTTTTTGCCGCGCGCGGCATGGAGGACAGGGTGCTGGAATTTGAGACCTCCAGTGCGACGGTGGAGCTGGCGGCGCAGACGGTGGGGGTCATTCCCGCCCGTATTGCCAAAACGCTTTCCTTTATGACGGCGGAGGGACCGCTGCTGGTAGTAACGGCAGGGGACGCCAAGATAGATAACCACAAGTACAAGGAGACCTTTGGCTGCAAGGCAAAGATGCTGACGCTGGAGGAAGCCGTAGAGCTGATCGGTCACGCGGTGGGCGGGGTATGCCCCTTTGCGGTAAAGGCAGGGGTGAAAACCTGTTTAGATGTCTCGCTGCGGCGGTTTACCACGGTATTCCCCGCTTGCGGCAGCAGCAACAGCGCCATCGAGCTGACCTGCGAGGAGCTGTACGGGTTTTCCGGCGCGCTGGCATGGGTAGATGTCTGCAAGGGCTGGCAGGAGAGCGAGCAGTAAAAGAGAACAGTGCAAATGACCCGTCACAGCAGACGATATGCTGCGACGGGTCGTCCTTTTGCAAAAAATCAGCTATTCAATATCCAGCTCCGGCGGGATATCAATCTCATCTGAGACATATTTTCCGTTTTTCTTTCGCTGGCGCACGCATTCGGTCAGCAGGTATTCGATCTGCCCATTGACCGAACGGAAGTCGTCCTCCGCCCAAGCTGCAATAGCGGCATACAGCTTGGGGGAAAGGCGCAGCGGCACCTGCTTTTTCTGGTTATCGCTCATGGCAGCTTAATACAGACTGCCGGAATTGACGACAGGTTGAGCATCGTGGTTGCCGCAAAGCACGACCAGCAGATTGCTGACCATGGCGGCTTTGCGTTCCTCGTCCAATTCTACCATGCCGCTTTCGGAAAGACGCGCCAACGCCATTTCCACCATGCCTACGGCGCCGTCTACAATCATTTTGCGGGCATCAATGATGGCGGACGCCTGCTGGCGCTGCAGCATCACGGCGGCGATCTCGGTGGCATAGGCAAGGTAGGTGATGCGGGCTTCGATGATCTCGATGCCTGCCTCCGCTACCCGCTGCTGGATCTCACCACGAATACGGGCGGCAACGACCTCGCTGGAGCCGCGCAGACTGCCGTCATCGGCTACGCCGTCGCCGGTGGTATCCACATTGGGGGCGACATCGTAGGGGTACAGCCGAACGATATTACGCAGGGCGCTATCGCACTGCAGGGAAAGGAATTCCTTGTAGTTATCGACATTAAAGACCGCTTTGGCGGTATCCACGATGCGCCAGGTAACGGCAATGCCGATCTCCACGGGGTTGCCCAGACAGTCATTGATCTTCTGGCGGTTATTGCTGAGGGTCATGATTTTAAGGGAGAGCTTTTTGCCGGTGGTATCCACTTCAAGAGAAGCGGAATTATCACCGGTGGAGGCTTTTATGCCCAACGTTTTGACATCACCGCTTTGGCTCAAACGGGTCTTAGCGGCAGGATTTACGCCGGTGCAGAAGGGATTAACATAGTAGTAGCCCTCGCCCTTCAGCGTACCGTAGTAGCGCCCGAACAGGGTGAGCACCAAAGCCTCCTGCGGCTTCAGGATACGAAGCCCGATCATGGGGATCCAAATGAGACTTATGATAACAACACCGAGAACCAGCAGACCAAGGAGATGGAGATTTGCGCCCACGATAATGGCGGCAGCCGCCGCAGCAATAACGGCAAGGAATAAAAGCAGCATGACCATACCGTGCTTTTTATTGGTGAGTAATTTTTCTGTCATAGAAGTCACTCCTTATAGTTGATATCTTTATGATATCATAATGAAACGAAAAGTCAATAGGGATTACAAAAAAAGACCCGCCGGTGCGGATCTTTTTTCGGTATTGCAATTATGGGTCAGTCAGCAGCTTCCTCCATCAGACCAAAGCCCGCAACCTCACTGACAGGCAGAGAGAACAGTACGGCGCCGGCTTCGCTGTCGGGACCTGCCTGGTGCAGTACCGACTGCATGATGGCTGCCTTGCGATCGCTTTGCGCCACCATCAGAATAACCTCCTTTTCCGAGGCGATGGAAACATTGTAGAACTTCTTGGGGTTCTGGCTGCCGGAGCCTTTTCCGTGCAGCACCGTACCGCCGGTAGCGCCAGCCGCGCGGGCGGCGTTCATCACCTGATCGGTGCGTCCCTCATTTGCAACAATGATGATCAATTCATATTTGCTATTCAGTTCGGGGGTATAGCGGGCAGTCTGCTGCTCGCCGTTATTCAGATATGCCAAGGTTTTTCCTCCTCCCACGCTTTTGATCGGGACGGCAATGACAATGCCGTGTCCCGGAATACCGATATAGAGCTGCTGCCGCATATTCTTGATGAATTGGCGGGTTTTTTCGGGGTTTGCCACCGTCATGATGACACGCTTTTCGGTGGATTCTATGCCCAACAGATCCAGCATACTTTTGGCGGCAGTGCCGTGCCCCAGCATAGTGACGGTTTGGGGCAGGTCAAGGGCGGCGGCAATTTCGCACACACGCTCCATCGCGACGGGATTGACAACAGAAATAAGATAATTCATACCGGATTTACCTCCCACAGCTCGATGATCTCATCATCACCATAATGCTCGCGGGTGATCTCGGTCTCGGTGCGGCGGCTGTAAATAAAGCCGACCATCTGAATAGAGATCAGAGGCATCATGGCGACCATGGCAACCACGCCAAAAGCATCAATGAGCGGGTTGCCGCCCACCACGGTGGAAGCGCCGATCATGAATTGCAGCATAAAGGTGGCGGTCATGGGTCCGGAGGCTACGCCGCCTGAGTCAAACGCAATGGCGGTGTAGAGATCGGGGACAAAGAAGGAAAGCCCCAGTGCAATGATATAGCCCGGTATCAAGAACCACATGATAGAAATACCGGTGAGTACCCGCAGCATGGAAAATCCCATGGCAAGGGCGATGGCGATGGAAAGGCTTTGTTTGATGGCGCTGCCGGGAATGGTACCGGCGCTGACCTCCTCGATCTGGTGCTCCAGCACAGCCACGGCAGGCTCCGCCGAGATGATGAACCAGCCCAGCAGCATGGAAAGGGGAATAAGCAGCCAGCGCGTCCAGCCATCGGCAAGCTCGGCACCCAGTACCTCGCCCAAGGCGGAGAAGCCGACATTAACGCCGGTGAGGAACAGCACCAGCCCCACATATGTATAAAGAATACCAATGACGATCTTGGCAAGGTTGCGGCGGGGCATATGCAGCGTAAGGAACTGGAACGCGAAGAAGATGACCACGATGGGCAGCAGCGCTACCGCCATTTCGCCCATGTACTTGGGCAGATCGTGCAGGTAGGCGGCGCCGATGGCGGAGGTATTGGCAAAGGAGGAGGTGGTGATCTCCAGGGAGCCGCTGCTTTCGGTATAGAAAAAGCTGAGAATGAGTACCGCTAAAATGGGACCGATGGAGCAGAGCGCCACCAGACCAAAGCTGTCGGCTTCGGCACGGGCGTCGCTTCGGATATAGGAGACACCGACGCCGAGCGCCAGAATAAAGGGAACGGTCATGGGACCGGTGGTAACGCCGCCGGAATCGAATGCCACGCTGAGGAAATCCGGCGCGGCAAACGCGGCAAGGATAAACACGATGCCGTAAAAGGCGATAAGCAGCCAGCGCAGCTTAACGCCGGTGACGATGCGCAGCATGCACACCGAAAGGAAAAAGCCGACGCCGATGCCGACCGTGACCAGCAGCACGGTATTATTGATGTGCGGCACCGTCTCCGCCAGCACCTGCAGGTCAGGTTCCGCGATGGTGACGGCAAAGCCCAGCATAAAGCTGACGATGAGGATCAGCGGCAGATTGCGTGTTTTGGTCAGCGCTGTGCCGATTCGGTTGCCAATGGGGGTCATGGAGGTTTCCGCACCTAAAGAGAAAAAACCGATCCCCACAATGACAAAAATGGTGCCAATCAAAAAGCAGAGCAGCAAATCGGTGCCGACAGGGGCAATGGTCAGGCACAGCAGCAGGACAATCACTACAATGGGCAGCACTGAGATGGCTGCTTCCCTGATTTTTTCAATAATTTTTACTCGGTTGGCGGCAAGCGCCGCGTTTTTTTTGTGTTTCAGTACACTCGCTCCTTTCTTGTTTCGGTGGGGCATAATTTAATAATATGCGGAAAATACACAACTCCGCACTTTACTATACTAAATATACCATACAGAGGGGTGCTTTGGCAAACCGTGGGGGGAAGTTTTACAAAAAATTAACGATGTTGCAAAATTCCGTTTGTGTCGTTATACTAAATGAACTCAAATGACGGGAGGAGACAGAAAATGAGAAGGACAGCGGCTGTAATACTGGCGCTGGCACTGCTGACCGCCTGCGGGCAAAGCACACGGCAGCAGTGGCAGATAGTGCCGCAGATATATGGCAATACAGCGGCGGAGGAGACGGGAAAAAAGGTAACGCTTTCGGCGGAGCTGCCGCAGGGCTGGGAGGCGGAGCTTTTCCGACAGGAGGACGGTACGCAGCGGCTTGCGCTGAAAGAGGAAAAAGGTGAGCTGGGGACGGTGACGGTGTACCGTGATGACGGCGATACCTACGGACGGCTGACCGAGGATCACATGCTGTGGCTGTTTTTGGAGGATCTGCATGAGGCGGTATGTACTGCAGCGGAAAAATGCAGTTATGCCGACTTTGAATATCTCTCAAAGAACAGAGAATACGTAGAGCCGAAGACGAGAGGTTATTCTATGCGGCTTTATCAGCTGCAATTTGACGGCTGGGTGGTCAGTGCCGAGATGAACCTTTACGAGGACGACGAAAACGCCGCTGCAAACTGTGAAAACTTCATTTCGGGACTGGAGTGCGAATAGCACGACGGGGGCAGGGAGCCGCCATACGGCACCTGTCCTTTTCGTTTATTTATGCGGGGACGCAAAGAACCCGCTCCGAGGAGACGGGGCGGGTCTTTGCAGGAATTATAACACAAGAGGAAGATGGTAAATTAGGCGGGGATCTCCTTGAGACTCTGGAGGAGCTGGGGAACGACCTCGAACAGGTCGCCGCAGATGCCGTAATCGGCAACCTCGAAGATGGGAGCATCCTTGTTCTTGTTGACGGCGATGATGCACTCGGAATCCTGCATACCGGCAAGATGCTGGATAGCGCCGGAGATGCCGAGAGCGACATAAATGCGGGGACGGACAGTCTTGCCGGTCTGACCGACCTGATGATCGGCGGTCATCCAGCCGGCATCTACCACGGCACGGGAAGCACCGACGACACCGCCCATGGCGGCAGCCAACTCCTCCGCCAACGCAATGCCCTTTTCCACATCGGCGCTGATGCCGCGGCCGACGGAAACAATGACCTCGGCGCCGGTGAGATCCACCAGACGGCGGGTCTCCTTGACGACCTGACGCACCTTGGTGATGCAGTCGGCTTCGCCCAGAGAGAACGCGGGACGCTCCACATGGCAGGCGGCAGCCTTGGTGGGGTCAAAGTCAGCCTTCTTCAGTACGCCGGGACGCACGGTGGACATGCAGGGACGGAAACGGGGGCAGATGATGGTCGCCATGAGGTGACCGCCGAAAGCGGGACGGGTCATCTTCAGGTTACGGTCATTTTCATCGAATACGGTATGGTCCACATCAATGGTGGAGCTGGTGCGCAGGAACTCCTTGTACTTGGCAACATCAACATCGAGGTGGGTGCAGTCGGCGGTCAGACCGGTGTGCAGACGGGCGGCAAGACGCGGACCCAAATCACGACCGATATTGGTGGCGCCGATGAGGAAGATCTCCGGCTTCTGCTCCAGCACCAGGTCGGCAATGACCTTGGTGTAGGCATCGGTGGTGTAGTTTTTCAGCAGGGGTGCTTCGCACAGCAGAACACGGTCGGCGCCGTAGCCGCCGATCTCCTCGGTGAGGTGGGCAACATCTTCACCCAGCAGCACGCCGCACAGCTCGCACTGCAGCTCATCGGCGAGCTTGCGACCCTCGGAGAGCAGCTCCAGCACGGTGGGCATCAGTTTGCCCTCACGCTGCTCGCAGAATACCCAAACGCCCTTGGCGTCTTCAATTTTGATAAGATTAGACATATTGCGCCCTCCCTTAAATCAGATGCTTGGTCAACAGCGTGTTGACCAGGGTGTCACAGGCTTCCTTGCCGCTACCCTCCAGCATAACGCCGCCGCCCTTTTGGGGAGGAGTGAAGGACTTGAAAATGTTGGTGGGAGAGCCTTTCAGACCGATGGTGGTGGGATCGATGAGAGCATCGCCGGCAAGCGCCTGATAGTCAAAGACCTGTACGGGCTTTTCCATGCACTCCATAATGCCGGCAACGGTCATATAGCGGGGGGTGTTCAGCTCCTTAATGCAGGTGAGCAGGCAGGGGGTGGGGGCTTCCACTTCCATGTAGCCGTCCTCCAGCATACGCTTGCACACTACCTTGCCGTCCTCTTTCTTCAGTTCGGCAACATAGGTGATCTGGGGCAGACCCAGCTTTTCGGCGATCTGGGGACCGACCTGGGCGGTATCGCCGTCGATCGCCTGACGACCGCAGAAGATGATATCGTCCTTTTCCACGCCCAGCTTGTGGATAGCGGCGGCGAGGATCTGGCTGGTGGCATAGGTATCGGAGCCGCCGAACTCACGACCGGAGACCAGTACGGCTTCATCGGCGCCCATTGCCAGCAGCTCGCGCTGCATACCGGCAGCCTGCATGGGTCCCATGGTCATAACGACGACCTTGCCCTCGCCCAGCTCGTCACGGAGCTGCAGGGCAGCCTCTACGGCATTGGCGTCATCGGGGTTAATGATGGTGTCCATCGAAGCACGGTCCAGCGTGCCGTCCGGCTTAACAGCGACCTTGCCGGAGGTATCGGGGACCTGCTTTACACATACGATAAATTTCATAAGTCTCAGCCTCCTTATATTACTTTAAGAGCTTACCGCTGATAACATGCTGCTGGATCTGGCTGGTGCCCTCGTAGATGGTGAACACGCGGCAGTCGCGGTATTTGCGCTCAATGGGATAATCCTTGATAAAGCCGTAGCCGCCATGGATCTGCAGAGCCTTCGCGGCGATCTCGTTGCAGGTCTCGGAGGCAAAGTACTTCGCCATGGAGCACTCCATGGAGCAATCCATGCCCTTATCTTTCATAACGGCGGCGTTGTAGGTCATTTCGCGGGCGGCATACAGCTTGGTCGCCATATCAGCCAGCATAAAGCTGATCGCCTGGAAATCGGCAAGCGCGTGACCGAACTGACGGCGGCTCTTGGCGTACTTGATGGCTTCATCCAGGCAGCCCTGCGCCACACCGATGGACTGGGCGGCAATGCCCAGACGACCGATATCCAGAGTCTTCATGGCGTTGGTAAAGCCCTGTCCCTCTTTGCCCAGCATATTCTCGACGGGGACTCGCACGTCTTCCAGTACGATATCGCTGGTGGCGCAGCCGATAATACCCATCTTGTGCTCCGGCTTACCGCAGGAAACACCGGGAGTCTTCATATCTACGATAAAGGCGGAAATGCCGCGCGCGCCCTTGGAGGCATCGGTCTTGGCATAAACCACGGCGTAATCGGAGATGGGAGCGGCGGTGATGAAGCACTTACGACCGTTCAGGACATAATAGTCGCCATCACGCACGGCGGTGGTGGTCATGCCGGAAGCATCGGAACCGGCGCCCGGCTCGGTCAGGGCAAAGCAGAGGCGCTTCTGACCGGTGACAACGGGCCTGAGGTACTTTTCAATCTGGTCAGGGGTACCGGCCATCATAATGGGGCCGCTGGAAAGGGAGTTCGCCGAGGATACATAAATGCCCGCTACGGCGCTGACACGGCTGATTTCCTCCATGACCAGCATGTAGCCAAGGGTATCGCCGCCCTGACCGCCCATATTCTTGGGGACTTTTACGCCGAAGAAGCCGACTTTCGCCATCTTATCCAGAACCTCTTGCGGGAAAACAGCGGTTTCCTCCACTTTATCAAGGATCTCCGGAGTAAGCTCGGTTTCGGCAAATTTACGGGCGAGCGCCCGAATCATGCTGTGCTGTTCGGAAAGGATCATATTCAAAAACCTCCTTGCAAAGTTTTTTGCACAGCTTTATTGTAAATGGAACTGCTTGATATTTACATCGGCGGGAGTAATACTTTTTCTTTCATTCTTGGCGCAAGCTACACATTATCTACATATTTTCTGCCTGCGGAGGAAAGGACTTTTTCCGACGGGGGTTTGACTTAAAAGAACAAACCGCTTATAATAGCAATCAGAATGAAGAAAAAAGGAGTGCAGATCTGTGGCGAAGCTGTTGGATTATGAATGGAAATTCCTGCTGCAGTTGGTCTCACGCATCGACGCGGCGGAAAACTATGAAGAGACCTGTCGGGTGCTGATGGAGCAGCTGCAGACGGTGCTGCCCTTTGACCGTGCTTTCTGCCTGCGCATCGGCAGGGAGGAGGGGCGCGTCACCATTTCGGAGCCGGTCAACTATCGGCTAAATGATGATTACTCCGGCTTTTTGAACGGCAGCTATCCCCGCTGGTCGGAATTTATCATGTCACCCTCCAGCATGGTGTTCAGCCAGTCGGAGCTGGTGGAGGACGGTGAGCACTGGGAGCGCAGCCGCGTTTACCGCGAGATATGGCAACCGCGAGATATCTACTGGGGACTGTTTACCTCCGTGATCTATCAGGATCAGCCGCTTATCCTGCTGGGACTGTTCCGGCAGCGCGGCAAAAAGGATTTTTCGGAGCGTGACCGCTTTATCCTGCAAGCCTTGGAGGACGCTTTGGAGCAGCGCTTCTCCCGTCTGCTGGTAAACGAAAAGCCGGTGGGCAATCTGGGACTGAAAAAGGTGATGTTGCCCAAGGCGGCGGGCTTTGGACTGACGAAGCGGGAGACCGAGATCACCGACCTCATCTGCCAGGGCTATTCCTCGGAGCAGATCTGCGGGCAGCTGTATATTTCGCCCGCGACCCTCAATAAACATCTTTCCAATATCTACTGCAAGACCGGTGTAAAGAACCGGATTCGTCTCATCAGCCTGATGATGGAATAAAGGCAAGGCGCTGAAAAGCTATAAAAATAAAAGGCAATCTGCCGGGATCAAGCTCCATGGCAGGCTGCCTTTTTATTGTATTATTTATTCTTCTTGCGGATAAACGTGGAGAAAGTAGTGCAGCAGATAATTCTTCAGCTGGGTGGCGCCGTTGGAAAGATAACCGCTCTGGCGCCACGAAAGGGAAATATAGCGGCGCATATGTGCATCGGTGATGCGGCGCTGCACGATGCCGCTGCGTCCGGCGCTGCTCCATGTGACCTCCGGCAAAAAGCAGATGCCGATGCCCAGCTCGACGAGGTCGAGTGTGGTGGAGGGGTAATCGGAATGGAGAATGACCTTGGGGCGGAAACCTGCCTTTTGACAGGCGGCGTTGGTCTGCTCGGTAAGCTGCTGACCGCGTACCAGTACAAACGGTTCATCGGCAATATCCCGCATGAAAATAGCGGGCGCGGTTGCCAGCGGGTGGTTGTGGGGAACGGCAAGCAGCAGCTCCTCATCAAACAGAGTTACGACATTGGGATCGTCCGGTTTTTCGGTAGTGCCGTTGATGCAGATATCGTAGTTATCCCGATCCGGCATGCTGAAGTCATTTTGGGAGATCTGCAGTTGGATCTGCGGGTGACGGTCCAGAAAGCTGGGCAGCACCGTGGTAAGCAGGTGGGTGCCGATATTGATGGAGACGGAAACCGTGGTGGCTTCCCAGCCAAAATAATCGGAAAGCTCGGTCTCCATCAGCGAATACTGGTTCAGAATATCCGTAGCGTAGCGCAGCAGAATTCTGCCGCCGTCATTCAGTACCAAATTTTTGCCGGTGCGCTGGAACAGGGAACCGCCCAGTTCGTTTTCCAGCGCGCGGATACTCTTGCTGAGGGCGGACTGAGAAACAAACAGGCTTTTGGCAGCCTTGGACATATTTTGCGTTTCGGCGACCGCTTTGAAGTAGCGCAGAGATACCAGATCCATTCTTGACCTCCTTATTTTTTGTTATTTTTCTACCCAATACTACATGAAAATCGTCAAAAATACAACAGCAAATTAACTGTCAAAAAATCCTAACAGGGGATTGTGCACAGATGATAAGATTGCTGTTATGCACATTCACTACAATTATGAGCAAATGGAATAGGTAAATATCTAATAGTGATAACGAATCGCAACTTTCGGGTTGCATGGTCATTTTTTGTGTGTAAGAATGTTTACAGAACATTCAACCGGTGAATGAAATCTAATCAATATCGAGTATAGAGGAGGTATTGTGATGGAGAATATGCCTGTGGTAAAAGAGTTCATTGAGCTTGCCAAGCTGGACTGCGCCTCCCGCCATGAACGATTGGTTGTGGATGTTGTTACCAAGAAGCTCAAGGAACTTGGATTTACGGTTCGCGAGGACGGTACTGCCGCCAAGGTAGAGGGCGAGGCAGGTAATGTCTGCGCCTATCTGGAAGGCACCGCAAAGGGCTGCGTCCTGTTTGCCGCTCATTTGGACCGCGTGCAGAACGGTCTGGGCATCAAGCCCCAGATCAAGGACGGCAATCTGGTTTCCGATGGAACCACCATTCTGGCAGCGGACGACCTTTCCGGTGTAGCCGCTATTCTGGATGGTATCCGCCGTGCGCTGGCAAGCGGAAAGCCCCATCCGCGCATCGAGGTTCTGTTCTCGGTCTGCGAGGAGATCGGTGTTCAGGGCACTAGGCATTTGGATACTTCGCTGTTTGAAGCCAAATACGGCTTTGTGCTGGATTCCCCCGGACGCGTCGGACGTGTACTGGATGCCGCAATGGGTAAAGCCGAACTGTTTCTGGACATCAAGGGGAAAGCTGCCCACGCCGCCTACCCCGAGCTGGGCGTCAGCGCAACACACGCTGCTGTTCAGGTGCTTTCCAGAATCGGCGACGGTCGTTTAGATGAGGACACCGTTATTAACTGGTCTTATCTGGTGGCACCCGGCCCCTGCAACGCTGTGCCGGATACCGCTAATGCCAAGGCATTTGCGATGAGCCTGAAGAACGAAAAGCTTGAGGCTTATTTGGAACTGTTCCAAAAGACCGCGAAGGAAGTAGCCGAGGAGACCGGCGCCGAGATCGACGCGCACTATGTTCTCAATTATCCCGCGTTCTTTGTTCCCGCGGATCATCGCCCTGTAAAGGTAGCGTGTGAAGCGCTTACCAGCATCGGCGTAGAGCCGCGTGTGGAGCATGGCGGCGGCGGACTGGATGCCAACCGTCTCAACGGCTACGGCATCGAGTGTGTCGGACTTTCGACCGGTTACAGCAAGAACCACACCGTCAATGAAATGCTGGTCGTGGAGGATCTGGTGAAGTCCGGCGAGATGGTCGAAAAGATCATCGAGGGCTGCGCCGAATAAAAGATCGGAAAAGGTATGCTTCTCTTTTTAAGAAAAGAAGCATCGAGAATAAAGACAGAATAATCTTAAAAAGGAGTAAAATTCCATGGATGTTTCCGCACTGAAAAACGGATTTGGCATGTGGCTGGTCTGCGGCGTCATGATCGTCGTGATCGTCATTCAGGCACTGCTGTATCTGCGTACCGCCCGTAAAGAGGCTGACCATCTTGAGATCAGCCGTGAAAGACAGAAAGAGGGTATGCGTTCCGCCCTCATCACCGCTTTTGGTCCCGCCTGCGCGCTGGTCGTTATGTGCCTGGCGCTGATGGCAACAATGGGCGGACCTAACTCCTGGATGCGTATGGCAGATGTAGGCTCCGGTCGTTCCGAGCTGACCGTTGCCACGCTGGTTCAGGATATGGCGGCTGCTGCCGGCGGCGATGTTGAGACCAACACCTTTGTTTACGGTCTGTGGGCGCAGGCTGTCCATGTGGGCGGCTGGATCCTTGGCCCGCTGGTCATGATCCTGTGCATGGGTAAAGTGACCGAGACCATGAACGCCAGGCTGAACCCCAAGTGGATGAAGATCCTCATGAGCGGCGCTCTCGTATCCCTGTTCACCTATCTGCTCACCAATCAGGTCTATGGCAAGGCAAGCCCCTATGCAGTCGCGGCTGTATTCGGTGCAGCGTGCATGTTCCTGCTCAACAAGATATTTGCCAAGAACCGCAGAATGCAGGAGTTCTCCCTCGGTATTTCCATGATCGTGGGTCTGCTGGCTGCCGTAGTGGCAAAGAGCCTTATTGCATAAGGAGGGTTTGTAATGTCTTTTGATAAAAAATGTATGCGGCTGGGCGTTATCACCATGCTGTGCGCACTGGTTGCCAACTTCCTGCCTGTAACCTATCTGTATATCACCACCGGCGTTATTCCCACCGGCAGTGAGATCGGTCAGATCATTGCGATGGTCGCCGCTTCCTTCCTCATCGGCTGGATCCTGCAGCCCATCACCTTCTATCCCGCACTGGGCGTCGGCGGCAGCTTCCTTGCATGGACGACCGGCAACGTGTCCGACCTGCGTATGCCTGCTGTTGCCGCTGCTCAGAAGAGCGCTGACGTAGAGGGCGGCACCGAAGCCGGTAACGTCATCTCCACCATGGCTGTAGCAGTCAGCAACCTGCTTACCGTTGTACTGCTCACCGCCTTCGTTATCCTCGGTTCCACCGTTATTTCCGCACTGCCTGCCAGCGTTACCGCTACCTTCAGCTATCTGGTACCCGCCATCTTCGGTGCGCTTATCTGCGACTACCTCATGAAGAATGTCAAGTACAATGGCCCGCTGTTCATCGCCGGCGTTATTGTTTACATCATTCTCAAGAAGCTGGGCGTCGCTTCCACCTGGATCACCCTGCTGGTCGTTATCATCGGCTTCTTTGTGTCCCGTCTGGTATTTGTTGCCGATAATAAGAAAGCAGC